>JBHHYN010000221.1:0-1683 GCA_046757565.1 Gammaproteobacteria bacterium | reverse complement strand
CGACCGAGTTTCTGTGTGATGGTTATTCATATCACTTATCGCACTCCAATTCGGGGGCAAGCTCCCGAGATTTTCGTTCGTTATTTTTTGACTTTTATTATCTCTGTGACCTATGTGGTTAATCAAATAGTTAAATCGAACACCTTTCCCGGATTCAGAATGCCTTTCGGGTCCAGTGTATGTTTCAAACGCCGCATCAATGCTATCTCGTTCTCACTGCGGCTTACGGCAAGATACGCTTTTTTCTCAAGCCCGATACCGTGTTCCGCTGATATTGAACCGTTAATCTCCTGCAAGGGGCGGTAGACGCATGCCTCTACTTTCCTTCTGGTCTGCGCCGATCCATCACCTACCGTAATGAGATAATGCAGGTTCCCATCACCCAGATGCCCGAAGATGAAACAGCGGTTCCCGGGCCACTCCTTGTCCAGGGCCTGTTTTACCCGCTCCACATAGTCATTCATATACTTGATCTGCAAACTCACATCAAAAATGAAAATCGGCACATGCTTATGCGCCTGTTCCACATCATCCCGGATTGCCCACATGGCATTGCGCTCGGCCTGTGATTTGGCAATCACCACATCTGCCAGTAAGCCACGTTCCAGTGCCTCCATCAAGACCGATTGGAAACGTCTCGAATCGTTCTCTTGATCCGCACCCAACGACTCAACCAGCACATAGTAGGGATAGTCCTGTTCCAACGGTGGTTTTGATTTTGCCGGTTGCGTTGTCACCACCAGGTAGAAATCCCGCCACATCACCTCGAAGGCACTGAGGGTGCCACCCAACTCACGATCTACAAATTTCAGGAAATCGATTACCTTGGGAAATTCATCGATCGCCATCAGGGCGGTATCCTGACTCTTCGCCGCCTCGCGCAGGCGCAGCACCAGCCGTGTTACTATCCCCAATGTTCCTTCGGTTCCGATGAACAGATGTTTTAAATCATAACCGGCATTGTTCTTTATCATCCTGTTCAGCGATGTCAGTACCGTGCCATCGGCCAATACGGCCTCCAGGCCGAGGATATTATCGCGAGTCATGCCATAACGGATCACCCGGTTGCCACCGGCATTGGTGGAGGCGTTTCCACCGATTGTGCAGGAACCCCGCGCGCCCAGATCGAGAGGAAAATCCAGTCCCACCTTTTTGACTTCATCCTGGATAGACTGCAGCAATGTACCGGCCTGGACCGTCATGGTGCGTCCGGCTTCATCGATCTCCTCAATAGTGTTCATAAGTTCCAGAGATAACACGATATCGTCCTTGCAAGTGATGTGTGACTCCACCAGGCCGGTCCTGCCGCCATGAGCGACTACTACCTGGTTGTTATCATGACAAATGCGCATGATTGACGAGACTTCATCGGTGCTGCGCGGACGCACAATCGCCCTGGCCTGGATACCTTCCTCATGCCAAATCCCGGCATTCCTGCCGGACACATCATCACCAGTCAGTATTCCACCCGCCGCAACTACCGATTCCAGCTTTTCTAAAATGTCACTCACGCCATGTCCCGTATTATCGATGAACAAAGATATTGATAAAAAATTGCGGGCTGCCCGTCATGCAATGTATATACTTGGTTGTATTGTATTTTGATGTCAGGCCGTTTCAACTTTTAAATTAGGGTCTTCAGCAGAATCTGTGGGTTGATATATAAACAGTAGCCCGTCATTC
>JBHHYN010000220.1:0-2142 GCA_046757565.1 Gammaproteobacteria bacterium | reverse complement strand
TCAGTTTTTATTCAAAAGTCTTTCTTGTTAACCCACAGATTCTGCTGAAGAGCCGTTATCTTTTGCATGCTGCTGCTATCGACTTGTTCAAGCAGATCTCTTGCCAGGCCCAGCCCCGGGATAGGCAGATCATCATCGATCTCAACGAGGGGAGCGAGAACAAAACAGCGATTCGCGATTTCCGGGTGGGGAACAATCAAGTGTTTCTTGTTAATTCGATGCTGACCATAGAGTAGCAGGTCCAGGTCCAGAGTACGGGGCCCCCAACGTTCGGTTCCACGAATGCGGCCATGTTGCGCCTCTATGCGCTGCAAGTTTAGCAAAAGTGTGAAGGCAGTCAGGGATGTTTCCAATTTTGCGGCGGCGTTGACGTAATCAGGCTGGTCCTGTGGCCCGAGTGGTCTGCTCCGATAGAACGAGGAACACTGCACTACCTCGGTTAAGGGTATTTCCTGCAACGCCGGCAAGGCGCTTGCTATCTGCTGCTCGGGTCCGTTCAGGTTACTTCCCAGCCCGATATAGGCACAGGTCATGAGCTGTGGGATTTCCGGTGCCGCCGGTATCGGCGTCTGCCTTCATGGGTATGTGTTTTCTTCCGCCGGGGCCGTGCTTCCGTGTAGCCTGAAGTTTCCTGATATCGGGTCCACCATAGCGCCAAATCCTGGACATCTTCGCCTGCCTGGGCCCGCAACATCAAAAAATCATAAGCCGCACGGAAACGGGGATGGGCAAGTAGCCGCTCCGGTAGCTTGCCGGCATGGCGCTTCAGACGTGGTTGTAATTGCCAGATATCCCGGGCGATGCGGGTAAACCTTCTGGGCATGGCCGTATGGGCAATCTGGCGGGAAATAACGTCATCGCTGGCGAAGTAAATGGCTTCCGCTTCACTTAACCCACTATTCATATACTCCGTTACCATCAACTGCATCGGCGTCCATAACAAGGCGGCAATCAAAAAACCCGGCGTCACCGGCTTCTCCTGTGCGAGCCTGATATCGGTATTGTTCAGTGCATGGATCAACAACATATGCGGGAAACCGCCCTCTTGCTGGGAAAGGACTTCTTCGGTTTGCGGAAACAGGGCGGCGAACAGATCATAATGCCGTAGCAGCTCAAATGTCTGGGCGGCATAGCCCCCCAGAAAAAGTTTCAGTACCTCCTCAAACAGACGCGCCGGTGGTATCTCCTCCAGCAGAGGGGCCAGTTCCCGGATCGGCTTTTCCGTGCCCGGATCAATCCGGAATCCGAGTTTGACTGCAAACCGCACAGCACGCAGAAGACGAACCGGGTCTTCAATATAGCGTTGTTCGGGATCGCCAATCAGGCGTATCCGGCCCGCACGGACATCCTGTATACCGCCGACATAATCGATGACGGAAAAGTCCTCAATATTATAAAACAGACCATTCACGGTTAAATCCCGGCGCCACACATCGTTATCGATGTTTCCATAGACATTGTCGCGAACGATCCTGCCGTCGACCATATGCCCCTCACCATCCGCCACGTGGTGCGCCGCCCTAAAGGTGGAGACTTCGATTATTTCCCGGCCATACCGAACATGGACCAGTCTAAAGCGCCTGCCTATCATGAGACTGTTACGAAACAACTCTCTGACCTGCTCAGGCAGTGCATCGGTCACTACATCAAAGTCCTTGGGTTCCCTCCCCAGTAATAGATCCCTGACACTGCCGCCGACCAGGTAGGCCTGATAACCCGCCTTCTTCAGGCGATACAGCACCTTCAGCGCATTGTCACTGATATTGCTGCGGGAAATGATATGTTCATTGCGCGATAGTATTCGCGGAGGGGGCCTTAACACAGCGACCTTGCCTTGTCCTTTACTCTTCATAGTTCAAAAACGTCAAAAATCTCTCATGCCAGTCTGTTCAGGAAGATGCTTGAAAACGCAGTGAACGCGATAACCGCAATAATTTCCCGACAATCTCTTGAGCAACTCAACGGCAGCATATAATACCACTGTTTAAATTGTGTCTCGTATGCTCCCTTCGTCTAGTGGCCCAGGACGCTGGCCTCTCACGCCGGAAACAGGGGGCGAGTCGGAGCAGACAAACCTCCAGTGGAGGTTTGTCCCGGCGAGCGGGCAGGCCTGGACGGCCTGCCCCGGCTTTCGAGCGCAGC
>JBHHYN010000219.1:0-2167 GCA_046757565.1 Gammaproteobacteria bacterium | reverse complement strand
GAATGGGTGGACGGAATGCTCCGGAATGGGTGGTCGAAATGGCGCGGAATACGCAGTGTGGTACAATGCGCCCAGATAATGAATTCGTGGCTTGCGAGCAATGCCCGAAGGGTATCCCAAATTTCATCCCATTATCAACACTTCAAAAGCCTGACCCCCGGCAGTGGCAGCAACTCAGTGGTGATAACGTTGATATACAGAATGCGGATACCCTTAATGCCACTTTTCTTGTCTCCGAGGATTTCGGACCCACTGAATTCCGATTGACCATAATTTCCAACGAAAGTGACTTAGTCATTGATGTCACTGTACCGATAATCTATCTATCCACAGTCATTGATAATAGTGGAATCTTACATTAACACATACTCTCAATGTAAGACTTGATCGCTCTTGTTCGATTTTCAGTCAAACCCATGAAGGGAGACTAGTGATGGCTAATATCGTTGTCTGTGCAGACGGCACCTGGAATCGTCCTGAAGAGGATTCAGAGAAGGATCATGCTACCAATGTTCTAAAAATTGCCAGGGCAATCAAGCCTAATGCCCAGGGGGTGGTGCAGCACGTTTTCTACGATTGGGGGCTGGGGTCTTATCACAGCTCGGTCAGTGCTGGCATTACCGGTAAAGGTATACATAAAAATATACTTGATGGTTACCGCTATATCGTCCAGAACTACGAACCGGGCAATAAGATCTATCTATTCGGATTCAGTCGGGGTGCCTATACCGTTAGGGCGCTTTGTGGACTCATCAACAATTGTGGCATTGTTAAGCGTCCTGATGCGAAACTCATAGAGAATGCCTGGAAAATATACAAAAGCAACAAAAAAAAACATAGCCCCAAAGGCGAAGACGCCATCCAGTTTCGCAGACAGCATTGTCACCAAAGTCGCAAAGTTCACTTCATTGGCGTTTGGGATACGGTAGGTGCCCTGGGTATTCCCTTCAGCCTGATGGGGTTGCTGGCTAGCAATGATGAGTTTTATGACACCAAGATGGGGGCAAATGTTAGTATCACTCGGCATGCGCTTGCAATCGACGAGGAACGAGAAGATTTTGAACCCACGGTATGGAAACCCAGGCCAAATGTTGATTTGAAACAGGTCTGGTTTGCTGGTGTTCACAGCGATGTCGGCGGTTCATACGGCCCTGACAAGAAAACGGGCACCTGTGTTTCAGACACAGCATTGTTATGGATGCTGGATGAAGCAGCCAATGCCGGACTAAAGCTGGAACCCCACATAAAAGCAAACCTGACCGATGGCATCTTTGCGCCCTTACATAAATCACGCAAGCATGTGTTTCGTTTGAAAGAACCGCTGTATAGGGACCTGGTGATCGACGGTGTGCCTACCAAGGTTCATCCCAGCGTAAAAGCCCGCTACGAAACTGACACTAATTATCGGCCGCCAAAGCTCAAAGCCCTGGTAGATAGATTGAGGTGGAGTGGTATTGACGTCGGTGTCTAAAAGTTCCCATGGCCCACGGTCCGCACTGTGGCGGCCCGTATGGTCAAAAAACTCATCCGGCCTCCTGGCAACATAACTTTAAATGATAGGAATCTGCTTTTGAGGTACAGCTACCAAGAATCGAAGAATTCCCGAAACAGCCACCGGTCAGCCCGCCGTCGAGAGCCCCAAGCGGGTGCCGGACAGGCAAACGAGCCGACCCTCCTTCGTTTTGGGTAGACAATATCCGATAACAGGCTATTATGCCAACCCGAGACCGGTTTTCAAACAGGGCTGGACACTGGCTCCAGCCGGGGCGATGGCAACGGTTTTTACATTAGCTGGCTGTAAGAAAGATCGACGGTGATCTCTCTTCTCACAGGGTCGCTATCCGGCGGGGCCTGTCTGCGTGCAACGCACAGACAGGCTCGCTCGTCCCGTGGTTTCTTGGATATCCACTGGTGAGTACGGCAGACAGGCGGGCAGGTGCCGGCACACGCAGGTCGGCTTTCCCAGGAAGTAGCCGTTCGGCCATAGGGATAAGACCTTTCTCATCCTGTCCTACGGGGTGATTTTCGCCCTCTAACCATGCCTGTGCCGCAGACCACTTGAATCGGGGACAAGCCGTCGCGCCGCTATTTCGAGAGATTCTAATCACCTAACCCGGATTATTCATGGTTTTTTGAAATCGGGTAAAAAACTTGGATGGATTGCTAT
>JBHHYN010000218.1:0-2217 GCA_046757565.1 Gammaproteobacteria bacterium | reverse complement strand
AAAGTAAAAAGTAAAAAGTGAAAAGTGAAAAGTGGGAAAGGGAAAGTGAAGAAAACGGTTTCAAGAGCTGTCATTTCCTATTTTATCCTCGGTGCCTGCAATCAAATTTCTGATATTGGTACGGTGCCGCCAGATGAGGATAGCGGCCATCAGGCTGAAACTGATGGCATAAGCAGGTGATGGTAATAACCACCAGCTATACACCGGCGTCATGACAGCGGCGATAATGGCCGCCAGTGAGGAGTAGCGGAACAGTAATGCCAGCACCAGCCATGTGGCCATAAAGGAGAGGCCCAGTAACCAGCCGGCTCCACTGAGGACACCGAATAGCGTGGCAACACCCTTACCGCCCTGGAATCGGAAATACAGGGGATAGAGGTGTCCGATGAAGGCCGCCAGACCGGTCAGGGCAATGATGCTATCAGGCATCTGTAATAATCGGGCCAGCAGTACCGGCAGCAGCCCTTTGAATACGTCGCCGGCCAGGGTCAGGGCAGCGGGTTTTTTCCCATACAGGCGTAAAACGTTAGTCGCACCGGGGTTACCCGATCCCTCAGAACGGGGGTCGCCCAGACCCATCATTCGGCAGACCACAATGGCAGAGGCGACGGAGCCGAGCAGATAGCCAAGTAAAATGAAACCAGAATGGACGATCATGCGATTATTGGAAACCGGTATGGATATCAGATCAACCATTTCTTCCTTGTTTTTCGTCAGTGGTTTAGTGGATTTTGCCAAGGATGTATACTGGCAGTCATCGAGAAATGCTACTGACCCATAACAATCGGCTACTGGTAATCTTATGGACATCATATATCTCAACGATCTTCATGTTGAAACAATCATCGGTATCTTCGACTGGGAACGCCGAACCCGGCAGAAGGTAATCCTGGATATTGAGATGGGAACCGATTGCAGAAAAGCCGCCGCGAGCGATGATATCAATGATACAGTGAATTACAAGGCAGTGGCAAAACGCATCATTGCTTTTGTCGAGGAGAGTGAATTTGAACTGGTGGAGACGCTGGCTGAAAACGTTGCAGGGATCCTGTTAAACGAGTTCAAGGTGCCGTGGTGCCGGTTGCGCCTGAACAAGCAGGGCGCCGTACGAGGTGTCCGTGATGTCGGTGTGGTGATAGAGCGCGGTCAGCAGGATTGAGATGGCCAGGGTCTTTATCGGCATTGGCAGTAATATCGAGCGTGAACAAAATATCAAGTCAGGCATTAAGGTATTACGGGAACGTTTCGGTAGTCTCACCATTTCCCCGGTTTACGAAAGCAGGGCAGTTGGCTTCGAGGGAGATAATTTCCTCAACCTGGTGACGGCCTTTGACACGGAACTCCCTCTTGAAGAATTGGAAAAAACCCTGCATGAGATAGAGTTTATGTTTGGCCGGGACAGGCGGGAACCCAGATTTTCCCCGCGAACGCTGGACCTGGACCTGCTGCTTTTTGATGATCTCGTTACTCATGAAGGGCATCTTCAAATCCCACGGGAGGATATTACCAAATATGCCTTTGTATTGAAGCCGTTGGCGGATATAGCGGCTGATTCGGTCCACCCGGTAACAGGTCAGACATACAGCGATCTCTGGAACCGCTTTGACAAGCAGGGGCAGGAGCTATGGCGTGTCGATATTAATTTCGATTCATAGTGTTTTAGATAGGGGTATGATGAGCGGGTCGGATGCTATTGTTAGATTAACGGGGTTCATCGGTGTATCAGAAAATTATTTTCAATTTCCCTAATTGAGGACTCTCATGATAAAGCAAATATCTATTTTTTTTATTGTGGCGATCTGTCTGGTTTCATGCAGTGGTATGAGTACGAAAAAACGGCTTGAAACATTCGAAGAATCGATAAAACAGTATAATATCGCCCTGCGCTGGGCACTTTATACGAAGGTGGAGGATTTCCACATAAAGCGCAACGGTGAACGCATGAGGGTTGATCGGGACGCACTCAAGAATATCCGTATAACGGGTTATTCGGTACAGGAGAAAACCATTAATGAAGATTTGACTGAAGCTGTTGTCGAGGGCGAGATTAATTATTATAACAAGGAATACGGCACCTTGAAGAAGATGGCGTATACATACAAATGGTGGTATGAACCGGAATCGAAACGCTGGTTCATAGAAAGCGAGTTCCCGGAATTTAAATAAGGGTCTTCAGCAGAATCTGTGGGTTGATATATAAACAGTAGCCCGTCATTC
>JBHHYN010000217.1:0-2264 GCA_046757565.1 Gammaproteobacteria bacterium | reverse complement strand
ATACAAGGGATATCGTGCAAGACTGGTTTGATGAATCCACCCAAATTACTCGACCGCGTTCGGATAGAAGTACCGTCAGATAACGCGCCGCAAGAAGCACCCGGTAGGGGCCAGTGCCTCGAATGCGCGGTACAACCAACCCCACCCGTCGGTGTACAGGAGGGGGCCATTTTCAATTTCTTGACAATTACGTATAATCATCGCCTGTTTACCGTATAGCGTGAGTATAACCAACAGGCGTAGACCGGTGCCGGACTTACTCCTCAAGAACCGTGATGGACAAGACTGTCAGAGCCGGGATGTGTCATTTTCATCTTTTTCAGGTCCCAGAACAGAATTCCCAGGCGGGTTTTATAGGGCGATTTATCCTTGCTGAACCGCACATCCCGTTAAATGCGAAAGAGCGACCCGGAACCGTTAAGGGAGGATCACCACCCAACTCCGGCGCAATAGATTTCAGAGCGGCATCCATGGCGGAAATGAATTCCTGTGCGGCCGTCTGAATGACCCGAAACCGGGGCTTTTGTGCTTCAAACCAGGAACGGTCGTTGTTGTCCTTCAGCTCCGACAGGAAGGGAAGCGTGTCCGCAGGAAAACCGGTAAATGTATTCATGATCTCACTTGAGCTTGAGGGTGATGGGAAAATTTACACCCTTCATGGCTCTCATGCACAAGCAAACCAGCTGCGCTGCCTTTCAAGGCCGGGCAGTGAATATATCTCCTTGAATTACACGAACAATTTTTCTTACCCCGGCATGCATGCCGGAGATCCAGGATTTTTAGATAGCCCCGGTTTTAACCCAATAGGAGAGTCGCCATGTTTTAAAAGACGGGTAAGAGAACTCATCTGGCATTGATAAAAGCATTAAACTCAATTTTCGCTTCGGGACTTTGAAATAGGGCCGGGTGGCCGTAATCCGGCAATTCAAGAAACTGCCTGTCCTGGCAATCTACGCAATCGTTGACCTTTTGTTTAAAAGTCGGCCATGAATACATTTGCAGATAGCCGTCCTGTAGCCCCTGGACAAATAAAATATCCGATTTATATCCATTGGTAAAATTGATCAGTGATCGTGCCAAATAGGCCTCCGGATTGTCCCTGGTTGTGCCGTATTCGTTGCGTAAGCAGGTGCAAAAAGGCCGGCTTTCAATCATTCCGTCTTCTTCCAACTGGCAGCGATAATACAGGTTTAGCGGTCCCGGAGCGCTGGCGATCACTCCGTGGGTTGCGTGTAAGGTATTTAAGCGCGTCACCAGATATCCACCTTGTGAATGACCGGCAAGAAATATTTTTTGAATGGTGACACCCAATTCCTCTGACGCCCTGTTTTGAACCCATAATAAACCGGCTTCGGCCTGTACAATGTTGTCCCCGAACAATAAATTTTCCTCTGGATAGACCACACTCACAATCATCATGTCCTGCCGTTCAAGAATGGATTTGAAATTATCGAGAATCCTGTTGGCTGCATCCCAGATATTCCAATCATAGACTGCGGTTCCGTGATAGACTACCAACACATCGACTTCATCGTTTTCCGGTTTATCAATAATGACATCCACACTTACATCGTTGTAGGTCACAGTTTTGGTTATTCGGTAAGCAGACGAAGAGGGGGTTTCATCCGCGACAACCTTTTTCCCCTGGCAGGCCCCTAGCAATGAGAGCAGCAGGAGTATCAGATGTAATTTTTTGTATTTCATGTTGGCTTTAGATTAGACATCACGATTTTATAAAGGTTAAAAAAGGAACCGTCTGCTCTGGCGGTTCAAACAATTTGCATGTCTATGGATGAATCATTCAAGATTGTCCTACATGGAATAGGTTATACCACTGGCTGTCAGTGAGGTATTGCCTTACATCAGGGATGATTCGGCAATCTTTTTTCCCCTTCCCACGCCTGACATTTAAAATATCGCCATCGAAATCAATGTCTTCCAATGCAAGGATTAATAATTCACCCAGTCCCAATCCGGCGCTATAGATGGTCATGAGAATGGTGCGGTGTTTGGATTGATCGTGACATCGATAATTCTTTTCACTTCTTGTTCCGACAAGACCGTTGGAATTTTTTTCTCAAGCTGGGATTCGAAATTTATATAGTTTTGGTGATTAGTTTGTCTAAGTGTGTCTGTTTTACCGAAGAGAACACTCACCATTGCGAGGATCAATAAATACGGTCGCATGACTTATAATCTCCTTTTCATACTAACGGCAAACATAACCGGCTGGAACCTGGGGTGCACCTAAACTTTGTACCTCT
>JBHHYN010000216.1:0-2341 GCA_046757565.1 Gammaproteobacteria bacterium | reverse complement strand
CCGGGAAGAAACCGGTGGAAAAGAAACCCGCAAGAACGGGGGTAACCAAAAAGAGTGCAAAGAAACCTGCCAAAACGAGGGTAACCAAAAAAACTGCCAAAAAAGCCGTAAAGAAAAAAACAAGGTGATACATACCGTTTAATGCAAGAATTGACATCCATGAACAGATCAACGAAACAGCGTAACCAGGCAAGGGCGGGAAAACTTCGCATCGGCGATGACTGGAATGCCATAACTATCATTGCCCTGTCGCAATCAAATCCGTTGAAAGCGGTAGCGGAGTTCGTTGAAAACAGTATTGATGCCCATGCCAAACATATCACCATCACCCGGGCAAAAGAGAAAGGCGAACACTATCTGCGGGTGACGGACGATGGGGACGGGATCCCGAGAGATGACGAAGGGATCCCCAATTTCAGGTATGTCGCAACACATATATGCGATTCAGTGAAGCGCCGATTGAAGGCAGACGGCGTTCAGGGTATTCAGGGAGAGTTCGGGATTGGACTGTTGAGTTTCTGGACAGTCGGTGAGCAAATCTTTCTTACCTCCACGGCTGCGGACGGTAAGAACTATCAAATGCACATGAAAAAGGGCGATCCAAACTACGAAGTCAACCAGCGCCGGACACTTTTCCCCGGACACGGAACGGAACTGACGATCACCCCGCTCCTGCCGGGTATCCGGCATTTCAGTGGCGAGAAGATGCAATGGTATCTGGCCTCGGAACTGCGGGACCGGATCCGTCATTCCGGAGTAGAAATCAATATTATCGACCGGCATGCACGCAAACAATTCAGGGTCGAACCACGCCAGTTTAATGGACAGCTTCTACACCAACTCCCCCTTCCCCAGGCGCAGAGTGGTGACATTTACCTTGAACTTTATCTCGACCAGCCAAACGAGCAAAACCGGACGGGATTGTACCGTGCCGGCACACGGGTTCTCGAGAACATCGCGCAATTGGATGCTTTTTCCAAAGCTCCCTGGTCGAGCGGCTATCTGCAGGGAATCATCGATGTCGATTTTCTTAATCTTACGCCGGGCACGCGGTCAGGGATCATTCAGGATAAGGCATTCGTTGAGTTTGTCAGGGTCATGAAACCCGTAGAGGCCAGCATCATAGAGGCAATCGATGCACAAAAAAAAGCTGAGGAGGAGCAGACCAGCCGTCAGATCCTGCGCACTATTCAAAAGGCATTTAAAGAAGCGATGTTATCGCTGCCTGCCGAGGAGTACGACTGGTTCGATATTCATTCCCTGATCAGCAGGAGAACCTCTGATCCGAGCGCCAAACCCGATGCCGGTGACGAGACGGCCACAGGCGCTGTATTGGGACAGGAAACCACAGACGCTTCCGGCACGGAACCGGCGCAAAAACAGTTCTTTGAATATGCAGGTCCCATGTACAGCGTGCGTATATCACCGCGTTCCTGCGTTGTTGCCGTCAAGGGATCGAGGACACTCAGGGCCATTCCGCGTGATCGCTCACGCAAACTTGTAGAGCATGATGTTGAATACAAATGGGAACTCAGGGATGGGAAAGGCAGGATGGAAAATATAACTGACGAAATCGTTACCTATCATGCACCGGAAATCCCCGAGTTATCGCAGGTTCAACTCACTGCCACACAAGGCGATATTGTTTGCCGGGACGATGCCATGATCACGGTGACGGACACACTGGCGAAAGAGACACAGGAGTCGGCCAGGACACGCCAGGGTCTGCCGGGGTATACATTCGAACGGGCCGCGGGGGCGCTATGGCGCTCGCGCTTTGATGCAGAGAAAAATGTCGTCGTCATCAATAACGGACATCGTGATTTTGTTTACACTTCGCGCAGCAGAATGCTCAAGTTGCGTTACATCAGCCGCCTGTTTGCAAAGGAAATCGTATATAGAAATTTCCCCGGTTTGCCGCCGGAGCAATTGCTGGAGCGGATGATCGAGTTATCTCTTTATATGGAAGAAAATCTGAAATAAATTTGGATGAGTTCACAGGTATAGTATATCACCTAACAAGTTCATCAACCATCGCCTACTTTGTCGGCTGATCCTCTACCGCTACGTGGTTCTCCCGTCGATTATAGTCCACGTTATAGTTTTTCCCACTTTCAGCAGCGCCATCGACTGGGCGCAATAACCACATTTAATTGTATTCCTCCTGGATTGTATGCTGTTCAATTCATTAGCCATCACTAAAAACCGTGGTCTGTCCCCCATTATTCATTATTATGGATGCATTCTCATCATTTATTCTTTAGCAACTCCAGCAGTGTTTTTTGTTTATTTAGAGTCTGCTCATAAAGTCGAAGCGACGAGTATTTGCTCTGTAGCCCAA
>JBHHYN010000215.1:0-2472 GCA_046757565.1 Gammaproteobacteria bacterium | reverse complement strand
GGGAATGACGGGCTACTGTTTATATATCAACCCACAGATTCTGCTGAAGACCCAAGATAACTAACTAATGAGTAATCCGATACCCGAATACATCGTCGTTGAAGGTCCGATTGGTGTCGGCAAGACGACGCTGGCGCAACGTTTGGCGGCGACACTGCAGACAGACCTGATGCTGGAACGCTTTGCGGACAATCCCTTTCTGCCCCGCTTCTACAAGGAACCGTGGTCTGTCGCGCTGCCTACGCAATTGTACTTTCTGTTTCAAAGGGCGAAGCAGATCGAATCCCTGCGTCAGACAGACATGTTCAGACCTTCTCAGGTCGCCGATTTCCTTATCCAGAAAGACCGGTTATTTGCCCAGGTCACCCTGGATGATAATGAACTGGATCTTTATTATCAGGTTTATAATCGCTTGACCCTTGAGGCGCCTGTGCCGGATCTGGTGATCTATTTACAAGCCCCCGTCGAAATTCTCATGCGGCGTGTGCGCGAACGCGGCATCGACTATGAGAAGCGGATTGAGGAAACATATTTGCAGCGTATCGCAGAGGCCTATATCGATTTTTTTTATCACTATAATGAATCGCCGTTGCTGATCGTCAATACAGCCGATTTTAATCTTGCCAACGGCACCAAGGACTATAATATACTGCTCAACTACATCAGAAACTTACCTCCCGGCCGGCACTATTTCAATCCTAAGGCATTATGAAAAACAAGATGACAACGGCGCGTCTGCGGGACATGAAGCAGGCGGGCGAAAAGATAGCCTGCCTCACGGCCTATGATGCTAGTTTCGCGCGGGTCCTGGATGAGGCGGGCGTGGAAGTACTGCTCGTCGGGGATTCGCTGGGAATGGTTTTGCATGGCGATGATACTACCCTGAAAGTCACGGTTGCCGATATGGTGTACCATACACGTTTGGTGAGCCAGGGCAATGATCGGGCGCTACTGATAGCGGACATGCCATTCATGAGTTATACCACGCCTGCCCAGGCATTGGGTAACGCCGCGCGCCTGATGAGTGAGGGGGGTGCCGAGGTTGTAAAAATCGAAGGAGGAGAACATGTCCTGGATGCCGTCCGTTATCTGGAGAGGCATGATGTACCGGTCTGCGGACATCTGGGATTACAACCCCAATCCGTTCACAAATATGGTGGCTATCGTGTCCAGGGACGGGACGTGCCTGCGGCCGAGCGTATTTTGATGGATGCCAGGGCATTGCAGGACGCCGGAGCAACTATCCTGGTACTGGAATGTATCCCCATGGACCTGGCGGCAAAGGTCTCCACAGCTATTGATATCCCGACCATCGGTATCGGCGCCGGAGTTGACTGTGATGGCCAGGTGCTGGTGCTGTACGATATGCTTGGTATATCGGCGCCCACCCCGAAGATGGCGCGGAACTTTCTCGCAGGCAATGGCAGTGTACAGGATGCCGTCCGTGCTTATGTCGGCGCTGTTAAGGCAGGCACTTTTCCGGGTCCGGAACATAGTTTCCAGTAACAGGCGGTCCTTCCGGTGAACCGAATGGGTATCTCATCAACCTTTCAATCCCATCAGGATCCCGGTATGCAAACGGTCTATGACCTGACCGGTTTGAGGAAAATCATAGTGGACTGGAAGAGGCAGGGTTTAACTGTCGCCTTCGTGCCGACAATGGGCAATTTGCACGGGGGCCATCTTTCGCTGTTGCAGCAGGCCCGTGAACTCGCGGATCGCAGCGTTGTCAGCATCTTCGTTAATCCGATCCAGTTTGGCAAGGGTGAGGATTATGAGCGCTACCCAAGTACCCTGGATGAGGATAAACAGAAGCTGGCGGAAACAGGCCTGGATCTGTTATTCGCACCGGATCTGGACCAACTCTATCCTGGCGGCATTGACGCCGACACCCGGGTAACGGTCCCTGACCTTTCCAATATACTCTGTGGAAAGTTTCGTCCCATCCACTTTTCCGGCGTGGCCACCGTGGTAACCAAATTGCTCATCAATGTGCAGCCTGATGTGGCGCTGTTTGGTGAAAAGGATTATCAACAGCTCCTGGTAATCCGGCGCATGGTCAGAGACTTATGTATGCCGGTCGAGATAGTAGGCGTGCCCATTATGCGTGAGAAGGATGGTCTGGCAATGAGTTCACGCAATAACTATCTCAGTCGGGATGAGCGTAAAAAGGCACCGCTTATCTATAAGACATTGCAAGCCGCCGCGCAACGCCTGCGCCGCAACCCCGGGGATATTACCGCCATTGAAGCAGAAGCCATTCTGGTTCTGGAGTCTGCCGGATTCCGGCCCGAATACTTCAGTGTCCGCCGCAGTGACGACCTCGGTGAGCCGCATCCGCATGACAGGCGATTCTCCATTCTGACCGCAGCCTGGCTCGGTAAGGCGCGGTTACTCGATAACCTCAAGGTATCTATATAGTGTCCGTCCATAAACGACAACGGACGGATTTTATTAAAGATAATCGACAAA
>JBHHYN010000214.1:0-2674 GCA_046757565.1 Gammaproteobacteria bacterium | reverse complement strand
TGACAGATGGGGAAACTGGACAAACCGGAATACCCTGTTTATTCTTCCTATACTCCATGATGGCCTGATCGAACACACCCGCCACTCGCGTATTAAGTAATTCAACGATCTCCTGGGCCTGGTCTTTTTGTTCAGGAGTAGAAAGGACCAATGCATGATGTAGGTTCATCCGATCCATTTCCGATGGCAGGCGCTTGATCTCCCCTACACCAAAAATGATATTCCAGGGCAATGATTTATAGTCAAATTTCAATTTACTGTAAGAAATTATCTATACAGATTATGAGTACTACACCATACAGAGGCACGTTTTCAGTTAATTTTGACGGTGACGGAACAATAACCGGAAAGACCCGGCCCGAGTTCTGGGACTGAATTAACAGTATTTATTATTGCTAATTTTATTTGTTAATGTTTATACACTCTCAAAGGACTCATGCCGAATATTTCTGTCTATTCAATCACACGTCATTAAATCTGGAACCAGGACAAGCCTCTTTATCATTTTGCAAGGCATGACGGATTGATTGTGTAAACGGTGATTCTAGGATTGCCATGAGAAGGATTGCCTATGTATAAATTAACAGACGGTACTAACCAGACTGAAAAATCGATATCTGCTCCACTCCCCTTGTCCCTCCATATTCTTTCCCCAATCTGTGTCTCTTGCGCACATTGTTCAGGGATACAACGAATTGCGTCTGTTGAAGGCATCTTATCCAGCGATTGGCTGCCAACATCACCGAGACATCGGTAACCTGCCGGCGCAATGGGTCCCCAGGAACTGAAGGGCTTGTCCGAATTGCTGCCTTTGCTGCTCCATATTTTCTCGTAGCCCACCGGCTTTTTTAATTCTAATTCTCCACTCTTCACCAGCAAGGTATTGAATTCCGGACTGGCATAACGCTTGCCTTTCCATGGACCAGCCACTGCGACATCAGCCAAAGGGTAATAACCGTTACTTGCCACAGGCCGGAAACTGGCAAAATCCTTGCGCGCACCACTACCGGAATCTTTCCATACCATCTGGTACTGATTAGTGATGATATGTTGAATGCGAACACGAACTGAAGCAAGTTTCGATTTTTGTATTGGTTTTTGTTCTTGTATTGGTTTCGGTTTCTTCGAAACGCTTTTTTCTTTTATGGCAGGCGTTGCCTTGGCCGGCACTTGAGCAGGTTTTTGTACACTCTGATTATCCGATTTAAGCCAGAAGAGTTCATCTTCAACTGAACTTGCATTACTCTCTTGCTGTTTTTGTTGACTTTGTTTTTGATTTGATGAAGCTGTAGCTACAGCTGAACCAGAAAAGATCCTGGCATCCATATCTACATCGGCTGGCAGCTCTGCCTTCACAACATCGGCCATTACAGTAGTACCTTCGATCCTTTTTACACGCCAGGTCCCTACATGAAATCTCTCTCCAGCGAGATTAAAACTAAGTTCAACCCTGTCACCATTATTCGGGGAATTACCAGGACTAATCTTGATAGTCACTCTGTTTCCATCGACAGCGATTACCTTACCGCTTATCCCGGCGGGATCAGCCGCTATCGTATGCCCGATTATCATAATAACAAGTAAAAATACCAGAAATAGCGGAACTACATGTCTATCTTTCACAATATTCATTTAGCCAAACCAGATTTATAAGTAAGCAAAACTAAATCAAATTAAAATATTACCTTCCAGTTGATCAATCAGTTTCTTGATTTCAACCAGCAAATTACCAAGTGCCTCCTTCTCTTTTGAACGCAAAACAATATTTACCCCAAGTTTACCATGCCTGAAATAGGGATAACTGCCAATACTGACAATTGAATACATGTCCTGCAATTTTGATAAACCATCGGCCAACACCCCTTCAGTCAGATTCGTCACTACAGTTTCAGTCAAGATTGGCAGGCCACCTGTCAATCGATCAGTAATTCCATTAAACATAGCCTGCATAATCATCGGTACCCCGGGCAAGACAAAGACATTTTCAAGCTGGAATCCGGGAGCACCACTTACTGGGTTTTCAATTAATTCAGCACCTTTCGGTATATCAGCCATTTTCAGTCGTGCCTCATTAAGTTTACCGGGTTCATAATAGTTGTCCATGGCGGCAACTGCATCAGCATTTCTCTCAAGTGTGGTATTAAATGCACTGGCTATGGATGAGGAAGTTATGTCGTCATGGGTCGGACCAATTCCACCTGTTGTAAATACATAAGTATGACTGTTTCGGGCTTCATTTACAGTTTTGACGATAACTGCCTCATTATCGGGAATAATCTTCGCTGCAGTTAAACATATACCCTTGAATTCAACTCGTAAGTGCAACTCAACATTGTCGGTTAGAAGGCAAGCTGCGGTAGTATCGTGACTTTTCTCACCGCCAAGCAAGAGGAGCACACATGAGAGGCTACACACAGCTTACCCAGGAAGAACGATATCAGATTTACGCGCTTAAGAAAGCAGAACACAGTCAGGCTGAGATAGCCGAGATTGTTGGCCGAAACCCCGGGACCATTAGCCGGGAGCTTCGGCGAAACCGGGGCTTGAAAGGCTATCGCCCACAGCAGGCCCATGAACTGGCGTTGTCGCGGCGTGACGGCAAAGCACAACCCCGGATCGACACCCAGCCTATCAACCTCGTCGTCTACGAGGGCCCTTCAGAGAGCTCGAAGCT
>JBHHYN010000213.1:0-2738 GCA_046757565.1 Gammaproteobacteria bacterium | reverse complement strand
GTCAGTTGTCAAAAAAGCGTGTGGCGATTTTAATGAGCAGTCAAGTCCTTTATATACTGCCTCCGGACCAGGAACCACTGACCAAGTACCACTGACAAAGAACCAATGACCACTGACTAATAACACTCCTGTTCCGCTTTCTCCAGGACCTGGATAAATTCCATGGCAGTCCGATAGCGCTCATCCGGATTCTTGGCCAATGCCCGATCGATAATGTGCTGGTACCGGCTCATGCCGGCAGGTAATTTCGGAATTTCGCCATGCACGTGCTGGTAGATCAGTGCCGCCGGTGTCTTCGCAGCAAAAGGTTTATCACCCGCCAGCAACTCGTATAAGAGCACCCCCGCACTATACAGGTCAGAACGTGTATCGATCGGTTTCCCTTCCCCCTGTTCCGGACTCATATAATGGGGCGTGCCCAGTACCTGGCCGACCGTGGTAAGGTCACTATCCCCTTCCAGCTTTTTGGATATGCCGAAATCAGCCAGCGCCAGGCTGTCGTCCCCCCTGAACATGATATTCGCCGGTTTGAGATCGCGGTGGATGACTCCGATCCGGTGGATGGCATCCAGACCATAGGTGATATGGGTCATGTAATTAAAGGCAACATCCGGTCTTATTTTAAGCTCCATTCTCTGTTTCAAATCGCCCCGTGAAAAAAACTCCATGGCGATATAGCCGTACTCCTCCTTGAGACCATGGTCATAGATTTTGACGACAAACGGACTGTTGATCTCGGCAATGAGTTCGGCTTCCTGAATGAATCGAATTACGAGCGTACTGCCCCGGACTCTGGTCAGATCCAGTACCTTCAGTACCAATGAGAGCTTGTCTGAAACGCGTTCCGCGAGGTAGACCTTTGACATGGCTCCCTGGCCTATCAAACGCACAAATTTATAACCGATATCCAATCCATCATCGGGTATTTGTTCATTATCCTTGTGTATCCGCCTGATGATCTGGGTGGCCTCATTCATAACTGCCTGTTGTTCAATCTCTTTCTGCGGGCTGAACTCGGCGGCCTCCGTTACCATCCCGGCAAGACGTTTGGGAGAGATATCTTTCTTGTTGATATAATCCGCTGCTCCCAGCCTGACCGCCCTGACGGCAACGTATTCATCCCCTTCGGCGGTGAGTATGATGGTTGGAGGGAAACCGGGTTTTTTGCCGAACTCCTTCAACAATTGCAGACCATCCTCCGTTTCACCCAGCTTGTAATCAAGCAACAACACATCGTATTCGGACCAGTTGAAATTTTCCGGCGGCCGGCCAAGTTTCTCGACCTCGTATTCCTTAATCCCGGGATTATCCAGCTCTTTGGAGAGATAGAGACGGACCAGGGCCCGGAAGTCAGGGGAATCATCAATCAGGAGTATGTTCATGCAATCTGCTCTTGATAGTTCCTTATGAGCGATATTATAGGTTATCGAACGCAACGCAGTTAAAACCCATGAGTCTATTCAATAACCCGCTATTTTTCAAACTTTTAGCAGTCTGTCGGACTTAGGGCATCGTAGCGAGGAAAAGTCCGGTTTGAGTCAGGTTTTTCACTATTTTGAGAGTAATAGCCGGTGCTATTGGTCGAAAAATAGGGGAAAAGATGGCCAAATCCGGCTTTTTTATAGTAGATGATCCTGAGTCCGACAGACTGCTATGGCTTTTATATCAGTTGGGGAATTAGAATGGCCGCTGCAATGGATCCTGCTGCAAATCCGGGACTTCCCGGCCCGATGCCAGAGCGATCTCCCTGAGTAACCACTCCAGTCTGTCATTACCCCAATAGGTATTATCCTTATAGATAAAATAAGGCACACCAAAAAGACCCACTTCCCTGGCCCTCGCTCCTATCCGGGTCAAGTCAGCATGCCGCTTTTGATCTGCCGATGCATTATGCAATTCTTCCGGATCCAGGTGACATTCCGCGGCAATGGTCTTTAAGACATCCTTATCGGCAATATCCTCTCCCTGTAAAAACCTTTTGTTAAATGCGGCCAGCGCAAACCCCGGACCTTTATCGTGCTCAGCGGCATAGAGAAAAGCGGCATGGGGGGGCCTCCACTCCGTATCAAACGGTTCCGGGAGCTGGATGGTTAAGCCGTAAGCCTTGGCAATGCGAATAAAATCCTTGCGCAGATAGGAAAGCTTGCCGGGGTTCTCCTTTTGTTTTCTTGCAAAATCCTGCGGTGGAAAAACAGGACAATATTCAAACGACACCGGGTAGTCTGCAGTCAACCGTCTAATCCGGTAAAACGCCAGATAAGAGTAGGTGCTGCGGAAACTGAAGTAGAATTGAACCGGTTTGGTCATGATGAATAACAGTTACATGCGTAATCTTTGATAGATTTTCCTGGTAGCCGTAGAGGGATTGACATCGAGACCGGATTTTAACACCCGCAAACACTGGCGATATACTTCGACCGCATCAGATATTTGATCCAGTTGCTCATAACAATACATCAGGCGCTGATAGAAGCGTTCTGCCAGCAGATCCATCTCCAGCCCCCGGCGATACCAGTCCACCGCCCGTTGCCACTGTAGGGATTGCTCAAGCATTAAACCATATTTTTCCAGACTACGCAGATTCAATATAGGGCAGGCATTCATCAGGATTGTATGGATAGATGGCCATACCATGCCAATAGAGTAACCAGGGGTCTTTATCTTCAATTGAATCAGGAAAATTTTTTGGCTCTTCAGCAGAATCTGTGGGTTGATATATAAACAGTAGCCCGTCATTC
>JBHHYN010000212.1:0-2776 GCA_046757565.1 Gammaproteobacteria bacterium | reverse complement strand
CGCCGCCTGGAGTGTAAGTTAATTGTTGGTCAGTAGATCCTGGTCGGTTGACATCGCACCCTTATAATCCCCTATAACGCAATAGATTTTTGTTTGATGCTATTTCCTGAACCTTGAACCTTGAACCTTGAACCTTTAGCTTCGTAATATGGATACCGGGCTGGGATGCCTGATCATTTTGTCACGGCTGCACGGGGTGCCTGCAGACGCAGGGCAGTTACACCATCAGTTCGGTCAATCAGGCCGGACTTTTTCTCCACAAGAGATCCTGCGCGCGGCGAAATCTCTTGGTCTGAAGGCCAGGCTGATACAGAGCAACTGGCCGAGGCTGCTGAAGACCCGGCTCCCGGCCATTGCTGTCCATGCTGACGGCCGCTTCTTCCTGATCGCGCAGGTTTCCACTGAAGAAGACAAAGTCCTCATCCATGACCCCCGGGAACCATCCCCCATTACTCTAAGCAAAGAAGAGTTAGAAGCCATGTGGGCGGGACAGCTGATCCTGATCACACGCCGCGCCATGCTTTCGAACGAGTTGAAAAAATTCGATTTCTCCTGGTTTATCCCCGCCATTCTGAAATACAAAAAACTGCTGGGCGAAGTCCTGATCGCCTCTTTCTTCATTCAGATCTTTGCGCTGATGACGCCGCTGTTCTTTCAGGTCGTGATCGATAAGGTGCTGGTACACCGGGGGCTCACCACCCTGGATGTCCTTGCCATCGGATTATTGGTTGTCTCCCTGTTCGACGTCGTGCTGAACGGCCTGCGGACCTATGTCTTTTCGCATACCACCAACCGTATCGATGTGACCCTGGGCGCGGATTTATTCAAACATCTGTTACGACTCCCGTTAAGTTATTTCGAGGCCAGGCGTGTGGGCGATACCGTTGCCAGGGTGCGGGAGCTGGACAGCATCCGCAATTTCATTACCGGCTCCGCCTTGACACTGGTTGTCGATCTGTTCTTTACCATCGTGTTTTTTGCCGTGATGTATCTGTATAGCCCGGCACTGACTTATATTGTGCTGGGCGCCATACCCTTTTATATCTTGCTGGCGCTGTTAGTGACGCCCATTCTGCGGGCGCACCTGCATGAAAAATTCAATCGTGGTGCGGAGAACCAGGCGTTTCTGGTGGAGTCGGTGAATGGGATCGAGACCTTAAAGGCCAGTGCTGTGGAGCCGCAGAGCCAGCGCCGTTGGGAGGAGCAATTGGCCGGTTATGTCAGGGCCAGTTTCAAGGCCACCAATCTCGGCAACATCGCCGGCCAGAGCGCCGCCTTTATCAATAAGATAACCGTCTTGCTGATCCTGTGGGTGGGGGCGAGGCTGGTTATCAATAGCGAATTGACCGTCGGCCAGTTGGTGGCCTTCAACATGCTGGCCGCACGGATCAGCGGTCCTATTCTGCGCCTGGTGCAGCTCTGGCAGGATTTTCAACAGGCCGGCATCTCGGTGCAGCGTCTCGGGGACATTCTTAATGCCCGTCCGGAACCGGCCTATAGCCCGGGCCGGGCCTCACTACCTGAACTGAAAGGTAACGTGACCTTTGACAATATCAGCTTCCGCTACCGGCCGGATGCGCCTGAAGTATTAAATAATGTGTCGTTGCATGTCCCCGCGGGGAAGATTATTGGCATCGTCGGCCGTTCCGGCTCCGGCAAAAGTACCTTGACCAAACTCATTCAGCGTTTGTATGTGCCGCAAGGCGGACGGGTATTGATCGATGGCGTCGATCTGGCCATGGTGGACACCGTCTGGCTGCGCCGCAACATCGGCGTGGTGTTGCAGGAGAATTTCCTGTTCAACCGGAGCATCCGCGAAAACATCGCCTTGAGCGATCCGGCCATGCCCATGGAGCGCGTCGTGCATGCGGCAAAACTCGCAGGAGCCCACGAGTTTATCCTGGAATTACCGCAAGGCTATGACAACCTGGTCGGTGAACACGGCAGTAACCTCTCCGGCGGTCAACGACAACGCATCGCCATCGCCCGGGCGCTGATCACCAACCCCCGTATCCTGATCTTCGATGAGGCGACCAGCGCCCTGGATTACGAATCCGAGCACATCATTCACCGGAACATGCGCTATATCACAAAAGAGCGAACGGTCTTTATCATCGCCCATCGCCTCAGTGCCGTGCGCCAAGCGGATAACATCATTGTGATCGAGAAGGGCCGTATTGTCGAAGGCGGAAAACACCAGGTACTGCTGGAGGCCAATGGTTATTACGCAACACTGTATAACCATCAGATTGGATTAGTGCCTAGTCATTAGTCAGTGGTCACGGGTCATTGGACAAAGAACAAGGGGCTAGTGACAAAGGACAAATGACGAGGAACTAAAAATGGATTTCGAGAAATTGGATGTCTACAAAATAGCGGAAAAGCTGGGAGATGAAATATGGGATCTAGTAAAAATGTGGCAACACTTTGAAAGGGAGACCATCGGAAAACAGATGACTCGATCAACGGACAGCATCGCGGCAAATATAGCAGAAGGCGCAGGACGCGGTAGTTACCAGGATAACCGACGTTTCGTACGTATGGCCCGAGCATCACTATACGAAACAAGGCACTGGTTAAGAAGGGCATACAAGCGGAGGCTAATTAATGAGAGCCAGACAGAAAAAATAAAACCACTGATAGAAGAAGTCGGTCCAAGGCTCAACGCATACATTAATTCAATTGGTAAGAAAAAATGACACTAGTCCTTCGTCATTTGTCATTTGTTTAAAACCAAAAACAGGTAAAAATATTTTAATGACCAATGACCAATGAC
>JBHHYN010000211.1:0-2842 GCA_046757565.1 Gammaproteobacteria bacterium | reverse complement strand
CACCTGTTTTACAGGGATAATGTTGAAAAAAAGTCCGTTTATGGACGGACACTATATAGACTCACGATGGCATCCGGCGCGTCAGGCATTGAATCAGGGCTGCAAATCAGCCATACTTGCATTTATTGCAGAGCAACAAAAGTAGCAAAATGCAACTTACTGTCTTAAAAGCAAAACTCCACAAGGCCTGTGTCACCCATGTCGAGCTCGACTATGAGGGCTCTTGTGCTATTGATGGAAACCTGTTGGATCTGGCGGGGATACACGAATACGAGCAGATACAAATCTACAATCTCAACAATGGTGAGCGCTTTACGACCTATGCGATC
This sequence comes from Gammaproteobacteria bacterium, assembly GCA_046757565.1. Taxonomy (GTDB): domain Bacteria; phylum Pseudomonadota; class Gammaproteobacteria; order Eutrophobiales; family Eutrophobiaceae; genus JBHHYN01. The sequence goes on along the minus strand of JBHHYN010000211.1, from coordinate 2,513 downwards.
CGCGCTGAAAATGACTCCAGGATCATTTCTGTAAATGGCGCCGCCGCGCACAAGGCAAGAACCGGCGACCGGGTGATCATCTGCAGCTATGGACGTATCGACGAAAAAGAGATGGCTCGATATAAACCTACCCTCGTCTATCTGGACGAACATAACCATATCAGGCATATAAAAGATAACGTCCCGGTCCAGGCGGCGTAGCCTGCAAGCGATAGCAAAGCGGAAGCAGCAGATCGGGTGGTTGATGCCCGGGTCTCCTGCCGGGGACTTGCCATATCTTTCTCCTAAAGAAATTTCTGTATTGGCCGATTGCATCAAGACAACTCGCGATGGGTTTATGATGCTTGATGCCAGGCCCAAAGCGAATCGCCATTTTGTATTGATGGTCAGGTATACGGAGCCGATTAGCCATGACAACCGCTTTTGAAGAGTTATTTATCCTTCTGGTTGAGCCTTCAGGCGCTCAGGCGAAAATTATCGGCAAACAGTTTGCCGGCCTGGGCATTACCAACTATAAGTGGTTAACAACAGGGACGGATGCCCTGGACAGCCTCAGTAAATCAGAGCCCGATTTGATGATCAGCGCCATGTACCTGCCTGATATGACTGGCGCGGAACTGGTCAATTCCATACGCATGAATGACGCAAATCGGGACCTGGTTTTTATGCTGATATCCACTGAGACCTGCTTTTATCAACTGGAACCCGTCCGCCAGGCTGGCGCAACAGCCATACTGCCGAAGCCGTTTAGTGCTCAGGAACTGAAGAAAGCACTCCTGACCACGCTGGATTTTCTTGATATAGAACAACTTAGACTGGACAACTTCGACCCGGAGAAACTGAATGTACTGGTCGTGGATGATAGTAAATTCGCCCGCAGTCAAATAATACGGACTCTGCAAATGATGGGGATAGAGAATTTTTACCAGGCTACGGATGGCAGGGATGCCATGCCGGTTATCGATAATAACTATGTTGATTTGGTTGTTACCGATTACAACATGCCTGAAGTGGATGGCAAGGCATTAATTGAATATATCCGTAATGAAAGCAAACAAGCGGCAGTACCGATATTAATGGTGACTTCGGAAGGGAACATGAACAAGCTGGCGGCCGTGGAACAATCGGGCGTGTCCGCGATCTGCGATAAACCCTTCGAGCCGAAAACAGTGAAGGGCATGATAGAAGCAATCATGGCGGCATAAATGCCGGCTTCATAAAAAGCCCCGGGTAAAAAGTTGAAAGTTGAAAATGAAAGGCGGAGTATTGTTTTTTCTTTTTCACACTGTTCAAGGATCGGTATGGACGAATCGCTTTCTGAAATTACTGCCTGTGCCATCATCATCGGCAATGAAATACTCTCCGGCCGAACCCAGGACCAGAATCTTTCATTTCTTGGTAAACGTTGCGATGAACTGGGGATCCGGCTGACCGAGGCACGCATTATTCCTGATGATGAGGATGTTATTATTGCCACGGTGGACGCATGCCGAAAGGTTCATGATTACGTTTTTACCACCGGTGGTATCGGTCCCACCCATGATGATATAAGTTCTGTATCGATTGCCAGGTTATTCAATGTTGAACTGGTACGCAATGAGGCCGCCGTTGCCGCCATGGAAAATTATTACGAAGCCGGCAAGCTCAATATGGCGCGCTTGAAGATGGCGGATATACCGGCGGGGGCGACCTTGATTGACAATCCAGTCAGTGGCGCGCCAGGGTTTCAACTGGAGAATGTATTTGTCTTGCCGGGAGTACCGTTGATTATGCAGGCCATGTTCGATGGTATGACCGATCGATTAACAGGGGGCAGTCCTGTTTTAACCGGGAGTATTGTGACGAACCTTACAGAGGGTACACTGGCTGAGGGGTTGGGCCAACTGCAGGAAAAATATCCGGATGTCAGCATCGGCAGTTATCCCTTCTTTAAGAAGGGCAGGTTGGGGGTCAATCTTGTGATGCGTTCAACAGACAAGGAGAAACTGGCTGAACTGGCTGATGAGATTACAGCCTTTATCATTGATCTTAAGGGCAAAATCCTGGGGTAATATACCGGCTATCGTTAGCCATGGTTATTCCCGGGCGGCAATCACAAACCAGATGGGATAATTTTCCGAACCGAGTTTGCCCAGGTAGTTTCGATGTTGAAACCTGCCGGCCTCGTCAGTGGCCGGGTCGGTCTCTACTTCAAATCGCGCTGGAAAGGGAACACCCGTGCGTAATCCAATCTCATCCAGATCAAGGAGCAGTTCATATTGCCGGTATGGTTGGACGCTGCTGGCGCCATCAGCCAGTTTGTAAATCTTCCAATCACTGACAGGATAGTTCTTCCAACGCTGATTTTCCCCCATTGCCGGTGGTCCATCCCATCGAATGCCGGTAGCTCGCAGTGAGATTGTGCTTCCGCTGCCCACATGGACTCGCTCGTTCACCAGTTCCGGGATAATATTTAAATGATAAGGGTCTTCAGCAGAATCTGTGGGTTGATATATAAACAGTAGCCCGTCATT
>JBHHYN010000210.1:0-2860 GCA_046757565.1 Gammaproteobacteria bacterium | reverse complement strand
TCAGTTTTTATTCAAAAGTCTTTCTTGTTAACCCACAGATTCTGCTGAAGAGCCAGAAAAAATAGTTCAACGTTCATGGATCTTAAACCTTGAACCTATTCTTCACTATCGTGCAGTAACCCATCGTGTAGTCTCTGCACCCTGTCAAAACGCCCGGCCAGGGCCAAATTATGTGTCACCATAATCAAACTCGATCCGTATTCACGGTTCAGTCCCAGCATCGCATCGAAGACCTGTGCAGCCGTTTGTTCATCAAGATTGCCGGTCGGCTCATCCGCCAGGATGCACCTCGGCCGGGTAACCACGGCTCTGGCGATGGCGGTGCGTTGACGCTCACCCCCGGAAAGTTCACCCGGCTTATGCTGTACGCGGTTTCCCAGACCCACCTTCTCCAGAGAATCCATGGCGCTGTACTCGGCCTCTCTGACATCCAGGCCACGGATCAATAACGGCATGGCAACGTTTTCGAGCGCGCTGAATTCAGGCAGCAGATGATGAAACTGATAGATAAAACCCAGCGCACTGTTACGCAATGTACCGCGTTCTTTCTCGGATAATCCGGACATCGGTTTGCCGGCCACGTTGACCTCTCCCCGGGTGGGCTCATCCAGACCACCTAAAAGGTGCAGCAAGGTGCTTTTACCCGAACCGGACGCCCCGGTGATGGCCAGGCATTCTCCCTGCGCAAGAGTAATATCAATGCCTTTCAGGACGGCCACATTGAGAAAACCATCGTTAAACGATTTTTCCAGACCGGCACAGGAAAGAACCATTGCTTCATTCATAGCGCAATGCTTCAGCGGGCTGTGTGCGCGCTGCACGCCAGGCCGGGTAGATAGTGGCCAGCAGGCAGAAAAGAAAGGCCACAATACTTATCATGGCGACATCATTCCAGTGCAGGTCCGAGGGGAAATCACAAACATAGTAGACATCGCAGGGCAGCACATCTATATGAAAAGTTGTTTCAATCCGGTCTACGATCGCAGCGATATGATTGGCCATCCAGATCCCCGCCATATCTCCAAACAGCATGCCAAGAAAACCGATCATTGTCCCCTGAATAATAAATATCTGCATGATACTTCCCGATGATGCCCCCAGCGTCCTTAATACGGCGATATCCGCCTGCTTGTCCACTACTACCATCACCAGGGTGGAAATAATATTAAATGCCGCTACGGCTACGATTAGCATCAGGATGATAAACATGGTTATCTTCTCGGTCTTTAACGCACGAAAGAAATTTTTATGCTGCTGCGTCCAGTCAATAATTCCGTAGCGTCCGGGTATCTGGCGCATAACCTGACGGCTGATAGAGGGCGCCTGCATGACGTCGCTGGTTTTCAGGCGCAAACCGCTGGGACCAGGCACCCTGAATAACTTCTCGGCATCTTGCAGATTGATCAGAGCCAAAGCACTGTCAAATTCATGCATACCGATTTCGAAGATTCCAACAACGGTAAAGCGCTTGAGGCGCGGCAATACCCCTGCCGGGGTTATATTTGCCTGCGGGGTAACCAGTGTTACCTTGTCGCCGGTCAACACACCCAATGATCGGGACAATTCCCTGCCAATAATGATCCCGAATTTACCTGCTTTTAATTGATAAAAATCACCCATGATCATGCGGTTGGCAATCACGGAGACCCTGGATTCTTCTTCAGGCAGAATACCACGCACCACCGTACCGTTGACGCGTTTGTTATGGGCCAGCATGCCTTCCGCGCGAAAATAGGGGGCGACCCCGGTAATGCCCGGGTGTTGTTCAATCTTTTCGGCAATGCTCCGCCAATCCTTCAAGTACCCACCTTGTTCCACCACGGTAGCATGAGATACCATTCCCAGGGTGCGGTCAGTCATCTCTTTTTCAAAACCGTTCATCACCGATAAAACGGTGATTACCGCCATGACTCCGAGTGTGACGCCCAGAATAGAAGAGAGCGATATAAACGAAATAAAATGATTACGCCGCTTTGCGCGCAGATAACGCAGACCGATAAACAGTTCGAAGGGTTTGAACATCTGCGCATTATAGGCGAGTCACCAATTATAAGTAATAAAAATGAAACTACTCGCGATTGATACCGCGACCGAGGCCTGCTCCGCAGCCATTTTCATTGACGGGGAGGTAGCTTACCGGTATGAATTGGCGCCGCGTCAACACGCAGAACTGATCCTGCCGATGGTGGATCAGTTATTGGCAGAAGCGGCCATTAAATTGACCAGTCTGGATGCGTTGGCATTCGGGCGCGGTCCCGGCGCCTTTACCGGGGTACGCATAGCTGCCGGGGTCATACAGGGACTGGCCTTTGCTGCTGATCGGCCTGTTCTCCCCATCTCCACACTGGCCTCGTTGGCGCAAGGCGCAATATCGGAGTCACGGCGATTTATCAGCGCCATTGACGCCCGTATGGGAGAGATCTATTGGGGAGTATTTGCAGCTGATGATGACAACACTGTTACCGCCATCGGCCAGGAGCAGGTATCCAGACCGGAACTGCTCCAGTTACCCGAAGGGTATCAATGCTATGGTATCGGCAGCGGCTGGATGATTTATCGTGAGGTATTAACAGATAGACTAGCAGGGCAACTCACCGGTTTCGATGGTGAGCGTTATCCCCATGCCAGGGATATTGTTACCCTGGCAGTTAAAGATTTTCATGATGGTAAGGCTGTTTCCGCGGAGGCGGCATTGCCGGTTTATTTGAGGAATAAGGTAACGGGATGAAGGCAGTCATCGATTACTATTCACCACAGACGCCCCCAGGGAAGGAGGCGTTACGACCCCATGGACGGGGGACGACCCCATGGAAGGAGGACGACCGCAGGGACGCGGGAGGTAGAGCAACGTCGGGAACAG
>JBHHYN010000209.1:0-2863 GCA_046757565.1 Gammaproteobacteria bacterium | reverse complement strand
ACGGGAATGACGGGCTACTGTTTATATATCAACCCACGAATTCTGCTGAAGACCCATTTTTTTTAATTGTTTAATTTACCTGTTTTTGGAAGAGCTTCCTTAAGCATCTGTCTCCTGAGTAACGTATTATTTCTTGTCAGAAATCTTTTACTATGGGATGCTAGATCAGATTCGACCTCTCCCTTCAGGGTAGTATATTCTGTGGCTGATGCGGGGTTTTTTATGGGTCTATACTACGGTAGTCAGAATAAGCATGAATAAGGACTATGGCCGGTACACTTTTCACCCTCGAATCACGACCTGAGATCCCGCCACGCCTGGCACGGATCGAGGAGCTGGCGAACGACCTCTACTACAGTTGGGACCGGAATTCCCGGAGTTTGTTCTACCACCTGGACCGGGAACTGTGGGAGCAGTGCCTGCATAATCCCAAGGTATTTTTACGGCGGGTGTCGCAACAACGGCTGGAACAGGCAGCGGCGGACCGGGCGTTCCTGGAAGAGTATCAACGTGCCCTGGCAAACTACGATACCTACCATGAAGAGATTAAAAGCCTGCAACAGCTCCACAAGCTTGATCCCGACACCGATCTGATCGCCTACTTCTGTGCTGAATTCGGCCTGCATGAGAGCCTGCCCATCTATTCCGGCGGTCTGGGTATTCTGGCCGGGGATTACTGCAAGGCGGCCAGCGACCTGGGTATCCCGTTCGTTGCGGTGGGGCTACTTTACCGGCAGGGAAACCTGACCCAGACCATCGATGATGCCGGTCAGCAGGTCTCCCACTACCATCCGGTCAAACTGGAAGACCTGCCGATTCAACCGGCACGGGATCCTGATGGTGAAGAGATTCAGGTGGTTATCGATAGGCCCGAATCAAGGCTGGTTGTTAAAGTGTGGCGGGCCAAGGCGGGCCATACCAATCTCTATCTGCTGGATACGGATGTGGCTGAAAACAGTGACGATGACCGTGCCATTACCTACCAGATATATCCCGCCGATCACCGCATACGCCTTAACCAGGAAATCGTATTGGGTATTGGCGGCGTCAGGGCGCTATCCAGACTGGGATTGGCGCCTAGCGTCTGGCACATCAATGAAGGCCACCCGTGTCTGCAGATCATTGAGCGCTGCCGTGAACTGGTCGCCGGAGGTCTGCAATTTCCGGCTGCGTTACAGCTGGTGGCAGCCAGCACAGTATTTACGACCCATACCCCGGTCCCGGCCGGTCATGAGGTCTATGACATTGAGTTCATCCAGGACTATCTGGACGGTTTTATCGGTGAAATGGGTATCGAGGCGGAACAGTTTCTGGCGCTGGGCGCCAATGAGCACCAGCAGGGATTCAATCTGACGAATTTTTCAATCCGCTGCTCGCGATTCCATAATGGCGTGAGCCGGATCCACCGCGGCATTGCGGCGCAAATGGAGCAGCATATCTGGAAAGAGATCCCGGTCGAAGAGAACCCGATGGGGTATGTGACCAATGGTGTCCATGTCCAGACGTTCCTGGCCAGGGAATGGGTCAACGTGCTGGATGATCATGGCTGGCACAACGAATTACTGAGCCCGGATTACTGGACGCGGATTGATACTATTCCGGATGTCACCTTCTGGAGCGTGCATCTGTCACTCAAGAGCCGCTTGTATGACGATTGCTGCAGGTTTATCAGTAAACGCTGCCGCCGCCACGGCTACAGTCAGGCGCAGATCGATCATGAAATTAAACAACTGCATGGCGATGATGACGCCCTGGTTATCGGTTTTGCCCGCCGTTTCGCCACCTATAAACGGGCGACATTGTTGTTTGATGACCCGGATCGTCTGGCGCGGTTACTCAATGATCCGGACCGGCCGGTGATCCTGATCTTTGCCGGCAAGGCACACCCCCACGATGAACCCGGGAAAGAATTAATCAAGCGAATCCATGACTTTTCCAGGCAACCCCAGTTTCATGGCAGGGTGCTGCTGCTGGAGGGTTATGATCTGGCGCTTTCACGCAAATTGGTGACCGGTGTGGATCTGTGGGTCAATACCCCGGAATATCCCCTGGAAGCCTGTGGGACTTCCGGCATGAAGGCGGGTATTAACGGCGTCATTAACCTGAGTATTCTGGATGGCTGGTGGGGCGAAGGGTACAACGGCAGGGACGGCTGGGGGCTGCAGGCGCATGTTTCTGAACAGAACCCTGAAAGGCGCCGATGGCTTGAAAGTAAGGAGCTTCTGGATGTATTGGAGCAGGAGGTCATTCCCATCTATTTCGATAAAGCGCCCGGTTATTCGGAACGCTGGGTGAGGATGGCCAAAGAGTCGATGAAATCCATTATCCCCCTCTTTAATTCGCAGCGCATGGTGATGGACTACGTCAAGCAGTACTACATTCCGGCGATTACTACCTCCCGCGTTCTCAGGGAGGGTGACGGTGATAACGCTCAACAGTTGGCTGACTGGAAGCAGAACGTTAACAAGCTATGGCCCGGTGTCAGCATCCGTCGGGTGGATGATGCCCCTGCAACGATTAAACAGGGGGAGGAACTGACGCTGCGGGTCGGGGTCCGACTCAACGGACTGAAAAGTGATGACATCAATGTGGAATGCCTGTTGGGCAGCGCCGCCGATATGGATGAGTTTGATGCAGTCTCCTGTCACCGCCTGCAGGCAACCGACAACAAAAAAGATGAAACGATCTTTGAAATCAGCTTTATCCCGGATCTGTCCGGTTTGATTGCCTACAAGCTACGGGTCTATCCTTACCACCGCTTTCTCTGCCATCATTTTGAGACCGGTTTTATGAAGTGGGTGTGATTATAGTAACAAGTAACAAGTAACAAGTGGAAAGTGGAAAGTAACGATGATCCTGTTGA
>JBHHYN010000208.1:0-2878 GCA_046757565.1 Gammaproteobacteria bacterium | reverse complement strand
TCTATATGTTACAAACCGGGACTCGTACTACTGGAGCTACTGGATTGCATCGTTTTGTCGTTATCGTCATTATTGACCGAGGCAGCAATCCCATAAGCGATCCCGGCAACCATAACTGCGGCAACGAGATGTTTTATGCTTAATTTACTGGTAATACTTTCCGATGATCCGTCTGCATTCATGACAGTCCGATATATTAAAGTATCCACACCACCGATCTTGAATTTTGAGAAATACCTGGTCTTTGAAGAAAACTCAACATCTACTAAGGGGCGGTGAAGTGAATGAGGCGACATCAGGTTCATGCCGCCCAATCTCTCTACCACAGCAGATGAATGATTGATAGTGAATCCCAATTTCATACTATCGTCTCTATCAGATGAGTGCTTCCCGTCAAAAGTGACCTTCACATACAGCAATGAATTGAAGTCATTTTGAAAGAGATCTTGTGCCTGAACAGCCCCCAATGAAGTGAAACAAAGAAATGCCAATACAAAACGCATTGCGATTCTCCCTTGATCCCACGGTAATGGGTCTAAGCTAGCCTAATTTACTTCAGGAATCAAGCAATTAGCATCTATATTTCATGAAGGAAGTGAATAATACGTTTGTAATCCCTTATAAATCAGATTGTTAGGATAGGTATACTCAGGTTTGGCTGAGGCAAATAGTGCCTAATAATTCGGATTTACACCTTGATGTTTATCGAGAAGTATTTTGATGGCCTCTCTCCAGGCATTAAATTGGAGGTTATCCAGTGTATTGAATTGGACGCCTATCTTATGCCGGGCTTTGTTCTCATCACCGCCACCTGACCACTCATCATCCCACATCACATTGCCCGTATGCCGGTAAACCTCAGGTGAATTCTCGAGGGTGATCTCCAGTTCCAATCGAGCGCCAACCGGGACGGGGACATTGACATGCAACTGCAGCCCCCCCAGAGATATGTCTTTTGAGTGAAAGGGAAAGACTTTTCCTTCCAGCTCTGTTGCTTCGGTCGCCGAGAGAACCTTGACAGTGACGTCGGCTTTTTCTGGTGCTCTTGTCTGCTTTCTCCTGTTAGACATCAATATGACTCGGATTTATATAGGGAATGTTCGGGTGATTTCTCATTATCCTTATGCTTGTTCAGATATCAAGGGACTTTCATTTATTTCAAATATGAGCGATCGGGCTTTCAAACGCCACATAATCATCTTGTTTCCGGCATCGTTTCGCCTGTCAGCTCTCTATCATTGGCCAATTATAAGGCGACAGGCAGTAAAAAAGTGTCGAAATCCTTTACAGTACCGGTTTACCCCCTTGATCGGCGATAAGCCCTTAAAACCAATGGGATATTTTTGTGAACTCTGTCACACTTTTGGGATAAGCTGTCGGTATTTTTTACATTTCAATTGATCTCGCTCGCGATACTTTTCTATAACTCATTGAATAATATATAATTGTATTATTGGCATAAAATCTGCCTGAGTTATCGGTGACTGATTTTCGGGGGAGCAAGATCCATGAATACTAAAATTTCTCGTACAGACCCGGACTGGTACAGCCAGGCAAGCCGCTATATCAGTACGGTTGACGCCATGAGGGCCTTTGTAAAGAGCACGTTATACATATTCTTCATTCTCATTGCAGTGTTCCTGTCGCTCAGCCTGATTCTGAATACATCGGCGTAGCAGATCGGGCAGCGTATACATGATACCTGGGGGTATCTTTGTCCTGGCTAGCGTAACGTAATCTGCCTGATAGTCATCGTTAGCGGCCACGGCAGTGCTGTCGTGAAGCAACCCAACGCGCCAATTCTGGTCAGGTCCATTGAGCGCGATCGTGGCGCAGATGCCACCTCGCCGAGATCGATGCTGATTTTCTGAAGGCCGGGCTTTATCGCAAAACGCCGGTTATACCTGTCGTCATACTGATAATTGTGTGACAGGTCGTGAATACGGCATGTCAAAGCGATAGTCTGCTGATTGGGATTGTTGACATTGATGATTACAGATTTATAGCCTTTCCAGTTGCGCGGAAAATACTTCAGTGCAAAGCCTGAATATTTTTCTGTACCGAAGAACACGCGCATTGTTTCCCTCTGCTGCTCCAACCGGGCACCACCGCCGAAGCGTTTTAATTGCAATGGAGATTGAAAATCTGCCAGGACAGGAAATTGTTTACGCGCCAGAAATTCATCGGCCAGGCCAAGTATCAATGGCGCCAGGCTGAATAACATGGCGACACTGAACAGTAATTGAAATATTTTCCGGCTTATTATGCCTTGGACGGTTGCCGCCCTGGAGAGCCATATCACCGCAAAGCCGGCCCCTAACAGGTCGTTATAGACATCGTGCAGCGAAAAGTCGCCGCCGCTAACGCTTTGGATCAATTCGATTACGAACCCTGTTGTAAGAGCGGCAAAAATGGCGACAAGCAGTTGCCGCTCATAGGTCAGTTCCGCATAGCGTCTGCAACACTGCAGGAACAGATAGCCGGCACTGGCGAATAGTGGCACATGCCCCAGATCCCAGAGGGCACGCAATGATCGGGGGGAATAAGTGTTGTCCACAGGTATGAACAGAAAGGGCAGTCCGATCGCCACAGCGATGGCGGCAACGACGATGCCGGGCATCCATTGTTTGTGTGAAATAGAGGATTTTAAAGTAATGGTCATTTCCCTGAGTGAATTAGTGTCAGACTCGAATTATTATACTGTTGGACATCGATACGACTCAGGTTTGTATAGGGAATGCTTTCTCATTATCACTGTGAGTGCCTGGCAGACAGGCGGGTGAAAAACTATCAAGAAGGCGACCAAGACGGAGTAGAGTAAAATATTAGGGTCTTCAGCAGAATCTGTGGGTTGATATATAAACAGTAGCCCGTCATT
>JBHHYN010000207.1:0-2888 GCA_046757565.1 Gammaproteobacteria bacterium | reverse complement strand
ATTGCCATAGCCATCGGCACCATGGTTGATATGGGAATCATCATGTGTGAGAATATCCTGAAACACCTGGATGAAGCCAATCCGGACGAGGACCGTCTGGATGTAATCTTCCGGGCATGCAGAGAAGTCTCGGGAGCGGTACTGACCGCTGTCTCAACCACAATTGTAGGTTTCCTGCCTGTGTTCACGATGATCGGAGCCGAAGGAAAATTGTTCAAGCCATTAGCTTTTACCAAAACCTTTGCCATCTTCTCTTCAGTTATTGTGGCATTAGTCATTATCCCTCCGGCAGCCCACATTTTGTTTACAACTCGTATTAGATCGAAGACCCTGAAACAATTCTTCTTGTCAGGTCTAATTGCCGCAGGTGTTGTCATCGGTATATGGTTTGCTTGGTGGGCAGGTTTCATTCTGGTTGCACTGGGAGCCTATCGTTTGTCAGAAGGCTATTTACCATCGCGCATTCGCAGTTTCGGACAATGGTTTGTCATCATAGCCGCCGCCTTATTGGTCGGGATTATTCTGGCCACCCACTGGCTTCCGCTTGGTCAGGAAAAGAGTTTACTGCGTAATCTCGTCTTTGTTGCATCCCTGATAGGAGGTTTGTTAATCTTTTTCCAAATCTTTCAACAATTTTTGTTCGCCCCTATTCTCCGATGGTGCCTGCAACATAAGATGCTTTTCATGTTAGTGCCGATGTTTGTCATGCTATTGGGAGTTTGTGCATGGATGGGATTTGATCGTATGTTCGGTTTCGTTCCGGGCACAATTCGTAATACAACAGCCTGGAAGGGCGTATCTGATATATTTCCCGGGTTCGGTAAGGAATTTATGCCTCCGCTTGATGAAGGATCATACCTCTACATGCCGACCACTATGCCGCACGCATCTATAGGTGAGGTACTCAACGTTCTGCAGTTTCAGGATAAACAACTCTCTTCGATTCCGGAAGTAGATATGGCAGTAGGCAAGCTGGGCAGGATTGAAAGTCCGTTGGATCCGGCCCCGCTTTCAATGATCGAGACCGTAATCAACTATAAACCGGAGTACATTACCGGCAAAGATGGCCATCGCAACAGATTTCGCTTTAATAAGAGTAAGAAAGAGTTTGTCAGAGACCAGGATGGCAACCTGATTCCGGATAAACACGGAAAACCGTACCGTCAGTGGCGCGAAAACATCAAGACGCCGGATGATATCTGGAAAGAGATAGTTGATGCGGCGCAAATTCCCGGCACTACTTCTGCGCCGAAGCTGCAGCCCATTGCCGCGCGGATTGTAATGCTTCAGAGTGGTATGCGTGCCCCGATGGGCGTTAAGGTCAAAGGACCTGATCTCGATACCATCGAGAAAGTCTCTCTGGATATTGAACGGTTCTTGAAGGAGGTGCCCAGTGTCGAGGCCCCGGCAGTCATAGCAGACCGTATAGTAGGCAAGCCGTATATTGAGATAGATTTTGATAGAGAGGCTATTGCGCGTTACGGCCTGAAAATACGTCAGGTCCAGGATGTGATTGAGATCGCCGTTGGTGGACGCCGTGTAACGACAACCGTTGAAGGGCGTGAGCGGTATCCGGTCAGAGTCAGATATTTGCGGGAATTGCGGGATCAAATCGAGACGCTTGGCCGTATCCTTGTTGCCGCCCCGGATGGCACGCAGATTCCGATAGAGCAGGTGGCTGATATCAATTACGTGCGGGGGCCTCAGGTAATCAAGAGTGAAGATACTTTTCTTGTGGGTTATGTGCTATTCGACATGAAGGCCGGGCATGCCGAAGTGAATGTTGTTGAAGAGTGCCAACGTTATTTAAGACAGAAGATCGAAAGTGGCGAGTTTATCCTTCCACCCGGGGTCAGTTACACGTTTGCAGGAAGTTACGAGAATCAGATACGCTCGCAGAAAACGCTATCTGTTGTCATGCCTCTGGCCTTATTCATTATATTTATCATTCTATATTTTCAGTTCAAATCGACTATCACCACCTCACTGGTTTTCAGCGGCATATTGGTTGCCTGGGCTGGTGGATTCCTGATGATCTGGCTGTATGGGCAGCCCTGGTTCTTCGACTTTGAAGTGTTCGGAACGAACATGAGAGAACTGTTCCAGGTACATACTATTAACCTGAGTGTTGCCATCTGGGTGGGATTTCTTGCATTATTCGGGATTGCCTCAGATAACGGGGTGATAATGGCAACCTACCTGGATCAAAGCTTTTGGAAAAGAAAAATTGTGACATACAAAGATGCCAGAGAGGCCACTGTCGTGGCGGGATTACGAAGGATTCGTCCATGTCTGATGACGACTGCAACCACTATCCTTGCATTGATTCCCGTCCTGACCTCAACCGGACGCGGCTCTGATATCATGGTGCCTATGGCCATCCCCAGCTTCGGCGGCATGGTGATCCAGATTATGGCTCTATTCATTGTTCCGGTACTCTATTGTTCCGTACAGGAGTGGAAGCTTAAATTGAAAATTAAAGATGCCAAATTCACTGAACATGTGTAGTAGTAGGATGGGTTACACGTCCTACCGAGTCATCCGGGCGGGAAGCCTTAACTCCAAAACTTAAAATGGAAATATATGACTTCAAAGACTGTTGATTATAAATATTATTGGAAGATTACGGCACTGGTTTTATTTATTATAGGTGTAAGCATTTTTCATTACCGTACGGGTACGACACATAAATACCATGGTCTCCATGAGATTTATAGAAGACTTTATTATGTTCCCATTATCCTTTCGGCCTTCTGGTTTGGTTTAAAGGGTGGCATTTTTTGTGCAGTTATTGTCAGTTTTTTTTATCTGCCTCATGTTATTTATCAGTGGGGTGGTAGTTTTTTCACTAATGACCTTCCAAAGACACTTGAAATTGTTCTCTACCA
>JBHHYN010000206.1:0-2893 GCA_046757565.1 Gammaproteobacteria bacterium | reverse complement strand
CAGTTTTTATTCAAAAGTCTTTCTTGTTAACCCACAGATTCTGCTGAAGAGCCGAAATATCTTGCGAAGGACGACCATATCAATTTACTCTGACCCCATTGGTTTATTCAAAAAGGCGAGAAATATGGATACCACATTAATAGTCATTCTGGTTGTTGTTGCGCTGATCATTTTTTATGTAATCGGGATATTTAATAAACTGGTTGCGCTAAAGAATCGCTACAAAAACGCCTTTGCACAGATCGAGGTGCAATTAAAACGGCGTTACGACCTGATACCAAATCTTGTCGAGACCGCCAAGGGTTATATCAAGCACGAGCGTGAAACCCTGGAGGCAGTGGTTAAGGCGCGTAATGCGGCGGCAGATATGCTATCCGGCGCCGCGGCTGATCCAGGCAATGCCGGGGCAATGCAGGACCTGATTGGTGCGGAAGGCAAACTGGCTGGTGCCTTGATGAATTTTAATATGGTAATGGAAGCCTATCCGGATCTGAAGGCCAGTCAGAACATGATGCAGTTAAGTGAAGAGCTTACCAGCACCGAAAACAAGGTTTCCTTCGCCCGCCAGGCCTTTAACGACCAGGTGATGGCCTATAACATTTATAAACAGAGTTTCCCGCCCGTGTTCTTCGCTCCTATGTTCGGGCATGCGCAGGATGCGCCCTTGCTGGAATTCGAAGACACCGAAGACATCCAAGCCGCGCCAAAAGTATCGTTTTAATTGCTGTTTATAACCTGACGTTTGAAATGAATTTCTTTGAATCACAACACCGTGTCCGTAAAAACACGTTGCAGCTTGTCTTCCTGTTTACTCTGGCTGTGGTCACTTTAATCACTATGACCAATATCCTGGTTCTGATGGTGTTTGGTTATATCAATAGCGAACAAATGCAAGACAGTGGGACATTACTCCAACAAATGGATTGGCAGACATTTGCCGCTGTCAGCGCAGGTGTCGGTGTCGTGGTCTTGGTGGGCAGTCTCTATAAGATTATGGCCTTATCGGCTGGTGGCAAGACCGTTGCGGAGGCACTGGGTGGGAAACTGATCCCGCAAAATACTGATGACCTGAAGCAACGCAAATTGTTGAATGTGGTGGAGGAAATGGCCATCGCTTCCGGCACGCCAGCACCACCGGTTTATTTGCTAGCGGATGAACCGGGTATTAATGCCTTTGCGGCCGGTTTCTCACCACGCGATGCCGTCATCGGGGTTACCCAGGGAACGATCGATCATTTAAGTCGTGATCAGCTGCAGGGTGTCATTGCCCATGAGTTCAGCCATATTTTTAATGGCGATATGCGGCTCAACATCCGCTTAATGGGCGTGCTAAATGGCATCCTGATTATCGGCATTATTGGCTATTATATTTTGTATTCCGCTTCTTATTCGAGGCGCGGTCGGAGTAACGATAAAGGCGCGGGCGGAATACTGGCGCTGGCTATTGGGCTGATGGTCATCGGCTTTGCCGGTACATTCTTCGGTGGCCTAATCAAGGCCGCAGTAAGCCGGCAACGGGAATACCTGGCGGATGCCTCAGCGGTTCAGTTTACCCGCAATCCGGACGGGATTGCGGGCGCATTGAAGAGAATCGGCGGGCTCGAGTTTGGTTCAAAAGTTGAAAACCCCGGCGCGCCTGAAGTCAGCCACGCCTTTTTCGCCCAGGGCATTTCGGGTTTCATGCAATCATTGTCCGCCACGCACCCGCCGCTGGCCAAGCGTATCCTGCGCATCGATCCTCATTGGGACGGCAAATTTGATTCTTCCGATAAAACCGGCTCACCCCGGGATGAGGAAGAGGCCGACAAAAAAGAAACCATGACGCGAGAAAAGCTTGCCAAAAAGGTCGCTGCTGTTGTCACCGGCGCCGCAATGGTCGATGTCGCGAATGCAATTGATCAAATCGGCAACCCGAAACAGGAAACAATCAATCATGCCCGCTCACTTATATCAGAGTTGCCCATGGTCATTAAAGAGGCTGCCCGTGAGCCCTATGGCGCCCGCGCCGTTATTTATTCCCTGGTGCTTGATCCGGGGCGGGAGGTTCGTGGCAGGCAATTGAAGCATCTGCAGGAATATGCCGATCCGGATGTCTTCGTGTTAACGCACAAACTAATACCGGAGATGGATGGACTGGATATCAAATATCGGCTGCCACTGATTGATATTATCATCCCGGCGCTGAAGCAGTTATCAATCAATCAGTACAAATCATTCAGGGAGAATCTGATCGCGTTGATTGAAATGGATTCCAGGGTTGACCTGATGGAATGGTCGTTACAGAAAATTCTGTTTAGCCATCTGGATGGGCAGTTCTTCAAGCTGGCACACACGAAAACGCGCTATTCTCACCCCGGGCAGCTCAAGAATGAAATTGAGTTGATCCTCTCGGTAATGACCTATGCCGGTCATCAGGATCAAAACGATATTGAAGGAGCATTTAGTGCGGCAACAAAAACGCTGGAATGCAGCGGGCTTCAATTAGTGGAAAAAAATGAAATCAGTCTTTCAAGTCTGGATCGTTCCCTGCAAAAACTTGCAAAACTGAGAGCCCTGGCCAAACCGCAACTACTGAAGGCCTGTGCCGCCAGTGTTGTACATGACCAAAAAATATCTCCCGTTGAAGTCGAATTATTGCGCGCCTTTTCGGATGTCATCGATTGTCCCATGCCGCCGATAATACCGTAGCCCGCATCCGGAACCTGTCCATGGTGAATTGCTCATTACAACATAATTCCACTAAAACCATCAGTCTTGTTCGGCCCTGAGTCCCTCGATATGATGAGTTGCTATGAGATGGCTTCTATTCCTGCTTATCAATACCATTACCCTGCTCTCTATGACCTGGTATAATGGATTGGTACAACCCAGTTAAGAGATAATAACAAACTTA
>JBHHYN010000205.1:0-2952 GCA_046757565.1 Gammaproteobacteria bacterium | reverse complement strand
GTTTTTATTCAAAAGTCTTTCTTGTTAACCCACAGATTCTGCTGAAGAGCCTAAATTAATAAGTTAAAAATTCTAATTGGTGGGCGATGCTGGTTTCGAACCAGCGGCCTCTGCCGTGTGAAGGCAGCGCTCTCCCGCTGAGCTAATCGCCCTGGTCAGTAAAAAGTAGAAAGTATAAAGTATAAAGAATCCAATAAAAATAAGAGCCTGATAGTATTTAATGTAGATTCCAGTAACATCTGTTAGAAATCACTTTTCACCTTTTACTTTATATTTTCGACTTTAATGTCTGTTAGAACACGTTTTGCACCCAGTCCCACCGGCGCACTGCATATCGGCGGTGTGCGCACCGCTCTGTTCGCCTGGCTCTATGCGAGGCACCATGGCGGGCAATTTATCTTGCGGATCGAGGACACGGACCGGGAACGTTCCACGCAGGAGGCGGTACAGATCATCCTTGAGGGCATGCACTGGCTTGGGCTGGATTCTGATGAGGGACCATTTTACCAGACGCAGCGCTTACATCGATACAAGGCGGTCATCCAGCAGTTGCTGGACTCATGCAAGGCCTATTATTGCTACTGCAGCAAGCAGGAGCTGGAGGCGATGCGTGCCGAAGCCATGGCGCGTGGCGAAAAACCGAAATACAACGGCACATGCCGCTCCAGGAAAGGCCCGGCGCCGGCGGGGATTGACCCGGTTGTCCGCTTCAGGAACCCTCCCGATGGGGAGGTGGTTGTGAAGGATTTGATCCAGGGCAGGGTGGTATTTCAGAATGGGCAACTGGATGACCTGATCATTGCCCGGGCTGACGGCACCCCGACCTATAACCTGACGGTCGTGGTGGATGATCTGGATATGTCCATTAGCCATGTTATCCGCGGGGATGACCATCTCAATAACACACCGCGCCAGATCAATCTTTTCGATGCATTGGGTATGGTCCCTCCCAGCTATGCCCATCTACCCATGATTCTGGGTCCGGACGGTAAAAAGTTATCAAAACGGGACGCTGCTGCCAGTGTCTTGCAGTACCGGGACGAGGGTTTTTTGCCTGAAGCACTGCTCAACTATCTTGTCCGGCTCGGCTGGTCACACGGTGATCAGGAAATCTTCTCAGTGCAGGAGATGGTTCGACTGTTTGATATCCGGGACGTAAACAGGGCGGCAGCGGCCCTGAACCCGGACAAATTGCTGTGGCTGAACCAGCACTACCTCAAAACAGGTGATTCGGAGCGGTTGACCACACTGCTGGAGCACCATTTGAAAGCACTCGGCATCGCTACAGAACACGGCCCCCGGACCAAAGAGTTGGTCGAGGTGCAACAGGCACGTTGTAAAACGCTGAAAGAGATGGCCGGGCAGAGCCGTTTTTTTTATGAAGATTTTGATGATTTTGATGAAACAGCGGCTAAAAAACAGCTGCGTCCCGTTGTCCTGGAACCCCTGGTCCGCTTACGCGCTTGTCTGGCCAGCCTGCCGGGGTGGGATAATGACGCAATTCACCACGCCATCGATAAGGTGGCGAACGAGTTCGGGTTAAAACTGGGAAAAATTGCCCAGCCGTTGCGCGTTGCTGTGACCGGCACGGCGGTTTCACCCTCCATTGATGACACCCTCAGATTGATAGGGCGGGACCGGACCCTGGGCCGTCTGGACCGGGCCCTGGACTATATCCGTCAACGTGCCACAGCAACTTGACAGTCAACAGGGCGTCACGTACAGTCACCCGCCTTATTTTTTGGGTTCAAGGTTCAACGTTGAACGTTAAACTTTGAATTGTAGTAACGGGGGGCCATAGCTCAGCTGGGAGAGCGCTTGAATGGCATTCAAGAGGTCGGCGGTTCGATCCCGCCTGGCTCCACCAATCAGAAGACAGAGAACAGAGAACTGCACCAGTAAGCTGAGGACAGAAGACTGATGACTGTCAAACAAGGATTGATACCTTGATTTTCAGTCTTCTGTCATCTGTCTTCCGTCCTCAGGATTGTCCCCATCGTCTAGTCGGCCTAGGACACCGCCCTTTCACGGCGGCAACAGG
Organism: Gammaproteobacteria bacterium; assembly: GCA_046757565.1. Lineage (GTDB taxonomy): Bacteria > Pseudomonadota > Gammaproteobacteria > Eutrophobiales > Eutrophobiaceae > JBHHYN01. The sequence continues at coordinate 911 of JBHHYN010000205.1, read as the reverse complement.
GGTTCGAATCCCCTTGGGGACGCCATATTAAAAAACCGGTCCAACAGGACCGGTTTTTTAATATGCATTTCTGGAGTTGAACGTAAATCTGGTGGGGTCGACAAATCGGCAGGATTGCCGATTTGGGCGTTGCCGCAGGCAACGGCTGGAAGCCGAGCGACAGGGATGTTGCGAGTCCATCCCCTTGGGGACGCCATTCAGTAGCAAAGAAAGAAAAGAGCCCTTGATTTGTAACTATATACAGTTACAATTATCCAGTGAGTAAATTGGATAAACTCTTAGCCAAGGCCAGGAATAACCCTGAAGGGTTAAAGTTCAGTGAGTTTGAAAGCTTATTAACACTCTCCGGCTGGCAACACGTCAGGACTCGCGGTTCACACAGGATTTACAAGTCCGCTCATGGCCTCAGATTGCCGATACAGCCTGACGGCAAGATGGCTGTCGGTTATCAGGTTAAACAGTTTCTAAAGGTGTACGATAATGAAAACTGATCAATTTGACGGTTTTACCGTGAATATCTTTCAAGATGATACGGGCAGGTATATTGCCCATCTTGTCGAACTTCCTGCTATCTCTGCCCACGGCAAAATGCCTCATTCCGCACTCAAAGAGTTGGCCGTTGCCTGGGGCCTTGCCAAAGAGTCCTATATAGAAGATGGGGAAGAAATTCCACAAGCCCCCTCCAATAAGGACTATTCCGGTCAATTCAATGTCCGGGTGGATAAGCGGATACATAGACTCCTGGCAATGGAGGCGGCACGGAATGGCGTCTCTTTGAATGCCCTGGTCTCTCAGAAACTATCGGAGGCTGTGAGGCATCCATGATTTATTAATCTTCCCTGGATATGGAAGAAAGTTTGGCTCTTCAGCAGAATCTGTGGGTTAACAAGAAAGACTTTTGAATAAAAACT
>JBHHYN010000204.1:0-2954 GCA_046757565.1 Gammaproteobacteria bacterium | reverse complement strand
AATGACGGGCTACTGTTTATATATCAACCCACAGATTCTGCTGAAGACCCAAAGTATAAAGTATTTTATGAACAACTCAGCCGCAAGCGACCGGGTTTCGGTGTAATAGATATTCATTTCTATTATAGCTATCCAATTCGGGGGCAAACCCCAGAGATTTTTGGTTAGTTTTATTAACCTGTATTATCTCTGTGCACTCTGTGCCTCTGTGGTTAATCAAATATTTAAAATAACATCTCTTTAAATTTTACACTGGATTAAGGACAGAACAATGCCACGAGAAATTATTTCAACTGCGGATGCGCCACAAGCCATCGGGCCGTACTCCCAGGCCGTAAAAATCGACAACACTGTATACCTGTCGGGGCAAATACCGCTCCTTCCCGATTCCATGGAATTGCTGCAGGGTGATATCCGCCGGGAGATCTGTCAGGTGTTCGATAATCTTGCCGCTGTCGCCAAAGCATCCGGGGCGTCCCTGGAAAACATTGTGAAGTTGACTATTTATCTGCTTGATCTGCAACACTTCCAGATAGTGAATGAGGTCATGGCTGAATATTTTCAGGAACCCTATCCCGCCCGTGCTGCGATCGGTGTGGCACAATTACCGAAAGACGCCCGGATTGAGATGGACGCCGTATTGGTCATTCAAGATTAAACTGCCACTGTGGGTGAACAAAAGCCCCTGAGACTGGTTTTGCCGGTTTCCAGATTATCCGGGGTCGGCGTCAAGCTGGAATCCAGACTGCAGCGTCTGGGCATACGTACCATAGAAGACCTGCTGTTTCACCTGCCGCATCGATATATGGACCGTACCAGGCTGATTCCTATCGGCAGCCTGGTACCGGGACAGGAGGCGCTGGCGCAGGGGAACGTGGAACTGACCCAGATCCAGTACGGTAGACGCCGGTCCCTGCTGTGCCGCATCAGCGATGGCACTGGCGCATTGACGCTCAGGTTTTTCCATTTTAATAAATTACAGCAGACGGGACTCGCCAGAGGAACCTGTATCCGCTGCTGGGGGGTGGTGCGCAGGGGGATAAAAACATTGGAAATGATCCACCCGGAATATCAACACATTGCACCCGAAGAGCTTGATCATGTGGATCAAACATTGACGCCCGTCTACCCGGCGACCGAGGGGCTGTCCCAGGGGCGGTTGCGGAAACTGTCAGATCAAGCGCTGAATGTCCTCAAACATGCCCCCAATCAACTCACAGAGATACTGCCTGGAAAGATCCTCAGCGACTATCGAATGCCAGGGCTTGCCCAGGCGCTACAGTATGTCCACCGGCCGCCGCCCGATGCAGATATTGATGCACTCAAGGCGGTGATTCATCCCGCACAGCGGCGTCTTGCCTTTGAAGAGTTACTGGCGCACCATCTGAGTCTGCGCGCCTTCCGTAAACAGATACAGGCATTCCAGGCCCCTCCCTTTAACACCACTACACCCCTCATTGATGAATTCACAGACAGACTGCCATTTCAGTTAACCCGGGCCCAACAGACCGTTCTGCGGGAAATCCTGCACGACATTAAACAGGACGTCCCCATGTTGCGGCTGCTGCAGGGTGATGTAGGATCAGGTAAAACAGTGGTGGCGGTGATCGCCGCGCTTCAGGCCATTGCCGCCGGCTATCAGGTAGCGCTGATGGCTCCCACCGAACTGCTCGCAGATCAACACTACTTCAACTTACAGCAATGGTTATCGGGTTTTGATGTTCCGGTACTGTTGTTTTCGGGGAAACTCGGCCGCTCCACACGTGAACAGGCACTGACGGCATTTGCAGCCTCTGCGCCCCTCATCGCAGTCGGCACCCATGCACTGTTCCAGGAAGGCGTGAAATTTGGCCACCTGGGATTCATCATCATCGACGAGCAACATCGTTTCGGGGTGCACCAACGCCTTGCCCTGTTTGAAAAAGGCGCCGGCCAAACGCATTTTCCGCACCAGCTAATCATGACGGCAACCCCTATTCCGCGCACCATTGCTATGACCGTCTTTGCCGATCTGGATATCTCCATCGTCGATGAATTACCACCGGGCAGACAACCGGTGAACACAGTCGTCATGGCTAATGAGCGCAGGGCGGAAATTATCGAACGCATAGCTAACGTCTGCAAACAGGGACGCCAGGTATACTGGGTCTGTATGCTTATTGAAGAATCCGATGCCATACAGTCCCAGGCCGCGACAGATACCTGTGAATATCTTGATCGGGCCCTGCCCGATTTGACTATCGGCCTGATCCACGGGCGCATGAAGAGTTCAGAGAAAGAGCAGATTATGAGCCGATACAAGTCCGGTGCGCTCGATCTCCTGGTCGCGACAACCGTTATCGAAGTAGGGGTGGATGTGCCGGCAGCCAGCCTGATGGTAATAGAAAATGCCGAGCGTCTGGGTCTGTCACAGCTGCACCAGTTACGGGGACGTATCGGTAGAGGCGCGCAACAGAGTGACTGTATACTCATGTATCAACCACCCTTGTCGGAAATCGCACAAACCAGGCTGACAATCATGCGTACGACCAATGATGGGTTCGAGATCGCAAAAAAAGACCTGGAGCTGCGCGGACCGGGAGAAATTCTGGGAACCAGGCAGACTGGCCTGCCGGCAATGCATATCGCCGATCTCATGAGGGATGCGGCGCTGATCCCCCAGGTACAGAAGGCGGCGCAGACCATCCTCAGCAAATACCCGAACAGGATCGATCCACTCATTGGCCGCTGGCTGGAAAGCCGAACGGACTTCGGAAATGTATGAACAACTCGGCCGCAAGCGACCGACTATCAGTGTCATGGTTATTCAATTCTATTATCGCACTCCAACTGGGAGGCAAGCCCCCGGGGTTTTCGTTAGTTATTTTTAAGCGCTCGACAATATAATTCACCACAGACGCCTCCATATAAGGAGGTGTTACGACCCCATGGACGGGGGACGACTCCATGGAAGG
>JBHHYN010000203.1:0-3019 GCA_046757565.1 Gammaproteobacteria bacterium | reverse complement strand
ATTAACCCGTAGCGATTAAAAATCCTTGGACGCTTCCCGGATCACCCTCATTACTGCCGCATTCCTGATCGGCGGGATTTCCAAAGGCGCTGTTGGTATCGGCCAGATGACCGTGACACTTGCGATCTTAAGCAATGTGATGGGTTTGCGAGAACTCATCCCGCTCATGGTTATCCCGGCTCTTGTTACCAATGTTCTGCAGGCACAACAGGGAGGAGACGTTGCAGGTGTGATACGGCGGTTCTGGATCTTAAATGCTACTGGCTTTGTGGGTATTTGGCTGGGTACGATAACTTTGTTTCTTGTCAACCCAGTTATACCGATGGCGGTTCTTGGCGTTGTCCTGTGCACTTTCGCAGCGATGAATCTTACCCGAACGCCGGTTCGAGTCCCTGCCCATTACGAATCGGTGACTTCCCCTCTCCTGGGTCTAATCTCGGGCTTGCTGACCGGGGCAACAGGGACTCTGCACCTGCTCTTGATTGCCTATTATCAAGCACTTGGTCTCGGCAAAAACCAGTTCATACAGGCGACGGCCTTCACCGGCGTTGTTTCAACCCTGATATGGATCGGTGCTCTGGTCCAACAAAAGGCGTTAGACAGCACGGTTCTCTTGCTTTCCATGCTTGTAGTCGTACCGGCGCTTGTGGGAATGACTATCGGCACGCGGGTACGCGACCGGGTTTCACAAGCAGTCTTCCGTACCTGTATCTTCTCGGGTTTACTGTTTATCGGGCTTAACCTCATTAGGAAATCCCTGTTGTAGGCCAGGTGAGGATGTGTTTCGCAAGGCATGCGCGGTCCCTGTCTTTGTTTAAAAAGAGCCCTCTAACAGGCCAATAAATTGTTTCAGAGGCATTTCTCACTCACTCACTCGTTTCTTGTGTTGTAAATGCTTGACAATTCCTTCAGTCAATATTTTCATGAATCACCTCTTCCAGCAGGCGCACCGGCACCTCTTCCTCGTAGACGATGTGCTTGACGATTTCTTTCGCCCTTAGGGAAAGTCGCTGATAGCCCCAGGATGATCGCCGCTTGGCCTCGTTCCAACCCTCACGTCGGTAATAGAACGGCAGGTTGACATCGAAATAGGAGATGCTGTCCGCGTCCTTGAGTACATCAGAGCGGGGATCGCCGCCCATCTCATGGACCTCCACCAGGCGGCAAGCCTCGTCCACAATATATCGTTTCACACCACATGCGGTCAGAATCGGGCGTAGTATTTCCGCCCCGTTGCGGGCGTGGGCGGCCTTGAAGGCATCGTAATCGTCGAAGTCCGCACGTTTTACCTTGACCTCCTCGATGGCTCGGTCAATGTCGTGGCCCAGCGCTGCCAGTTGCAGGGCATCGTCGGCATCCGGTTCCAGCCGCAAAAGCCATTCCAATGTGTTGTCGGCGTGACGTGAATCCTCCGGCACCTGGGAGCCCGCAACAATCAACCGGATTTTTTGTTTGGCACATTCAACACTACGCATCGCACGCAACCCTAACCCGGCGCAAGGTCTCGAGGTTCATCACCAAGGCAATCACGACCAGCACCGGCAGTACCAGATTGACCGCCGCACCCAGAAAGATGAGAAACACCCGCACATCCCGCCCCATCCGCAACCAAGCCCTTCCCTCGGTTTTGATGCGCTCACGCATCAGGTTATCGTACTTGTCCGCTGTGTAACTGAGCATGAACGAGCCGATAATGGCCATGAAGCCGGTGAACAAGACCCAGCCACTCGCTTCCACCGCCAGCAGGTGCCAGGTCAAGCCGAACAGCAGGAAAGCGTCGGCATAGCGGTCCAGCACCGCATCGAACCACCCGCCGAAGTCGCTGCTTTGGTACTTGAGCCTGGCCACTTCGCCGTCGCAACCGTCGATGATAGACGCGAACTGGGCCAGAACACCGCCCAGGAGCAGGGCAGGATACCCGCCCAGCGCAAACAGTCCAGCGGCCAGCAGAGAACACAGAAACGAGAACAGGGAAATCTGATTGGGTGTAATATCAAATTTCGCCAAATGACGGGAAAAAAGCATGGAGATGGGACGGTTCAGGTAACGTGATACCGGCCCATCGTTTGGCTTGTTGCGGAGACGATTCAGCAGCGCCTTCTCCGCCATCCGGAAAGCCGCAGGATGGTCCACATCGATCCAGAAACCGCTCACCGGGATCGCTTTGGCGCGTCCCGCGGCGGCCAGGACCCGCACCCCCCCGGACAGGGTGGTGTCGCCGTTTTTTTCCTTGCTTTGCTCTAGGGCCTTAAAGATGGCGGGAGAGCACAGGAAAACACCGGTATCGAAGCCATTGAAGTCGACCAATCCCTTGCCGATACCACGGATCTTCCCGGCTTCCACCTTGACGCGGGTGACATCTTCCATGTCGACGAGGGGATTGCAGGTGCCCCCATCCACCCCGAGTGCGATCTCCTCCTTGGCCAGGGTAAGCGTTATCAACGCACGGGCAAGCGACGGCTCGAAGAGATGATCCGCCATGAGCAGCAAAAATGATTCGTGCAAAACATCCCGCGCCTTGAGTACCGAAAAACCGTTTTCTTTCTCCCAATCTTCGTTCACCAATGGAGTGATCCGAATTGCAAGACGCTCCGCGAGCTGCTCCAAGAAATTGCGGACCCGGTCGCCGCGGTAGCCAATAACGACGTAAAATTCATCCGCCCCGACCTCCAATGCGGTGCGGATGATACGTTCGATCATGGGGATGCCCAAGATGGGGATGAGGGGCTTGCTGTCACCTCTCTGCTGTAACCGACCGCCCTTGCCAGCCGCGATAATCAGGCACGTCACCCCCATCGCGTCAGCCGCCGTTGATAAAACGTTCCGTCATCTGCCTGGCCTCCTCGTCGGTAAACTGCACCGGAGGGTGTTTGCAAAAATAGGCCGATGCCGCTTTCAGGATGCCTCCCTGTCCACGGCTCAAGGCCAGTTTGGCACAGCGGATGGCATCGATCACCACTCCGGCCGAGTTGGGGGAATCCTCAACCGACAGCCTAAGCTCCAGATTCATGGGCACATC
>JBHHYN010000202.1:0-3025 GCA_046757565.1 Gammaproteobacteria bacterium | reverse complement strand
ATGGAAGTAAAAAAGGTTGCTTAACCGGGTTGTACCAAAAACCTTGACCAGGTCAGTTCAAATGGTGCCGATGGCCGGAGTCGAACCGGCACGCCTTTACGGCACTGCCCCCTCAAGACAGCGTGTCTACCAATTCCACCACATCGGCAAATGATGCGTGACTCGTGCAATATTTTTACTCAACCGGTAACCTGGGGGCATCAGATTCCGGCCCTTCCGGGACTGCCGGGGCTGTATCGGGGGGGGACGGTTGTTCAGTCTGTTGTTGCTGCATGATACCCGTGTCTGTCTGGTGGATGAGGCTGGTATCCTGCCGCATCCTCTCCGTAGCGATATAGGCCAATGCCAAGCTATTTGCCAGGAATATGAATGCCAGGGCGGTTGTGGTCCTGGTCAGAAAATTACCTGAACCCTGAGACCCAAAAACGGTTGTTGAGGCGCCGCTGCCAAATGCCGCGCCGGCATCCGCGCCCTTGCCATGCTGGATCAGTATGAACCCGATCAGGCACAGGGCCACCAATACCTGTAATACAAATAAAATAGTCTGTAATGATTCCATCTCTCTTTACCTCGCTGCCTGACAGATTGTAACAAAATCATCAGCGACCAGCGATGCGCCGCCAATCAGGCCGCCATCGACATCGGCCATGGAAAACAGATCCCGCGCATTATCGGCCTTGACACTGCCACCATAGAGGAGCCGTATGCCATCGGCAATGCCATCATCGTGGCGCGCCAGCCGCAAGCGGATAAAGGCATGGACCTCTTGGGCCTGTTCCGGCGTGGCAGTACGTCCCGTCCCTATCGCCCAGACGGGTTCATAGGCAATCACGGCCTGTGCAAAGGCGGCAATACCCGCCTTGTCGATAACGGCATCCAGCTGCCGTGCGACAACCTCTTCAGTGATACCTGACTCGCGCTCCTGAAGTTGCTCTCCAACGCAGAGGATCGGGATCAACCCGGCAGTGCAGGCTGCATTGAATTTCTCCGCAACCAGGTGATCCGCTTCTCCAAACAGGTTTCTCCGTTCGGAATGACCCACGATGACAAAGCGGCAATGATAATCCTTGAGCATCGCTGCGGATATTTCGCCGGTATAGGCACCGGATTCGTGTTCAGAGACATTTTGCGCACCGAGCAGAATATCCATTCCCTCCAGTAACCCGCTTACCTCGGGCAAGTATATACAGGGGGGGCATATTGCCACTTCCGCTTTTAAAGCGGGAGTCAATCCGTCGAGCACCTTCCGCAGCAGAGGCTCGATGCCGGCCAGGGTGCCGTTCATCTTCCAGTTTGCCGCAACCAGTGGTTGCCTCTGTGCCATATCTGCCGATACGCTCTCTTAACGAAGGGGCCGAAAGCTTACAATAGATCCGTTGAAAGTCAAAAAAGTATGGGACAGGATCTTGCTTCTCTCAACCAGAATATATAGAACTTATCTCAAAATCCCTCTTTTAATCCCTTATACTTTCCACTTTCCACTTAAATGGCGCCTCTACCCGGCAATGTCGGCAACCCCTGGATTCCGTACATTTTTGCTTGGCATGACGGACGATTAAGGCATGGTATTCATTATATAGTACCGGATCAGGGCCTAAAGCGGTCTCAATCTGGCGCCGCAACACCTCGTAATGCTCGTCACCCTCGATCCACTTCAACCTGCCGAGTAGTTGCCGGGTATAGGCGTCGATGACGAACAGCGGCCGCTGCAGTGCATAGAGCAGGATATCATCGGCCGTCTCAGGCCCGATACCGTGCACGGATAATAATGCCTGTCTCAATTTACCGGTCGATTGCGCCCGCAAACTCTCGATACCACCCTGCCCTCTTACCCAGTGACACAGGTGCTTTAAGCGCCGGGTTTTGACATTGAAGTAACCGACGGGGCGGATCAGTCGCGCCAGTTCCTCAGGATCCAGTTGAATAATACGATTGAGCGTTAAACTATTGGACTGTTTTAGTGTGTTAATGGCCTTTTCCACATTGCCCCAGGCGGTATTCTGCGTCAGCACCGCACCTACCATCACCTCAAAGGCCGATTCACCCGGCCACCAGTGTTGGGGCCCATAGGCTTGAAACAACCTGTCATAAAGCATCATCAAGGTTTCTTTGCTCAAGACTGGCGCAACAAGTTTCAAGTTCAGCGTTCAACGTTCAAAGTTCTGAATCCTGAACCCTGAACCTTGAACCTTGAACCTTAAGCCTTGAACCTTGAAGCAAGGCGTTGAGGTCTTTCTTGTTGAGGTCCCAGAACTGTCCGGGCTTTTTGCTTCGAGGCAGGATGTAGGGACCGAAACGGATCCGGATCAAGCGGCTGACCGCCAGGCCCTGGGATTCCCACAAGCGCCGGACTTCCCGGTTCCGGCCCTCCATAATCACCACGTGGTACCAGTGGTTGGCCCCTTCACCACCTGAATCGACAATATCCGTGAACCGCGCCGCCCCATCCTGGAGCGCCACGCCGTTTAGCATCCTGTTTAATTGCTTTTCTGTCGCCCGGCCCAGCACGCGTACGGCATATTTACGTTCCAGATTTCCCGACGGATGCAGCAAGCGGTTGGCCAGCTCACCGTCATTGCTGAACAGGAGCAGACCCGAGCTATTGATATCCAGTCTGCCGATGGAAAGCCAACGCCCCTTATCGATGGGGGGCAGGCCTGCAAAGACTGTCGGGCGTCCTTCAGGATCTTTTCGCGTACACACCTGCCCTTCCGGTTTGTAGTAGGCCAGCACGCGCACCCTGTCCGGTATCGATTTTAACAGGTTGACTGGTCGACCATCGATGTTGATACGATCATCAGTGCATGCACGTACCCCCAGCACCGCTCTCTTGCCGTTTACGCTGACTCGGCCGGCATCGATCCAGGCCTCGATCTCACGCCGTGAGCCGAGTCCTGCCCTGGCCAGAAGCTTCTGCAGGCGTTCAACTGGTTCAAGGTTCAACGTTCCTGGTTCCCGGGTCTTGGTCTTTAATTTTGGGTCTTCAGCAGAATCTGTGGGTTGATATATAAACAGTAGCCCGTCA
>JBHHYN010000201.1:0-3124 GCA_046757565.1 Gammaproteobacteria bacterium | reverse complement strand
GAATGACGGGCTACTGTTTATATATCAACCCACAGATTCTGCTGAAGACCCATTTTTGTTTTGTACTCAGGAGGAGGAGATGGAACCGATTATTGAGGTTCACAAAATCGCCGGGAGCGATTTTGAACAGTGGAGCCCATTCATGGGCGACGCTGGCCCGAAGGGCGGAGGACAGGATGTCCGGAGTAAATCCTCTCGCCCCGACAAATAAATCAATGACTTATGTTCCATGCCGACCACTAACTTTGACCACTTTCTGACTGGCCTGTCTATAAATCAGACTATCAGAGGTCGCGTATGGCCTCTCTAGCGTCTTTTGGCGCTAAGTGGGCGTAGACCATTAGAGAACTGATTTGCTTGAATATTATAATTCGAGTCTGACCCTGCTAATTAACGACTTCAGGGATGAAGGAGATAGAGTAATGTCTGGAACAGTTACCGAGGAAGCCAGAGCCGAGAGGTGGTATCACCGGCCGCCGGGGAATGGGCCATGCAGTTCCTCGTTTTAATTGTACTGGTTGCGTTCCTCTTTTTATCGGCCTGTGCGGAGCAGACCGACCCATGGGCCGCTTTTGAGCAGGGAGATTATGCGGCTTCATACCGGTTATGGAAGCCGCTGGCAAAGCAGGGCGATTTGGAAGCATTAAACTATTTGGGAATACAGTATTATCTTGGACTGGGGGTTAATCGGGACTTTGGGCATGCATTCAAGTTGTTTGAACAGGCGGGGAAAAGGGGAAATGCGGATGCCCTGGTGAATTTGGGTATCATGTACGAATATGGTTATGGTGTCACGCTGAATTATTCAGCGGCTTTTACATGGTTTTATGCGGCGTACAGGTTGGGTAATGCGCATGCGGAACAACGCATGAATGACTTGTCCGCCAGTAAAATGTCGAATATACAGATTGGGATAGCTACGGAACATGCCCGGGAGTTTCTGAATAATGGCGTTGGCGTGACAAAGCTGGTGAATTAGGGGTCTGACAGACCGGATCCGGGTATATAGAACCTTCTCAACATCCGGCCATGAATGGATGAAGAGCGTGGAGGCAGATGAATTATGTGCGGGATTGTCGGCGCTGTTGCGCAGAGAGACGTAAGCCCCATCCTGGTTGAGGGATTGCGACGGCTGGAATACCGGGGTTATGACTCGGCCGGTATTGCCGTATTGAACGGCCGGGCTAATCTGGAACGGCTCAGGGTGCTTGGGAAGGTCAATGATCTGGTCCAGTCTCTAGAGACGAATGCACTTGCAGGAGGCACAGGCATCGCCCATACGCGTTGGGCGACACATGGCAAACCCAGCGTTAAAAATGCACATCCCCATGTATGCCGCGATCAGGTGGCGCTGGTGCATAACGGCATCATCGAAAATCATGAATCACTGCGCGCCAGTCAACAACTGGCAGGTTATGAGTTCCACTCTGATACGGATACGGAAGTGGTCGTCAATCAAGTCCATCAATACCTGGAAGCAGGCAATGATCTGTTACAAGCCGTTATGGCAACGGCGGAAAAACTTCAGGGTGCCTATGCACTGGGGGTCATCTGCAAGTCAGAGCCTGGCCGTCTTGTAGCAGCGCGTCTGGGGAGTCCACTGGTAATCGGAATTGGCGTTGGCGAGTATTTTATTGCTTCGGATGTTTTTGCATTACTGCCCGTGACCCAGCGCTTTATTATCATGGAGGAAGGGGATATTGCCGACATACGCAGGGACCGTATTCAGATCTATGATAAAAACCGTCAACCGGTCTCCCGCCCGTTCTCGGTTTCCGAACTGGCCGTCGATGCGACCGATAAATCGGGTTACCGTCATTACATGCTCAAGGAGATATTCACCCAGCCCCTGGCCGTTGCCGATACGCTGGAAGGACGTCTCATAGACGGGCATGTTGTTGAAGATACCTTCGGCATGTCCGCAACGGAATTATTTGACAGGACACATGCCATTCAGATCGTTGCCTGCGGGACCAGTTATCACGCCGGCCTTATCGCCGGTTACTGGTTTGGATCACTGGCCGGCATCCCATGCCATGTTGAAGTAGCCAGTGAATACCGTTACCGGAAAACGGCCGTTCAACCCGGGACCCTGTTCGTGACGATCTCGCAATCCGGTGAAACGGCGGATACGCTTGCTGCATTACAACTGGCAAAGACGCTGGATTATATCGGGACTCTTGGCATCTGCAATGTGCCGGAGAGCTCTTTGACACGAGAATCGGATCTTGTTTTTCTGACCCATGCCGGACCGGAAATCGGGGTGGCCTCTACAAAGGCATTTACCACCCAGTTAACAGCTCTGTTATTGCTGGTAATCCTGCTGGCGCGCCGGCAAGGTTTCGATGCAGAAGCCGAGAAGGCCATGGTCGCCCAATTGGAGAGTCTGCCGGGAAGAATCAATCACGTGCTCGAGTTGAACTCCAGGCTCGCCCAGATGGCGGAGTATTTCGCCCATAAACATCATGCACTCTATCTGGGGCGTGGCGCCATGTTGCCGGTTGCCATGGAAGGCGCACTGAAACTGAAGGAGATTTCCTATATTCATGCTGAGGCGTATCCGGCAGGTGAATTGAAACACGGCCCATTGGCGCTGGTCGATGATGATATGCCGGTCATTGCCGTAGCGCCAAACAATCAGCTTCTGGAAAAGCTGAAGTCAAATTTAAATGAAGTCAGGGCCAGAGGAGGAAATCTGTTCGTTTTTGCTGATTCAGGCGTCGGTATGGAACCCTCAGACGGAATTCATGTTATCGAAATCGCCCCTGTCGATGATTATATCGCGCCTATTGTATACACCGTCCCGTTACAGTTATTTGCCTATTATGTGGCCGTGTTGAAAGGCGCGGATGTTGATCAACCGCGTAATCTTGCCAAATCGGTGACGGTGGAGTAGTCGATAATTTTTCCGGACATTAAAGCATCGTTAACACGCTGGAAATGGCACTGACAGGGGGTGAATATTATCTTGTCAGCCAATATACTTGAAGAAACTGTGATAAATGACATTCTTGATTCTGTAATCGGCGCATCCATATTGCCCGCTTCAGAGCTTCTCTGAACAATTTTTAAAAAAAAGGCTCTTCAGCAGAATCTGTGGGTTAACAAGAAAGACTTTTGAATA
>JBHHYN010000200.1:0-3243 GCA_046757565.1 Gammaproteobacteria bacterium | reverse complement strand
GGTGGGTCAATTTTAGATGCAAATCCTGGGTCAGTTTTAAGTGCAATTCAACATAACCAACAGCTAACAATACGTCTCGAAAACACTCCTCAGCACTCTTACCCGAGTTATAGTCATACTTGTAACCGTACCGAGCCAGATTTGATGTAATCACGTCAGCTTTCTCGGTACGCGCCAATGCCAGGCGTATCAACGTATTTTCCTCATCTTCATTCAGGTGTCCACAATTCATGTTGTTACCCCTAATAAACCTTGGGGTTTTGACAAGAATTGGCAGCCAGAGCACCTTGGGGGATGAGGTGGCATCCCCTAAACATGGTTCATAATAACGTCAGAACATCGCCTTTTACGGGATAATTTCGTCTTTTTATAAACTCTGTGCTATTCTGCATTCATCTGGTTTACATTTACTCATTATTATCGCCTTATGGTAGTGATATGGAATCGAAAATAAACCGTCTACTCCAGGATTGGCCGCCACACGTTGTCGGTACTCAGCGCTGGCTCACTGGCAAAGGCATCGACTACCGGCTGGCAGATAAATACGTTCGATCCGGCTGGCTGAAACGGCTCGGCCATGGCGTCTATGTCCGGGCAGGATCGTCCGTTGACTGGCCCGGGGCCGTTCACGCGCTCCAGACTCAACTGGGACTGGACATACACCCGGCCGCCATCACGGCCTTCGAGCTTCGTGGCTACGCGCATTATCTGGCATTAGGTGGCCGCGAGGTCGTATTGTTTGCCAAGGCAAAAACGAAACTGCCCTCCTGGTTCAACAACCACCCATGGTCACAGCCCGTGAGATTGGTGAGCAGCGGCATATTCACGAATGACAAAGATACCGTCTCGATGGTCAAGGTCGAGGATGTTGAACTCGCCGTCGCGACCCTTGAGCAAGCGGCGTTCGAGATGATGTACCTCGTCCCGAAGCAGCAATCGTTCGAGGAAGCATTGCAAATCATGGAGTCCTTGACCTCCCTGCGGCCTCGTGTCGTACAGCGGTTACTGGAAACCTGCCGCTCTGTGAAGGCCAAGCGCCTGTTCATGGTTGCCGCCGAACGCATGAACCATCCATGGCTCGATGACCTGGATCTATCACACGTTGACTTTGGCTCCGGGAAGCGAACGATCCACCCCGGCGGCCGCCTCGATAAAAAATACAACCTGGTCGTGGCTGACACGAATCACCCATAAGGAATGACCATGCCAATCAACGAACGTTATCGGGCCCAGGTGGATTTATTGATTCGCTGCTTACCCGCAGTGGCTAAAGTCCGTGCCTTTGCATTGAAGGGTGGGACCGCTATCAATCTGTTTTACCACGACATGCCGCGACTCTCGGTCGACATCGACCTAACCTTCTTGCCAATCACTGATCGTGACACAGCACTGACCGGGATCACTGAAGGACTCGCAACGATCGGTGAGGAGATCCAGCGCACTATTCCTCAGGTACGGATTCAATATACCGGAACCGATGCCCCAAAACTGCAAGTTGCCACACCCCATGCGCGCATCAAAGTGGAACCCAGCCCGATCTCCCGTGGGTGTCTTTTCCCGCCGGTCGAACATGCGTTGTGTCAGACGGCACAGGATGAGTACCAACTGTTCGTACGTGTTCAGCGCCTGGCCACTGCGGACCTGTATGGCGGCAAGTTATGCGCGGCGCTCGACCGGCAGCACCCCCGTGACCTGTTTGACATCAGACAGCTTCTCGATGCCGGTGAAATTCCTGATGACATCCGACAGGCCTTCGTTGTCTACCTTGCCGGGGCTCGTCGGCCCATGGCGGAACTATTGGCTCCAAATGCCAAACCTATCGAACAGCTCTACTCCCACTATTTTGCAGGCATGACGGCTAACCCGATAAAGCTGGACGAACTCGAAGCTGCCAGAGAACAAATGTTTGAGTGGGCACGTACGGCGCTTTCAGAAAATGAACGCAAGTTCCTGCTGTCTATCAAAGAAGGCGAGCCCGACTGGGGCCTGATGCCCTTCGATCATATTCAGCAACTACCCGCAATTCAGTGGAAACTCCGCAATGTTAAACAGATGGGTACGCATGCTCACAAGGCCGCGCTGGATCGTTTGCGCGACGTGCTGGATCTCTGAAAATCCATGCCCCACTTGTATGCAATAATCGATGTGAATAGTTGGGTATTGCGTATGGCTGGGGCGAGAAAATCAGCTCAACACTGAACAGATAGAATACTGGACAAAATATTTATGGAGCGTGTGTGGCGCGCGAAACGTTGGAAATTTTACAACCAATTGTTTTATATTGTCTTTTTCGTGATTTTGTGGAGGTTCAAGTCCTCTCCTCGGCACCATTTTTCCAGACCATCACAGACCATCTGAAACCACATTATACATTGTTTTTAAAAGTATTTTCCTTTTTTAATTCGATGTCCGTATTGTCTGTCATGGTCTCTGATTGTCCCAGAAATGGAGCGTGGGTGGAGCGCGTTTTGGTGTTTTTCTCTTCCAAGGTTTGCACTTTCACCGTTCATAATTTGCTCGCATAGATCTCGTTATAAAGATGAAGAATGCGCACGCATCCTTGCCTGCAAAGCCTGTCGAACAAACAACGTTGACGCACTTTCGTTCGACACAATAAGCTGCCGTATCTTATCCGTTACATCGTCAACTTTGTTCAACGTTGCGGCGGCAGCCATCGCTCGCTCATACGCCTCCACAACATCGGCACTGGTTACCTCGTAACCCCATCCCTCACTCAACCAGCGAAGTGCAGCCATCGCCGAACCGAGCGCGAATGCCGGTTCTGACTCGAGGTAATCCCTTGCCGCCCTTGTCAACGTTTTTGGATCACAGGGACTCCGGTTGGCGAGTTCCAGCGCCAGGTCGAAAAGCCTGATCTCCTTGGCCGTAGCAAACCACTTTCCCTCTTCTCCCGGTGTGGTGGCAATGAGATCGGCCAGAATCTGTGACTTGTCTTTCTCAGGGTAGCGCTTTGTGACCGCGCGAAACCGGGCGATATAGGAATTGCCCACCGCGGCACTTAATCCATAGCGCTGGTAGGCTTCCTCGGCAAGTTGCTCCTGCATTGCTCTACCACCTACGTCCCTGTAGGCGTCATGCAAACCGGAAGAGATCAGAATCTCCTCACAGGCCTGTTCGATCACTGAGTTCGGCTGGTTCAATCCCCGCGAGGCCTCGGCATACTGGACAGCGTCCGCTTTCTTGCCCAGGGCTAAAAGCGCTTCAACACCATAGCGCCGGTAA
>JBHHYN010000199.1:0-3249 GCA_046757565.1 Gammaproteobacteria bacterium | reverse complement strand
GTCGGCTGATCGCTTTATTTTCAGGCGCTGAGTGCTCTCAGGCCATGCACCCCTGACAATGTTATACGCGTAAGACTGGCAGTCTGCGATGCTATGTCGTCACGGCGGCCCAATACCGTGTATCCAATGCACCTGAGAAAAAGTGTAAATTATACGATCGCCCGTTGATATCGAATGCAAAATGAATGCCAGGAGCTGTTTTTTGCCCGTAGTTATCTATGTGATGTTAATCTATTGTAGTAATTTACGACAGGACGCTTTTTTAATGGTTCAGCGTGCGCCGGCGGGCGCAGCATAAAAGTACCAGGCATCTGCTTGCCGCTGTATCGGCAAACCGGGCAAAGGGGGTGCGAAAATCCAGCTGTTTGAAAATTATGGAAAAAGTCTGCTGCGTGCTGTACTCGGTAAAGGATCTGCTTCAATCTCTGAAATTAATATATTGCAGGGGCAGTCCCAGCTTTTGCTCCTTGAGTAAAGCGATGATCTGTTGCAGGTCGTCGCGCTTTTTCCCCGTGACCCGGATCCGATCGCCCTGAATAGCGGATTGCACCTTCAGTTTTGACGTTTTAATCAGCTTGACGATGCTCCTCGCCAGCTCTTTGTCAATCCCCTGACGCGCGGTAATCTCCTGGCGGGTTTCATTGATGCTCTCCCGGAGCGGCGCATACTCGAGACAACCCACGTCAATACCGCGTTTCGCCATTTTCATTTTCAGAATCTCCGTGATCTGTTTGATCTGAAATTCGGCGGGGGCGATCAGGGTCAGGAGATTGCCGCTCTTCTCCACACGCGCATTGCTCCCCTTGAAGTCGAAGCGATTGGCGACCTCGCGATTGGCTTGATCGACAGCGTTGGTCAATTCATGCGGATTGATTTCTGATACGACATCAAATGACGGCATGGGTTTCGTCCCGGTTGTTGGAATCCAGGATTCAGAATACAGAAAAATTGCCATCGAATATAGAGCGTGCGCATAGTTAGTATCCATCCAGAAAGAATAATTCTTGCCAAGACGCAAAGATCGCAAAGTGACAAGTGATTGTTATTGAAAGTCATGCAAAAATGCTTTCCTGGCGTCTTTGCGTCTTTGCGAGAGACGTATTGACGTTTATGGACGGACACCAGTTAGACTTGAGGGTTAATGAACGTCGGCTCATGCTTTTTCCTGACTTCTGACTCCCGACCCCCGACCCCCGACTCTTGACTAATGTAACGTCGGAGACTGGAAATAGATCGTTTTTCCATCGGGCCCGGCAAAACTGATGGTGATGATGTGTCTGCCCACCAGGTCTACATAACCCGGAAATCGATTGACGCCATCGTCACTCACCTCAAATTGATATCGACGGTAGAGGTGAAGCCCTCCGTTTAATGCCTTTCTCAAGGAGAGTGCGATGAGCGCTACGGTCTGGTCCAGCAACTGCAGATTGGCCTCCCGGCATACCTGTTGGCAACGGATGATGACCTGCTCACGTAACCTCAGGGTTTCGAACCAGAAGAGCACGATCACGGCAAGCAGCAGGAGAAGGAGCAGGTTAATGATGTTCAATCAGGTAGGGCCTGAAGGCGGGGGTCACTTTCTGTTCGAATCCGAGTTTAGTCCTGATGATAAACAACGCGGCCAGCCCCTGCCGCAACGCCAGTTCATAGCCCTCCTGCGGTCCCAGTACCAGCAAGCCGGTGGCCAGGGCGTCGGCCGTCATCGTGGTGCGATGCAGAACGGTGACCGATGCCAGTCTGTGGGTGACCGGCCGTCCGCTTTGCGGATCAATCGTATGCGCATAGCGCCTGCCGTCCAGCTCAAAATAGTTGCGGTAGTCACCGGAAGTCGCCATGCCCATACCGTCCAGCCGGATAATATCCTGGACCGTGCGCCGGTCGGTGACGGGTTTCTCGATGCCGATGCGCCAGCTTACGCCCTTTGTGTTTTTGCCATTGGCCCTGACTTCGCCCCCGATCTCCACCATGAAATTCATGATATGGTTTGCCTGCAGATAGGCCGCCACCCGGTCCACGGCGTAACCCTTGGCGATGCCTGACAGATCCAGATAGAGGTCCGCCCGCCCTTTGCGTACGGCCGGGGGCGTCGCCTGTAGCTGCACCTGCCGGTATCCGACCCGCTCCAGCAGTCTGGTGATGCGCTTTTCAGGCGGGACGGCAACGGGCCGCTTGCCAGGCCCGAATCCCCACAGGTTCACGAGCGGTCCGACGGTGATGTCGAAGGCGCCGCCGGTCAGGCGGCTGATGCGGAACGCCTCCTCCAGGACGCTGTATAACTCACCGGACACCCCGATCCAGCCGGCCGACCTGCTCTGGTTGATGCGGGACAGCTCGGAATCCACCAGGTAGGTGGACATGTGTTGGTTGATATGATTGAGGATGGCATCGATACCGCGTTGCAGTGGTTCCCTTTTTGCCTGTGCGGACGCTCCGTTGACCTTCACCGAGTAGGTCGTTCCCATGGTCAGCCCGGTCAGTACCAGGGCAGGCCCGTCAGCCGTCTGCTGCGCACAGGCGCTGAGCAGTAACAGCAGGAAGAGCAGGCAACAGGGGTGCGTTTTAATCAGAGGTTCCCTGGATTTGAATAGTGTGCCAAGCCTGGTCAGGCAGTGTATCGAATGTGGGCGGATCTGGCGAGGCGGGTGAAGCGTAAAAACAGTACAGGAAGTGTTATTCAGAAGCTGTCTAAGCGCCGGACCCTCCCTGGTTTACTCGTCAGCGTTCCGTGCTGACTCTCAGGTACTGCTTGCAAGGTGTTGCTTACTGTTGGGACAGATAATCGGCGATGGCGTCGATGTCCTCGTCGCCGACATTGGCCACGAGCGCCTTCATGGCGGCGGACATGCCGTTACTGCGTTGACCGCTTTTAATGTCCTTTATCTGTTGCAGCATATATTCCTTGTTTTGCCCGGCCAGTTTTGGGTACTGGGGCATGATCGGTTTGTTCCCGGCCTCACCATGGCAGGTGACACACAGTTTCTGGGTGTAGAGCGCTTTTCCATCGGCGGCCAGTGTGGCCGTGAGTGAGCCCAGCAGGAAAATCGTGCAGGTTCGAAGTATTAATTTCAGGTAGTAGTTATTCATGGCTAGTCCCATTGTTATTAGAACCTATCTCAAAATTGCTCTTTTCCGTTGATGTTTCGTTCTCGGCTTTGGCATCCTGCGTCGCCCTACCTCCTGCATCCATGCAGTCGTCGGCTTTGGCATCCTGCGTCGCCCTACCTCCTGCATCCATGCAGTCGTCGGCTT
>JBHHYN010000198.1:0-3373 GCA_046757565.1 Gammaproteobacteria bacterium | reverse complement strand
TTTATTCAAAAGTCTTTCTTGTTAACCCACAGATTCTGCTGAAGAGCCTTATTTTATAGCCAGTTTTATCGGCGAGCATATCGCATGGCACACGGAACAATTAAAGTCTTAAGGAGAATGAATACCACGATACCACTCATAACTCAATGAAAAATAAGAAAAAGTGGGATCATTCCCACTTAAACTGTAATATTATTATATGGTAGCTATCCCACTTTTGTAGTGATAACGTAAGACTCGGAATGTGGAAACCGAGGGGACAGTTGTGCAGCAATCGAGTGAGTTAGGCGGCAGCCTGCTGGAAAGTATAACGGCTTTTTGTAAACAGGAACGCATGGCAGAGTCTACATTTGGCAGGCGGGCTGTAAACGATGGCAAGTTTGTTTCACGACTCCGTGATGGTTCGCGTATTACCCCGGAGACCTGGGAAAAAGTCACGGGATTTATCAACCAGCATGGCGGTAATGTCCCGGATAATATAGACCATGCCAGTATACACCTGGTGTCACCCACCAATCAGGTTATCAAGAAGTCGTCAACGGATTCTGAGCAGAACAAGGACACCTCTTCTGAAACCAACTTCAGGTTTTTCGACAATCGTCAGAAGTACCTGATGTTCGTCAATACCTGCAGTGAAAAAGTGATCGTTGCTCAACGTGTAGGGCTTGAACTGAACAATATTCACCCGGCACCGCCGGCCGTACGAATATTTGATGCCGGCATGGGTGATGGATCGGTGCTGACGCGGGTCATGCGGGAAATGCATCGTCGCTACCCGACCATGCCGTTTTATATATCCGGCAAGGAAATCAGCCTGGAAGACATAAGACTTACCCTTGCAAAGATGGCAGACCGGTTTTTTGAGCATCCTGCCACGGTACTGGTAGTCACAAACATGTATTATTCCGAAGCACCCTGGCTTACACCGAAAAAAGTAGAATCAGCGACATCAATGGTCTGGAAGGAAGTGGGTCTGACTGGTAATACTGCCCATGATTTTGATGAACAGTTATTCGGTTTGAATGATTTTCTGTTTGAGAACTGGCAGGCAAGGCACAGCCCGAAAACGGGCAACCCCATCTATGAAAGACCTGTCGCGCTGGTAATCTATCGCGATGATTACAAATTCCTGCTTAATGACGTGATTCCAAAGCAGGGCATCGCCCGGGCAGATTACGATCTGGTTATCGCATCACAACCCTACCGGTTACATGTACCGGCTGAATTCAAGGCGAAAAAGGTGATAGTACCCCTGGTCAGGGCGCTGCGTAATGGTGGGCGTTTACTGGGAATACATTCCTGTGGTAATGATCCAGGGGTGGAGATTATTCAAAAAGTATGGCCCGAAGAACAACTTTTCACCTCGGATCGTCATGATATATTACGCGCCGTAAAAACTGAGCTGGGCAAGGAGGTCAGGAATTATAACTTTAATGCCTACTCTGATGACCGTGCTATATTCCGCTATGATATGCATACCTTACCCACAGAAGTGGATACCAGTATAGGTACATCAACCCTGTTTGCTGCCTGGAATGATGCTGTCTACGTGGCACAGATCGAAGATCAACGGCTGGAGAAGGAACTGGAAGGAACTGACTACCTGGATGCCACGCGAGAAGTGCTGCAGGAACAGGGGGGTCTGTGGTTCAACGATGAATCTTATGTAATTTCAAGAAAACGGGATTAGCCATGGCGATATCAGCAGATAATGCGGAAATTGGATCTGAACATAAAGAAACAATATCAGAGCTGTTAAAAAACGGTTCAATTGAATTAACCAGTGGGGGAAAGGTCCTGGCAAGGGTAAAAGATGTTCTGCCCTACAGTATGAGTGTCTATACGCCTTCTTTACCCGGTAAGCCACTCGATGATGTCATCGACAACCTGCGTCTGATCCAGGCTGCCGGGTTCAATCCTGTCCCGCATATCGCAGCAAAGCGTGTTAAGTCAAAAACTGAATTAAATGAGTTTCTGAAAATCGCAGTCGATGAATGCGGAGTTCGACGGGTATTATTAATTGGTGGTGATCTGGATGAAACCCAGGGACCATATCGGGATGCTATTCATATCCTCGAGGAAGACGTATTAACAAATTCAGGTATACGCGAAGTGGGATTGGCAGGATACCCTGAAGGTCATCCCCGAATAACAAAACCAACCCTGGATAAAGCACTGGATGAGAAGATCAAACTGGCGACTGCCCGGGAACTGGGTGTCACCGTCGTCACGCAGTTTTCATTTAATCCCAGCCGTATCGTGGATTATTGTGCCTTCCTGTCCCGGGAATACCCGGACATACTGGTCTATATCGGGATGGCAGGGCCGACAAGTCCCACGACGCTTCTTAAATATGCAAAAATCTGCGGTGTCAGTGCCTCATTGCGCGCGCTTTCTGATATGGGCTTCAAGGCGGCCCAACTCGTTAGTCATCCGGACCCTAAAGAACAGCTTGAAATTATCGCGCGTTACGTTTCAGCCAGAGATATGCCCAATGTTCTGGGGGTTCATGTGTTTAGTTTTGGTGGGTTTGTCGAATCAGCAAACTGGATGCAAAAATATTCTTATGGCTTGAAGTAATCTCCCAAGTTATACTCTTCCCACCTTTCAATACCCTGTTCCTTTACCAACTGGGACAAGTGCCGTTTATGAATTCACCGGGGTAAACAAATATGGCTGATTACGACAAGCGCTGGGAAACAGTAAAAGTTGAAATAGATGAAAAGGGTGTTGCATGGGTAATACTTAATCGTCCGGACAAAAAATTGCCATGAGTCCAACACTAAATCGAGAAATGAAACAGGTACTCGATGAACTTGAACTCGATGAAGACGCAAAAATACTTGTCTTGACCGGCGAAGGAGATGCCTGGACGGCTGGTATGGACCTCAAGGAGTATTTCAGAGAAACAGACGGGGAAACCGATCTATACAAGGAACGCATACGCAGGGATTGTTCAGACTGGCGATGACGTGCATTACGCTTCTATAACAAGGCTACTATTGCCATGGTTAATGGCTGGTGCTTTGGTGGTGCTTTCTCACCGCTGGTGGCATGCGACCTGGCAATCTGTGCCGATGAAGCTGTATTCGGATTATCCGAGATAAACTGGGGCATCCCTCCCGGTAATCTGGTGAGCAAGGCGGTAGCCGATACCATGGGGCACCGCAATGCCCTTTACTATGTGATGACAGGTGAGACATGGACTGGAAAAGAGGCAGAAGCCATGGGTCTGGTTAACAAAAGTGTACCGCTGGCTGATCTAAGAAACGAAGTGGAATCGATGGCTGGGAAGTTACTGGATAAAAATCCGACTGTCATTGACGTATGTCCCTGTACCGGATATTGCCTAAAGGGATTTAGGTAAGGGGCG
>JBHHYN010000197.1:0-3403 GCA_046757565.1 Gammaproteobacteria bacterium | reverse complement strand
AATGGCAACGTGAATCAGAATGGGTACCTCCTGACTCCCTGAGGTCCACACAACAACCTAACTTTCTGTTTCCTCCAATAACGATTAATTGTCCTCAATGGGCTGGTTATATTTCAACACCGCGTTTCAAGAGGCGTTGCTCTACCATATACCAAAAGCCTGGGCGAAATTCTGCTATCTCGTTAAGTAGCGTGCGGGTATGGCTAGTCATTGGAGAGCGGCCGGCCAACGCCCATCTGCCGCCTTTAATACCATTCAGAACCCCTTTCAGCCAATACCAAAAATAACCGTCACGCAACGCATAGATTGCCATCGCCCCCAGACCAACAACGAGACGCTTCAAACCTGGTAAAAACGGATAATTACGTAATACCAGCCAGATCAGATTGCGGGTATCGTAATAGTAGCGCCTCCAGCCGGGACGGCCTATTGATGAATGACTATGATGAACAACAATATCCGGCGTGTAGATTACCCGGTATCCACAATTCATAATACGCAGGGCCAAATCAGGGCCCTCGTGACTGATAAAAAACTCTTCCGGATATAACCCTGCCTGTCCCAACACTGACTTGCGAAAAGCAACTGCTCCCTCTGTAATCTCCTCAGTGAGAAATGTTTTTTCGGAGAATTCTTCTTGCTTTCGATGATGGCACCAGTTGATGATCGCATTTGTCTCTGCATCCATGACCTTGAAACACACCGCACCAATGGAAGAGTTCTGAAAAAGCGTAATGAGAGTATTAATATCTGAATCAGAGATTCCATGTACGTCATCATCCAGAGTAATAACAATATCACCCTCTGCCGCTTCAATCCCACGGTTACGCCCTGCAACTCCCAGGTTCGCCTCCATTTGGATCAAGCGTACAAATTGATATTCATTCACGATATCAGTAACCGGTTGATCAGAGTTGTTGTCTACTACCACTACATCGAAAGGTCGATAATTTATTGATGCCACACAGATCAATTGTTTCTTCAGAAGTGTTGGACGATTATACGTCAGAATAACTAATGACACCTTTATCCTATAATCAATGTTACTTGATGCCGTGCTCAAATCGCTTTCAAACATTACTTAATTGATAATCAAAAAATGTAACCAAATGAAAATCTGTTCAGCACGCATACTACTAATTGCGTCAATTAAAAACTCGATAAACAAAACTCAACTACCATAAACGCAAAAACGAATATTGTTTCTTTAATTGCCATGCTTAAGCTCCAACATTATAGTAGAACTTGGTTTCTCATAGGGCACATACTTTCCGTATCCCAGTCTCTCTAGACTACCAAGTTCTGATACATCAAGCCCAAACTTTCCCGCTTCAGATTTGTAATACTCAAGAGGTCGACTGATTACAGGGAATCCTTGCCATTCATCCTCCTTATAATCTCCGACAAGTACTGTCGCATAAAAAAACCCATTCGGAGCCATGTGTTTTGCACTATATTCCAGTGCTTCCTCAAGCTTTGATTGCTCCATATGCAACAATACCTGAAAAGACCAAATTACATCAAATTTTATCTGTATCTGCTTTTCAGCTTCTTTGAACAGAATAATGGTTGGATTTTTATGTTCCAGACCGTTCTCAATTAGTTCCTTACGTGCTTCAGACAGCACTCCACGCCTAACGTCAATCCCGTAGTAATTCCCAGTATTAAGATATGCAATGATCGGTATACCCCCTCGCAATGTTCCACAGCCTAACTCCAATAATTTGTTATCTGGCGAGAGTCCTTGTAATTTAAGAAAATCTATTTGAAATTTACGATTCTTATCGTGGTGATCGGAGTCGTAATGTCCAGAGGCAACCCAATCGTGACGATGTTTAGCTCCAGGCCTTCGTATACCACAAAATATAACAAATTTATCCAACAATTGTTTTATTTTTACCTTAGTTCGCATCCAGATATCCTCTCTTTTTCTCAAATCAAACAACAGGATGTTTCCCAGTAGCCTTGAATTTATTTTTCGATACACTCAAAACCAAACTCCATAATAAAAACGGCTCTTCTCGGATTCAAGTGGGTAATAATCCATAGTTGTGGTGCCGTAAGTAGCGTAAATATAAGCATTTTATTATTATGATGCGAGGCTGAAAAACTGATCCGTTTCTATATTGGGATAAATTCATGAAAGAACCTCGTAGTCTTCGCGCACTGTTTTCCATGCCCGGCTTTATTGCCAATAGCCAACTGAAAGGTGTCTTGGGTGATCGGTATGCCCGGGCAATTACCTTAAGGAGGCGAAAAAAACAGCGCTCTGCTCGCGTTGTGGACAACGCTGCCGGGGCCGTTACGATAAACGCATCTGCCGGGCACGAGATATGTCCGTGGCAGGCTTTCGCATCTTCCTGGAATTTGAACGCTGGCGGGTCAACTGCCCGAGGTGTCAGGGCGTGTATGTAGAACGTCTGGATTGGCTGGCAGAGAATCCGCGTTATACGCAACGCTTTGCCTTGCAGGTGGGCTATCTGTGCCGCGACATGCCGAACAAGGCCGTAGCGGAACGGGAGCACCTGCATGACAGCACGGTAAAGGCGTTGGACAAGCAGTATATGCAGCAACAGGTGACGCGGGCCGGTACGCCTTCTCCCCGGGTCGTCGGCATTGATGAGATAGCGATCCGAAAGGGACACAACTATCGAATTGTCGTCAGCGACCTGGACCGACATCGGCCTATCTGGGTCGGAGGCGAAGGGCGTAAAGAAACCGATCTGGACCGGTTTTTTGTGGCATTGAGCGACACCCAGCGTCATCGCATTCAGTTGGCGGTGATGGATATGTGGCAGCCGTTTCGTCGTTCGGTCATTAACCATCTCCCCCAGGCCCGCATCATCTATGACAAATTCCATATCATGCGCCATCTGGGCGATGCCCTGGACCAGGTGCGGCGCCAGGAATACCGGCGTCTGCGTGGTCAGGACCGTTCGTTCATCAAAGGACAACGTTACACGTTGCTGTCGCATCGGGAAAACCTGACCTTGGACGGGCGCCGCGCCCTGAAGAAATTGCTGGCTGCCAATAAGCGGATCAATACGGCGTATCTCCTGAAAGAATCCTTTGGTCAACTGTGGGATTATCGTACCGAACGCGGGGCGCGTACCTTCTTTGAGCGCTGGCAGGAGAGTCTCAAGTGGCAACGGCTGGAACCGTACCGGAGGTTTGCCCGCATGATTGAAAAACATTGGGAGGGTATCGCCTCGTATTGTCATCCGAATAACAAAGTCAGTCTCGGTTTGGTGGAAGGACTCAATAACAAAATTCGTGTGCTCCAGCGTCGGGCCTATGGTTATCGCGACGAGGAATATCTCAAGCTTAAAATCATTGCCTCATTCCTGCCGCCGTTACCCAAAAGAGCTGTTTATGACCCACACTAATCCGCGAAGACCCATAA
>JBHHYN010000196.1:0-3408 GCA_046757565.1 Gammaproteobacteria bacterium | reverse complement strand
TTTTTATTCAAAAGTCTTTCTTGTTAACCCACAGATTCTGCTGAAGAGCCTTAATTTTGAACCATGAACCTTGCACCTTGAACCTTGAACCAGGAACGTTGAACTTTGTGCTAACAGTCGTTAGCCGGAAAACGGGACGACGTTATCGTCCGTTCCGGTATCAACCGGTTCCGTCGCCGCTTCCTCCGCAGAGTTGTCGTCTATCGCAGGTTCCCCGATCTGCGTCGAGTTCAGGGAGTCGAAAAGATCAGGGTTAATATGTTCAAAATCCTTGATTTCCGCCAGGGTTGGCAGATCGGATAATTTCTTCAGATTAAAATAGTCCAGAAATTGCCTGGTCGTCGCCAGCAACTCCGGTCTGCCGGGAACATCCCGGTGGCCCACAACGCGTACCCACTCCCGTTCCTGCAGGGTCTTGACGATATTCGAACTGACGCTGACACCACGGATGTTTTCGATCTCGCCACGGGTAACAGGTTGACGGTAGGCGATAATGGCCAGCGTTTCCAACAGGGCGCGCGAATAACGCTGTGGCCGGTCGTCAAACAGATGGTTCACCCATTCGGCGTACTCTCGCCTTGCCTGAAATCGAAAGCCGCTGGCGACCTCGACCAGTTCCAGTCCACGGCCTTCGTAATCCTGCCGCAGCTGTTCCAGGGACGTGCGTATCTGCTCCCGTTGCGGTGGTTCGTTATCTTTTTCAAAAAGCAGCAACAGGCGATTCACACTCAACGGACTGTCTGCCACCATCAGGGCGGCTTCCAGTATATTTTTTATCTGATCCGGGCTCATGCTGCCGCCTTTACATAAATGGGCCCGTTGGTCTCATTCTGGACCATCTCAATCAACGATTCCTTTAACAATTCCAGTATTGCCAGTAATACGACGATAACACCCGCCCTGCCCTCTTCGAGGTTGAATAACTCCTTAAAATCGGTAAATTCATTTGTATCCACCCGATCCAGGATGACGCTCATGCGTTCCCGCACAGACAAGGCCTCACGCTGAATATGATGATGTGAAAACAGCTCGGCGCGGGTCAGGACATCGGTAAATACCTGCAGGATAGCATCCAGTGTCACCTGTGGCGGGTCTTGTTGTTTTTGCCTGTCCGGAAATTCAACGATGGCATCGAACAGGTCCCGTCCATAGCGTGGCAATGTATCGATTTCTTCTGCTGCCTGCTTGTATCGTTCATACTCCTGCAAGCGGCGTATCAGTTCGGCACGGGGGTCCTCTTCCCCCTCCTCCTGGTGTGGGCGCGGTAACAGCATGCGTGATTTGATTTCCGCCAGCATCGAGGCCATTAACAGATACTCACCGGCGAGTTCCAGTTGCAACTCCTCCATCATCTCGATATAGCGCATGTACTGCTCCGTGATTCGGGCAATCGGGATATCGAGGATATCAATGTTCTGGCGCTTGATGAGGTACAACAACAGATCCAGCGGCCCTTCAAAGGCCTCCAGGAACACCTCCAGCGCATCCGGGGGGATATACAGATCCCGGGGCAACTCGGTAAGCGGCGCGCCCTGTACAATAGCGAAGGGCATCTCGGCTTGTTCCGTCTTTGCAGAATCGGGAGTGTCGGTATGTTCAATCACTGCCACTATTATCGCCTGTTTGCAGCACTTTGTCCCCTGTTCTTCGTCAGATGTTGCAGACCATAGATTCTGCTGACACCTGACAGCTGGCGAAAGGCCATTAACGGTATAACAGACCCATTGCCTGCCTGACCTCGTCAAGCGTTTCCCGCGCCACGTCACGCGCCGCTTCACATCCTTCACTAATGATGCCACGTACCGCTTCCGGGTCTTCTTCGTATTCTTTCGCCCTTTCCCGAATGGGTCCCTGTTCTTTCAGCACCGCATCGATGACAGGCTGTTTACACTCCAGGCAACCAAAGCTTGCATTGCGGCAACCCTCCTGTACCCAGTTTTTGACATCGTCACCGGAGTAAACCTGATGCAGCCCCCAGACGGGACACTTATCCGGGTCACCCGGGTCATTGCGCCGTATACGTGCCGGGTCCGTCGGCATGGTCCTGATTTTCTCCTCCACGCTCGACGGTGCATCCCGAAGGGAGATGGTATTGTTATAGGATTTGGACATCTTCTGCCCATCGAGTCCGGGCATCCGCGCGGCATGGGTCAGCAAGGCCTGTGGTTCGGGAAAGATGATCCTGCCCCCACCGTCCAGAAACCCGATGAGGCGCTCCCGGTCACCAATGCTGATATTCTGTTGCGATACAATCAGCGCCCTGGCCTTCTCCAGGGCCTCGATATCGCCCTGCTCCTGGTAACTGCGCCTTAAATCACGATACAGCCGGCCCTTCTTCTTGCCCATTTTCCTGACCGCGGCCTCGGCCTTCTGTTCAAAACCGGGGTCCCGGCCGTATAGATAATTAAAGCGCCGGGCAATCTCCCTGGCCAGTTCCACATGTGCGACCTGGTCCTCGCCGACCGGGACATAACCGGCCTTGTAGATAATAATATCCGCAGTCTGCAAGACGGGATAACCGAGAAACCCGTAGGTGGTCAGGTCCCTGTTTTTCAGCTTTTCCTGCTGGTCCTTGTATGACGGGACCCGTTCCAGCCAGCTCAAAGGCGTACACATGGAAAGCAACAGGTGCAGTTCCGCATGCTCGGGAATACGGGACTGTATAAACAACCTGACCGATCCGGGGTTGATCCCGGCTGCAAGCCAGTCGATGATCATGTCCCAGACGTTTTCAGCAATAATCTGCGGGTCTTCGTATTCCGTCGTCAAGGCGTGCCAATCGGCAACAAAGTAGAAACACTCGTATTCGTTCTGTAATTTAAGCCAATTCTGCAATACGCCATGATAATGGCCAAGGTGAAGCCGTCCCGTCGGCCGCATACCGGACAAAACGCGCTGTGGTGTAGTAACAGCCAAAAGTCCCTCCCGAATCTCTGATGTGTCCCCGTGGCAACAGGGAATTATAAGATGAACGACTCGGCCGCAAGCGACCGACCTTCAATATAATGTGCAGTCATATCTATTATCGCACTCCAACTCGGTGGCAAGTCCCCGATATTTTCGTTGGTTTTTGAACTTTACTTACCTCTGTGACTTCTGTATTGAATCAAATAGTTAAATCACCCGATTATACCCTGCACCCCGGCCTGTGCCGAACCTGCTCGTTAATTAATTTCCAGGGCGCTGCGGAATCATTTCAAGGCCCTTCATCTAGAAGCCCGCATATTGCATGAGTACACTGGAAATCGGGTTGGAACCATTAGTTTGGCAAGGATTTCACCGTTTCCTACGAAAATACAGTTTGCGCCAGTTTTCACGCTTGACAAGCCTTCACTTGTTCTGATGGGTTTTGAGCGGCAGATAATTGCTCCTGCATATTCTGCACTCCCATCATCCATGATGGTCGCA
>JBHHYN010000195.1:0-3448 GCA_046757565.1 Gammaproteobacteria bacterium | reverse complement strand
TTACAATTGGTCTTAATTATAGTCAACCAGAATATGGAGTTTGCGATGAAAACGTTACCCCTTTCAGAAGTCAAAATGAAGCTCAGCGCCTTGGTGGATTCGGTCAACTCCACAGAGCAAGAAGTCGTGATCACGAAAAACGGTCGGCCGGTGGCTGTAATAGTGAGTACGGATGAGTTTGAAAGCTGGCAAGAAACTTTGGCAGTAAAATCCGACGCCGAGCTGATGACTGAGATCAAAAAAGGTATTGCTGCATTGAAGAAAAAGAAGGCGCAGTTGTATTCACTTAAAGATCTTTGCGATTAAGTGTCGATGTCGACCTGGCAGAAAAACAAAATTCGAGTACCGGATGATGTTGCACAGTTGGTGCAGCATTCCCATCCGCAATTGAAAACCGGGATAAAGGCAGCGTTAAAGGATATTCTTGACAACCCAACCCGTGGCAAGGCACTTAAAGATGAACTTGAAGGATTGCGAAGCTATCGCGTCAAACGATTTAGAATCATCTACCGGGTTGGCGGGAGATATGTGGAAATTGTCGCCATTGGTCCCCGGAGATTTATCTACGAAGCAACATTTCGGATAATCAGTAAAACCTGAATTCAGGTAATCAGTGCAACGACCGGCACAAAAGATCATTCACCATGCAGCCGTGCGCGCAATAACGGACAGGCAAATCTGCTTTTGGTCACCAGATAGCGTTACCCCATATTGCAGTTTCTTCAAACAGCCTGCTACGCGCCTGATGATCAGTATCTTTCCGGTCCACCAAGGCATGCCACGCGCCCGTATCCACAAATAGATTCACTACTCTCAGGTTAAACGACACACCATAGTAACGGATATGTCCCAGCACATCTGGCACAGAATATGTTCCATATCCCAACTCCAACAGACTGCTAGCGATAAACAGCATCATGATCTCCAATATCAAGCAGGGTGATTATTTGATCGCTGACTTTCAGCGTTAAAATAATACGATAGCTGTATGTAATACTGACAGCATAAACACCTTTCATATTTCCGCTAAGAGCATGTAACCTAAGCGCGGATTGAAACGGATCTTGCTCGAGTGCATACAGCACACCGGTAATTTTCTGCTTCAGTTCAGGGTGCTGTTTTGCAAACTTTTTCGCGGCCTTGCTGAAAGATGGCGTCCATTCAAGCGTGTACATCAGTCTGTGGAGTAGATCTCTTGTATCAATTCATCAGCCGTTCCACGCTTCACTTGCCCCGCAGCCGCTTCTTCAAGAGAACGTTTAATGCGAAGCGCCCATGCATCATCCATCTCTTCCAGCAGATTCTGATATGCGGCCTCTGTCATCACCACATATTGTGGACGATTATTCTTGATCACATGAACAGGGCCGGATTTTATCTGTTCATCTACAGCAGCAATGCCTCTTCGTTTAATTTCAAGGGCAGGTATCGTATTCACAGGACTCATTTCAGTACTTAATTTAGTACATATTATAGTGCATTAAATGAAAAGGACAATACCCAATCTTTTCTTATTCACGTCATCCAGCGCGCATACCACGCCTGAAACATGAGCACATCCCAGAGGAGATACTGCCAATAGCCTTTGCCGGCAAGATGCTCCCGCCATTTTTTATGAATGGGTTCAGGATTAAGCATCCCCTGCTCCCGCATCCTGTTCTCGTCAAGTAATTCCTCTGCCCACTCCCGCAACGGTCCGCGCAACCAGGCGCCCACCGGGACCGCAAACCCCATTTTAGGCCGCTCCACCAGCTCCTTCGGGACATGCTTGTACAGGATCTGCCGCAGGATCCACTTGCCCCGGCCATGGCGCACCTTCATGCGCAAAGGGAGACGCCAGGCAAACTCCAGTACCCGGTGATCCAGCAGAGGCACCCTCGCCTCAAGCGAGACGGCCATACTGGCGCGATCCACCTTGGTGAGGATATCATCCGGCAGATAGGTCACCGTATCCAGCAATTGCATGCGCTCGATGATCCCCTGCACAGCCGGCGCAAAGGATTTACGTAACAACAGGCTTTCCGGTTCCTGTCCTTCACGTACCAACTGAGAGGGGGGATCCCAGTGACTCACCATACGCTGGTAGGTGAGCGCCGGATCAGCCGCCAGCAGTTCCGCAAGCTTGTAGGCCTTGTCTCCGAACTGGGGGATCTGAAATCCGCCCGGCAATACCCGGTTCAGGGAGGTCCAGGCATCGGGTGACACCCGCCGGATGAGGTGGCCCATCATGCCTTTCACCGGACCGGGGAGAAGACCCAGTGTGCGCATCAGCTTCCTGCCATGAAAATAGCGGTTATAACCGGCGAAGCCCTCATCTCCGCCATCTCCGGACAGGGCCACCGTCACATGCCGGCGTGTCAGCTTCGAGACCAGGTAGGTGGGGATCTGGGAGGAATCGGCAAACGGCTCATCATGGATCTCCGATAATAATGGAATGACCTCCCGCGCTTCAGCCGGGGTGACATAAAGCTCCGTATGCTCCGTCCCCAGGTGCTTCGCCACGGCCTTTGCATGCTGCGCCTCGTTATAACCGCTCTCATGAAAACCGATGGAAAAGGTCCTGACCGGCCGGTTGCTGTGGGCCTGCATCAACGCTACCACCGTGGAGGAATCGATACCGCCGGAAAGCAAGGCCCCAAGCGGTACGTCAGCGATCATCCTGCGGCAGACGGCATCCCCCAGCAAGGCTTCCAGTTGTTCCGTTGCCTCACGGTCATCAAGCATCCATTGACCCCGCATACCCGTCTGCGCTACCTGATCCATCTCCCAGTAACGCTCAATGACATGTTCCTCTCCCCGCTTCAGGGTAAGGATTGAACCCGGGGGCAGTTTATGGATCCCTTTATAAATAGTCAGCGGCGCCGGGATATAGTTATGCCGCATATAGGCGACCAGGGCATCACGATTGATTTCCGGTTGCCAGCCGGGATGCGCCCGCAAGGCCTTCAGTTCCGATCCAAATAAAAAAAGGCCGCCGAAGCGGCCCCAGTACAGAGGTTTGATGCCTAACCGATCTCTGACAAGGTAGAGTTTTTTCTCACTTCTGTCCCAGAGCGCCAGTGCGAACATGCCGATGAGTTGTTCTACCGTTCTCTTGATGCCCCACGCCGCACACGCCTCAACAATGACTTCCGTATCCGAATGACCCCGGAAGCTTTTGCCGGATTTTTCCAATTCCTGCCTAAGATCATTCGCATTATAGATTTCACCGTTATATGAAATAACACAGGTATCACAGGAGGAATGCATGGGTTGCGCACCAGCTGAGGTCAGATCAACAATAGATAACCGCCGATGGCCCAGTGCCATGCCTGAAGGTGGATCCCTCCACACGCCTTCAGCGTCGGGACCACGATAATCCAATGCCTCAGTCATCTCCCTGAGCACGTGCTCCGATACTTCAGAGGAAGCGCTATCGGTAAGGAAACCTGTTATGCCACACATATCT
>JBHHYN010000194.1:0-3486 GCA_046757565.1 Gammaproteobacteria bacterium | reverse complement strand
AGAATCTCAAGCGTCAATGAGTCCTCTTTTTCATTACTGTTCATTAAATGAACAGTATAGCGCAGGATGTTCAGAAAATGAACAGGAAATACTAATTGTTCAAGGTTCCTGGTTCAAGGTTGTCTGAATTACTGCTTTCACTTCTTGAATATTCAATATATGATTTACATGTAAATCAGTTATAAGGGTAGATACAGATGAGTCGTATGATTAACTTCCGTGCCGATGACGAAATTGATGCACGCCTGGAAAGGTTAGCGAAATTAACTGGCCGTTCGAAGACTTTCTATGTTCGCGCAGCAATCAGCGCTTATCTCGACGACATGGAAGATATTTATCTGGCCGACCAGGTAATGGAACGGATAGAGAACGGCACGGAAGATTTACACGCCTTGGATGACGTGGAGCGCGAACTTGGGTTGGCGAGTTGAATTATCAGATGCTGCAGTTAAAGCACTCAGGAAAATTGATCCCCAAGCTGCAAAACGGATAATTCGCTTTATAAGAGAACGCATTCTCACAGCCGATGATCCTCGTGCTTATGGCAAAGCACTGCAGGGTGAATTGCGTACTTATTGGCGCTATCGTGTAGGCGCGTATCGGTTGATTTGCCATATTGAGGATGAAACCCTGCGAGTACTTGTCGTACGCATAGGACACCGAAAGGATATTTATCGTTGATAACTATTGTTCTTCGTTTCAGGTTCGAGGTTCGTAGTTCAAAATTCTGATTTTACTCGTCATATCTGACTGATAATCATTATTAAATCCAGTTTTCAACTGTTAAGCCTTTCACTCTCTTGAATTCATTTTCATTATTTGCCACTAAAGTACGCTTGGTACTCAATTGCGTGTCCGGCTATTAATAAATCATTTGCTCTTATGAGTCTTCCTTTTTGCTCCAGATCTACTCTGATCTTGCCATAAACTTGTGCCGCCTCATTATCAAGTGTGAGATACGCAAAGAATCTCAATACGAATTATATGAGGGCGGTACGCACCCTCATAGCCAGCTCTCCACTACCAGATCCGGCACACGGGAAAATTCATCGATATTGGCGCTAACCAGAGTCAGATTAAGCGCCAGCGCGTGAGCCGCGATCGACAGATCGTTGGGACCGATCAGCCTCCCGGCACGAGTCAGTTCCTGGCGAACAATGGCATAGTGCCGATCCGCTTCTTCTTCGAATGGAACCACTTCGATGGCGTTTAAAAGCGCATCTATCCGTTCCGACAACGTGTCAGCGTTCTTCTTTGCAGCACCATAACGCATCTCGCAGGCCACAATAATACTGGTACATATTGCCGCTTCGCCGACGTCGGTGAGCCTGCGGGCAACTGAACCATGCGGATGCCTGACCAGATCCGAGAGGATGTTCGTATCCAGCAGGAAACGCACTGCCACAGTTAGAGTTTGATCTCATCCAGAGGAGGTAGATCCTCGACATCCGGAAATGTTTCCTCCAGGGTTCCCCAGGACTCGAGCAACGTCCCTGCATTACTCTACCACCTACGCTCCTCGACAACTGTTCCAGACGTTGTTCTACCTCCCACATCCATGTGGTCGTGCGCACGCGGCATTAGTGCACAACCCACAAGGGCACCCGCCGGGTATCAAGATACCGAGGTCCATCCACGTCAGATTAGCAGGAGATTTCAGGATGGCAATATAATATTCTATATTCAGGGATAAAGATTACTTGCGAACAATTGGTGGATGATGATTCGAGACTGGTTATGTGTTATTCGATTTCACTTCCTGTTTTGAATATTACGCCCCCCTGAAGATTACTGTTTGCTTTGAACAAGGTCTTTCAGAACCGGGAGTAGATCGCTTCGGTCCAGGGCGGCTTCCAGCTTCCCCAGCAGTGAACGAATATGCAGCAAATCAAGTTTATCAAACTGTGCCGCGAGTATCGCTGACACATCTTCAAGATCCTTTACACGCCCTGAAAGAATTTTCATGGTGACAAGGTCTTCGGCACTAACTACCGGCACCTTGACACCCTCAATATCATAGTGACGGGACCGCTGTACAAACTCCTCTTCCAGACCAGGACCGCCGAAAACGATATCAACAGGCATGCTCGATGTTGAATGCACTACAGGTAATACTCGGGTGCGTCTTATGAATTCAACAGCATTTTCTGTCTGAGTCTCAAAACCATTGGCTTTCAGCGCCTGAAGCAGTGCATCGGGATCGCGATTACCATACATCACGGTGACATCAACGTCAGCCGTCAAGCGTGCCGCCCCGTGGATAATTGCCGCCTGCGCGCCAAAAACATACCACCTGGATGAAACCTCCTCGAAAAGGGTATTAAGATTGCTGAACAGGACAACCAGTGGTGATTGCATCAGCACTCCTGTCAAGCAGACGTTTCAATGCGATATGGTTGTCAAGATCCTGCTGCCGGTCCCTTTCCTCCGGCCACCCGTTCCGGATACTTTTCATATGCTGCCATAATGCCAGAGAAACTTTTTGTGCGGCTATAAACCCGCTACGTTGATATTCAGCGGCCCAGTATGCACGATCAAACCCGGACGATTCGGTCCAGTGTCGCCTGGCATATTCCCTGATTTCGTCGTCCTTCCTATTCGACCGGGGTCCTGTTTTTTTTAAGTGCGTGGATTTCATTGTGATTATTATAGCATTACGGAATTATATGGCGGGACAAATATTTCAGCTTACAGCAGATCAGGGGATGGTTTATAAAGTTCCAGGTTCAACGTTCAAGGTTCTGAGCGTTCAGGGGTCGTACCTCTTGTATACATGAAGGCGTCCTGTAAACTATTACCAGCATTCTGCGTACATGAAAAAATTACAATTTCAGAGGCGCCCTGTCGTAATAGGCAGAGACGGCCCTGTTCTGTTCCTGTTCCTCCTCCGTTTCACGACAACTGGTCCCGATGATAAATGTGATTGGCAGCCAGAAGATCAACCAGATTTCCCTGGGAGCGGAGATTAACCGGTAACCATCGGTGGCCAATAACATGAGCACACCTATCAGGGTTATTAATTGGCAGGGGCGGCGCCCGTTCGATTGACTTGATAAAATGCCTTTAAACAGCATCAGTATAAATACTGAAAAACATGCCAGCCCCAGTACGCCACCATAGTACAACATGGAGATAAAAATATTATGTGGGTGCAGGAACCACACGTGCAACTGGTTGTACAGTTGTATGCCTGCTTCACTTCTTGAGAATTTAGTCGCAATGCCCACCCCCGTCCAGAGGTGTTCCCCGGTGCACGATAACGTCTGCCGCCATATCTCCAGCCGATAGGAGTCCGATCGCCGGATCAAACCGTCAATGAAATCATTGTCGACGCCTGTGATGACAATTAAAATGAAGCCGATAGAAAACAGGGCAACCGTCAGGTTGCTTTTCCAGAATCCGTTTTTTACCAGTGTGATTGCCGGCAGCAACAGAATCAGCAACAGCGATAGAATCGGTCCCCGGCTCTGTGTCAGGCAAACATAA
>JBHHYN010000193.1:0-3506 GCA_046757565.1 Gammaproteobacteria bacterium | reverse complement strand
TGCCAGCGGCTCAGCGATATGATGGGTGGTGAAATCGGGGTCAGGAGTAAACCGGGGGAAGGCTCCGAATTTCATGTCACCCTGCCTTTTAACAGGAGCGGCAGGGTGCTTGAACAGGATGTTGGCGGCGATATTGCCGGTCTCCGGGTATTGTTGATAGTAGCCAATGAGACCGAGCAGGCCATCTACCGGCGTTATCTTGAGCACTGGCGCGCCAGCGTGACAGCGAGTGCTTCGCTTCATGACTGCCTCAACCAATGTCTCGCTGCACAAACTGAGGGGAAGCCCTTTAACATCGTGGTCTTGGGTCCGCAGTGGGGCCGTGAGGAACAGATCGGGACACGTAACCTGGTGTGCGGCCATTCGGCATTGCCGGCCACCCGCTTCGTGTCCCTGTCACGAGGCAAACGCCGCCGGCCACGCCGGGATACCGCCGGACATGTCTATCTTGACGTGGATCTGCTGCGCCGCTCTGCATTGTTGTCGGCGCTGGCGCTGGCGACGGGCCGGATGACCCCCGAGGTGTATGATGAAAAGGAGATGGGCAAAATAGAGATCGGCAAGGCCCCCACCGTGGAGCAGGCCCTCAAGCAGGGCCGTTTAATCCTGGTCGCGGAGGACAACGCCACCAACCGCGATGTCGTCCGCCGGCAGTTGGACCTGCTGGGTTATGCCTGCGAGATGGTTGATGACGGCAGGCAGGCGCTTGAGGCATGGCGAAGTAAAAACTATGCGTTGTTGCTGGTTGATTGTTATATGCCGGTGATGGATGGTTTCGAGCTGACCGATGCCATCAGGCAGGCTGAACAGGAGAGGCATGCCTCCCGGACGCCGATTCTTGCCATTACCGCCAATGCCCTGCACGGTGAATTCAGGCACTGTCTTGCCGCAGGCATGGATGACTATATGTCGAAACCGATCAATATGAAGGTGTTACAGGAGAAATTACGCACTTGGATGCCCGATACTGTACCCGCCAAAGCAGTTGCGGGAAAAAGGGTCCTGATTCCACCGGCGCAGGCTGCGGCTGTTGATCCCGGCAATGCGCCTATCGATGAACAGGCCCTGAAAGGTGTGTTCAGTGATGATCCGGAGGTGTTCAAGGAGATTCTGAATGATTTTATAGTCCCCTCGCGTGAAATCATCGGCGAGATTCAAGCCGGCTGGAAAGAGCACTGTGCGGAAGAGATAAGACAGGCGGCCCATAAACTCAAATCCTCGGCCCGTAGTATCGGTGCCAATGAACTTGCCGATCTGTGTCTGACTCTTGAAAGCGCCGGCGAAAAACAGGACTGGAATGCTATTGAAGGAGAGATACTGAATCTCGATCAGCTAATGGACGTTGTTGAAAGATATATAATCAGCCTGTGATCAATATCCTGTTTTTTGTCTTCACTTGCTAATCCAGTGCCCGGGATTCATTGGGTTCTGTCCGTGGAAACAGAGGGTAAAGGACATCGACTTCCCGGTCCCCGCAACCGCGAAACGAAGTCGATGGCAACCACGCATTCCAGGCCAAACGGCAAATAACCGGTGTATCCGACAAGAGGCATTTCAAACAGCTCGTAGCGCTGGACAAAGGGTATTGTATAGATCCATTTCGCTGCGCTGTAGTAATTCCACATCTCCCAGAAAAAGCCGCATGCCAGGGCGGCAAGAGCCGGGATAGTCACACTCTGCCAATGGCCCTCTGCAAGCCCGGAAAAAACGGTCTGCTCATGCTGTAAAATCTGCAGGGAGACCAGGATCAGGAGCGGTGAAACCCACAAAAAGGGAAACAGGTAATCCGGCCAGATTGAGACGCCAAACAGGCTGAAAGAAGTCGTCAAAATTACCAGCCAGGCAATGGAGTCCCGGCAAGGGATATGCAGGGGACGTTTAATCTGCCGTAATGTCATCTGCGGCAAAGAGCTCAAATATTCGCACAAACTCAATACCGCGGGTAACACGGTGGAAAAGGCAATGCTGCTGTGCAGGACATAAGCTGCCGGGGTAAACTCCTCAATGCCGATATAGTGCCAGTTTTGAACAAACCGGTTTAAATACTCGAAATACCACCAGAACAGGGCGCTCCAGAAAAACAGGGACAGGAAGAATCCGGTGTGGTCCAGCAGCAGGCAGCTTCCAAGGCGGCGGCAGGTCAAGGCGTTGATGACCACAATAAAGGAGACCCATAACGGCGTAAACGTGTGTTCCTGCCATTGCGAAAACCACGAAAACCGCGTCCATGCCAGGGTCCAGCACAGGCCTAACGCAATCAGCGCCAGCCAGCCCCACCAGGGAAACGGTTGACGGGTTGGCTCCCTCACCGGGAGATGATGTACGCGATTGCCGAAATTTATTACCAGGATGCCGCCAATCAATATCAGGCTGATACAGGCATATATCGTAAACATCAACCAGGAAAACGGGGCATGGGTCACATAGCGGGTGTGAGGCGGAAATTCAAGATACGGCCCGATGGGTTTCCCGGACAACAGAAACCCTGCCATAGGCAAGCCGATGAGCAACAGTAACAGAACAACAATTTTATTAATGGTTCGTGGAGGAATCGGCATCAGTGTAACAATTATGGCAATTCCACCCCTTGGGATAAAGTGGGAAGTGGAAAGTGGAAAGTGGAAAGGGACTAATGTTCAAGTTCCAGACCATGGCCGACGGATCGGCAGTCCAGTCACAAAACGACCCGATAGCCACCAGGATAATGATGGCAATCATTCCGGATCGGGTAGCAAGCAGCTTGTCACCGATCCATTCCAGATATTCGCATGCAGTGATATATCAATAGAATCACTGGTAACTAATCACCTGTTGTTGCCTACTTGTGTTATAATAACCGCCGGTTTCGTTTAACGCATTAGTTTTTATCCCGGCAAACCGGTATTCGAGAGCACTAGATGCTCCAGGTCCTTGATAGGCCATAATACGCACTGGATGCCCATTACAGAGAATCCAATTAACCACATGAATGTCATAATGAATAGATCCAAAAAGTCTGATGACGGCATAATCACTTTTCCGGTAATGCAATGCTGGGACCCCGGTACGGAAATCGCCACGATTGCTGCACGGGTAAGTGGTGAACGTGTTTTGTGCAGGATTCCAATGACAGTCTTAAAAAGGAAATTCTCTATCTTCACGGATGAACCGATGAAAGCAATTACAAAATACCGCGCAAAAATAGAAGTGGCAGCGAGAAAACTAATTGAGGAAAAAGCGTTCGGAAAGGACGGCTCAATCAATATTCAATACAAGGATCTTTAAATGTTGGGAACATTTATCTGCCATTACATCCTGTAAATCGTCGCCAGATTACTCGTTCCAGACGTAATCAACCGCATATATCCATATATACGTCTCTCGCATCCATGCGACCGCGACATACATTACATCCTGTAAATCGTCGCCAGATTACTCGTTCCAGACGTAATCAACCGCATATATCCATATATACGTCTCTCGCATCCATGCGACCGCGACATACATTACATCCTGTAAATCGTCGC
>JBHHYN010000192.1:0-3545 GCA_046757565.1 Gammaproteobacteria bacterium | reverse complement strand
AATGACGGGCTACTGTTTATATATCAACCCACAGATTCTGCTGAAGACCCTATTTGTTCAGCTTGCCCGTATCAAGCACGTTGCGGATAGAGTAAGCCAGTTGTTTTGCGGTGTAGGGTTTGGGTAACAGTGGAAATTTCATGGGGATATTGCCGCCATCTTCAGATCGGTGTTCCATCCCTGTGGTCAATAGTACCTTGAGTGATGGTTGCTGGTCGCCGGCGCGGCGTGCCAGTTCACGCCCGTCCAACTCGCCGGGCATGACAATATCGGTGAACAACAGGTCGATTCCTTTGTGATTGTGCAGCTGTTTAAGGGCCTGGCCGGCACTGTCCGCCTCTACCAGAGCGTAGCCCAGGCGGGTCAGGATGCGGGCGGCGAAGCGGCGCACCTTGGCGCTGTCCTCTACCAGCAGGACGGTTTCATTACCGGCCGGTAGAATTTCAGGCAGATCTTCATCCTCTGTCCATTCATCCTTTTCATCGGTTGCATCGGCAACGGGTAGTAGCAGGGTGATGGTCGTACCCCGGCCGGGGACGCTTTTGATGGCGATCCCACCGCCGGAGTCTTTAATAAAATCGGCCACCATGCTCAGTCCCAGGCCGGTACCGCTGCCCTTGGTGCTGTAGAACGGTTCCAGGACGTGTCGCCTGACGTTCTCGTCCATGCCGGTACCTGTATCGGCGACGCTGATGGTGACGTAACTGCCGGGTGCGATCTGCTCCCCCTGGGCCATCCTGGACTCGACAATCACCTCCCTGCCCGTACTGATGTCAAGGGCGCCGCCGGCCGGCATGGCGTCCTGGGCATTGGTTACCAGGTTCAGGATGGTGCTCTCCAGCCGGTTCGGGTCGACCTGTACCGTCGCCGTTTCTTCAGTCAGTGACAGGTTGATCGCCACGTTCTCCGGCAGCGTCCGGCGCAGCAGGCGCAGCAGCTCGGTTAACGATGCGTTAATATCCGTTGCTACGATGGCCTGTTCTTTCCTGCGTGAAAACGCCAGCAGGCGCATAATGAGTTCCGATCCGTCCTGGGCCGCCGACAGGGCATCGGCAACCAAGGCCTCGTCCCGCTGGTTGATATCTTCCTGAAGCAGCTGCAGGTTGCCGAGGATGATGGTGAGCAGGTTGCGGAAATCATGGGCAATGCCGTCGGTCATGCGGCCGACCGCCTCCAGTTTCATGGCCTGGGTCAGCATCTCTTCCTGTTCGCGCAGGTGGGTGATGTCTTCATTGAAGGCGATGAAGTGGTTGATGTCACCCCCTTGATCGCGTACCGGACAGAGGGTCGAGGATATCCAGTAGAGTTCACCGCTCTTTTTCCGGTTTTGCAGTACACCGCGCCAGATGCGGTCGCTGGTGATGGTCTGCCATAGGTGCCGGTAGGCACCTGCTTGGGTGTTACCCGATTTGAGGATGCGCGGGTTTTCCCCGAGCACCTCTTCCGGCCGGTAACCGGTTAACCGGGAGAAACACGGGTTCACATATTCGATGTCGCCATTGGCATTGGTGATAATAATGGAAATGGGGCTCTGCTCCACCGCATACCAGAGTTGCTGCAGTTGCGCCTCCCTCGCCTCTTCGCCGCTCAAGTCATGGATGATCCCGGTGAAAGTAGTGTGCCTGCCCCTCCGGACTTTGCCTACGTTGAGATAGATGGGGAAGTGGTGCCCGTCTTTGTGTTGCGCCTGCAGCCGCCGGCCGACACCAAGGATCGTCGCTACGTTTGTTTGCAGATAGCGATTGAGATAGTCATCGTGCTGCGCCCGCTCCGGCTCCGGCATCAGCATCGATACATCCCGGCCCAACACCTCATCCCTGGTATAGCCGAACATGTTTGCGGCGGCCTGGTTGAAGGAACGGATCACGCCCTGTTCATCGATGCTGATGATGCCGTCGCCGGCCGTATCGAAGATAGCGCGCAGATTGGCATCATCCTGCCTGATGCGGTCACACAGTATCGCCGTGACCCAGATGGCGAAGACGGCCAGTCCCCGGTTGCTGAGTACCACCCAGGTGATGCCGCCTGCCGGGGAGGCAAAATAGCCGATGATAGTCAACAGTGTACCCAGTTCGGCCATATAAAAGATGTATGATCGCCAGGGGGCCCACAGGGCGATGAGGACCAGGGCAACATAGGGTACGCCACCGGCAACCCCAAGCGGCAGTGACAGATCAAGCGCCAGTACTGCCAGGGCCACAAAGAGAGTAAGGGCAACGACGACTTTTTCTCTGGGCCATGAGACAGGGGGCATTTTATTTAACCTTAGTTATAAAATTGTCAGAATTATGGATTATTCACCCTGGTAAAGCATTAAAATAAGTGGCTGAATAATTAGAGTCTGATCTGAATCAAATATTTTGTAAAGATTACTTTCCAAGACTTTGTTTTAATGACACTTGATTTGGATAATAATTAGGGGCGGAATTTTTTGATGGATATAAATAACCCTATTACAAGATGAGATGATAGAGGCTGAACATTTACTTATCGTTGATGATGATGATCGCATCTGCCGGATGCTGGCGCGCTATCTGCAGCGTGAGGGATACCGGGTCAGCACCGCTGCCGATGGAGTAGCCATGTGGCGGCAACTTGAAAGCGGCCAACCGGATCTGATCATCCTCGATGTCATGTTGCCCGGGATCGACGGCATTACCCTGGCGCGCGAACTCCGTGAAAAGACCGATGTTGGTATTGTCATGCTGACAGGAAGGGATGACAGGGTGGATACCGTTGTCGGGTTGGAGGTTGGAGCCGATGATTACGTCACCAAGCCGTTTGATAACCGGGAGTTGTTGGCGCGCATCCGTAGTGTGCTGCGGCGCCTGTCAGTACGGACCAACGGCGTCGAAGAGAACGATCAGACCGGACGCGTGGCATGCTTTGACGGCTGGCGCATGGACCTGAACGCCTTTGCACTTGTTTCTCCGGCCGGTGAGCAGGCACGTTTGACCACCCAGGAATTCAGGTT
Source organism: Gammaproteobacteria bacterium (assembly GCA_046757565.1). GTDB lineage: Bacteria > Pseudomonadota > Gammaproteobacteria > Eutrophobiales > Eutrophobiaceae > JBHHYN01. The sequence continues at coordinate 571 of JBHHYN010000192.1, read as the reverse complement.
GCTTGAGATTTTTGTACGCAACGCCGGCCATGTCTTGAGCCGCGATCGGATCCTGCAAAGGCTATCAAGCCGGGAGTGGTTGCCTGAAGACAGGAGTGTGGACGTCATGATCGGCCGCTTACGCAAGGTGATCGAGGCCGACCCGGCCCATCCGAAACTGATCCGCACCCTCCGCAATGCGGGTTACCAGTTTACCGCCAGGGTCACCATGCAGTGACTGGAACAGGCTGACAGGTGAACCATGAGTGATTCCACCGTCCCTGTGCTGAGTGTGAAAGGGCTTGAGTGTGTGCGTAATGATATCGTTTTATTCAGTGGACTGGATTTCCGGTTGGCCGGTGGTGAACTGCTTCAAATCACCGGCGCCAATGGTAGTGGCAAGACCAGCCTGCTTCGAATCATATGTGGCCTGGCGCAGCCGAGCGAAGGCGCTGTCTACTGGAATGCAAGGGATATTCAGGAATACAACGCCGAATATTCAAGAGAGATAAGCTACATCGGGCATTATAACGGCATCAAGGCCGAATTGACGCCGCAGGAAAACCTGAATATTGCGCAGGTGTTGTGCCAA
>JBHHYN010000191.1:0-3564 GCA_046757565.1 Gammaproteobacteria bacterium | reverse complement strand
GAATGACGGGCTACTGTTTATATATCAACCCACAGATTCTGCTGAAGACCCAAATGTTATTAATGATCGACAATTATGACTCCTTTACCTACAACCTGGTGCAATATCTGGGTGAACTGGGTGAGGAGGTTCGTGTCTTTCGTAATGATAAAATCAGCATCGACGAAATCGAAAGGCTTGCCCCGGCTCGAATTATGCTCTCGCCGGGCCCGTGCACGCCGAATGAAGCCGGCATCTCCCTCGATGTGGTGGAACATTTCAGGGACAAGCTGCCAATCCTGGGCGTTTGCCTCGGCCACCAGACTATCGGTCAGTCATTCGGTGGCCGCATCGTCCACGCCGACAAGATCATGCACGGTAAAACCTCAGAGATATGCCATAACAATACCGATGTATTTAAAGGCCTGGACGTCCCGTTTACTGCAACACGTTATCACTCTCTCGTGGTGGAGAGGGAGACCCTGCCGGATTGCCTTGAAATCACTGCCTGGACAAAGGAAGAGGATGGTGTGACCGAGATCATGGGATTGAAACACAAGGATTATCCCGTATTCGGTGTGCAGTTCCATCCGGAATCCATCCTTACCTCTTTCGGACACGAACTGCTGAAAAACTTTCTTGCCATTACCGCCTGAGCATTTCCTGCAAGCGTGGATATCCAGACCGTTATCGATCATGTCGTCAACAGGCGCGACCTCTCCGGTGGGGAGATGCAATCCGCCATGCGCCATATCATGCGAGGTGAGGCCACTCCGGCGCAGATTGGCGGGTTCCTGGCGGGACTGCGTATGAAAGGAGAAACCGTCACGGAGATCACCGCCGCAGCAAGTGTTATGCGCGAGTTCGCAGTAAAGGTAAAGGTAACCGGTACGCACCTGGTGGATATCGTTGGGACCGGCGGCGACGGCAGTAATACCTTTAACATCTCCACGACCTCCGCATTTGTTGCAGCGGCCGCAGGCGCCAGGGTCGCCAAACACAACAACCGCTCCGTTTCCAGCAAATCCGGTAGCGCCGATGTCCTGCAGGCGGCCGGGGTCAAACAGGCACTGACCCCGGAGCAGGTGCGCGAATGCATAGAACAGATCGGTATCGGCTTCATGTTTGCCCCCAGCCATCACAACGCCGCCCGGTATGCCGCCGGACCACGCCGGGAGCTGGGTACGCGGACGATCTTTAACCTGCTTGGACCATTGACCAATCCGGCGGAGGTCCCCAATCAGCTCATTGGCGTATACAGCAGGGAATGGATCGTGCCCCTTGCCGAAGTCTTGCAAAGATTAGGCAGCCACCATGTCATGGTCGTCCACTCCGAGGACGGCATGGACGAAATCAGTATCTCCGCCGCAACCGATGTCACAGAACTCGGCAATAATAAAATAGCCACTTATCGAATCACGCCGGAACAGTTTGGACTACAGCGTGGCAGGCAGGAAGCAATTCTCGCCAACAGTGCCGGAGACAGCCTCGAAATGATGAACGCTGTGTTGGACAACCGGCCGGGTCCGGGCAGGGATATCGTGTTACTGAATGCCGGCGCCGCCATCTATGTGGCGGGCGTAACACAAGACCTGAAAAGCAGTATAGACGAGGCGGAAGCAGTACTCGCAAGCGGGGCGGCAAAACAGAAGCTCAATGAACTGATCGCCTTTACCAGCGAGTTGGTCCCTGGGAAACAAGGTACAGGATAACCATCGTTATGCCTGACATCCCTGATATCCTGAAACGCATTCTGGATCGAAAACTGGAAGAGGTCAGTGAACGCAAGACCAGAACCTCATTGATACAGATACAACAGCAGGCCGATGACGCGCCGCCAACACGCGGTTTCTACAGTGCTATTACCGGAAAGATCGAACAGGGACTTCCCGCCGTCATCGCTGAGATCAAAAAGGCATCACCGAGCAAGGGCATTATACGAGAAGAGTTCGATCCGGAAATGATTGCGGAATCCTATGCGAACGCCGGGGCAACCTGTTTATCGGTCCTGACCGACGTGGAGTTTTTCCAGGGCAGTGATGAGCACCTGAAACAGGCCAGGAATGCCTGTACCCTGCCCGTCCTGCGCAAGGATTTTACTATTGATCCCTATCAGGTCTATGAAGCCAGGGCCATCGGTGCTGACTGCATCCTGCTCATTACCGCGGCCCTGACCGATGCACAGATGCAGGAACTCGCCGGTACAGCCATCGAGTTGGATATGGATGTCCTGGTGGAGGTGCATGACCGGGAAGAGCTGGAACGGGGCATGATGTTGCGCGTTCCGCTTATCGGCATCAATAATCGCGACCTGCATACCTTCAATACCACACTGGATACCACATTGGGGCTGCTGGTTGATGTGATGGCAGACAGGACTATTATTACCGAAAGTGGCATTCACAGCAGGGACGATATCGCCCTGATGCGTAAAAAAAACAGTGTCAATGCCTTCCTCATCGGTGAAGCCTTCATGTCCGCGCCGGAACCGGGCGAGAAACTAAAGGAATTATTTTCCTGAGACGGATTCTAATAAATGGGACATCAGCGCAACAAACCTCAAAGCGTTATAAAATTGGGAAACCGGTTTTCAGGAACCCTATGAATACTTATTGACACTTAGCGGGAGTAACCCATGCAATCCAACAATACTGTTTTTTTACTTCTCTTGAGTATTGCCACATGGACGCCGACCACAGCAGTCATTGCCGGGGAGGTGAGTCTCGAAAAACTCTGGGAGCTGGACGGATTAAGCAAGCCGGAATCGGTGGTCTATGATAAACGCAGCAATGCTCTGTATGTATCCAATATTAACGGTAGTCCAATGGAAAAGGACGGGAATGGCTTTATCTCAAAGGTATCCCTGCAAGGAAAACTTATCGCAAACAAATGGGTAACCGGCCTGGATGCGCCCAAGGGCCTGGCAATCCACGATAATAAACTCTACGTTACGGACATTGATTCCCTGGTCGAAATCGATATGAATACAGCCACCATCCTTAACAGATATAAGGCCGAGGGCGGCAAGTTTCTCAACGATATCACAGCGGCAGAGGACGGTACGCTGTTTATTTCAGACAGCAGAACGAACACACTATACCGCTTCAACGGCAGCATGGAAAAATGGATGACATCAGCGGCCTTCGACTCACCCAACGGCCTGCTGGCGGAAACCGGGCGCTTGGTGGTAGGAACCATGGGGACCGGTTTCACGCCCGACAGTGCTCCCGGGCAACTGCTTGCCGTATCCCGCTCAAACAGGATCATCTCCTACCTGACACATGGGCGAATCGCGTTAATAGACGGCGTGGAGGCAGATCTTGACCACAACGGCTACTATGTCACGGCCAACCTCAATGGTGAATTGCTGCATATAAGTAATCTGGGTGAGGTCAAAACTCTGTTAAAGATAGAACCCGGCATGGCGGACCATGAATACATCCGGGAAAAAGATATGATCATTATGCCGTTTTTAAGAAGCGGCAAATTGCTGGCCTATAAGCTGCTTCACTAACAGGGCATGGAATAAATAGGCTCTTCAGCAGAATCTGTGGGTTAACAAGAAAGACTTTTGAATAAAAACTG
>JBHHYN010000190.1:0-3609 GCA_046757565.1 Gammaproteobacteria bacterium | reverse complement strand
AGCAATCCCGTTGTTGGTAACAGGCGGATTGATCTGGTTCGCCTGCGGCAAAGGAGCCGACCCTTGGTTTATAAGTGTATTGCCGGATGGTTGTATGGCATTTTTAGCCGCTCCGCCGGAAAACGGGCTTTTCCCGGTAATACCAGGGGAAACAGATTTTACCGCATTGGCAACATTAAAGACGGTTGATAATAGCGGCGTGCCACTATTCGACACCACGCCGCTAAGCAAACCGCCTACTTTGGTTAATGTGCCTAATGCAATAGAACCTGCCGCTGGTAGTAATACCGGGGCGAGATTCTTAAAGGCTTTGGTAACCAGTCCAAAGCCCCCTTTGTGGGACTTCCTTTTCGCTTGTGCTATATTGGAATTATTATCAATAGATGTTGCGGCGGCAATCACATGATCTTTATTTGTTGGATCAAAATCGGTGATGCCGGCACGTATGAGATCCGTGCCAACAGGACTGCTTTTGACTTCTCCTGTGAAATGAGGTGTGGCACCACCAAACGATGGCGAAACCCCGGTAATACCTGTAGCCAGTACATAATCCGGTAAAGGCCGCCCCCCTACGCGCATTCCGAATATAGTTCTTCCATTCGTCGCTTCGGCAATCCTTTGTTGAGGGGACATCAAACTCTGAAAACCGCCGGTTGCGCCATGCTGTTGGCGTAACTCCTGATCATATCGTTTTATTGCCGCCTGTTGCGCCTCGTATTTACGCTGTTGCTCAACGGCATTTTTGGCAAATGTACCAATATCTTCCGCACGCAGTTTCGGATTATTGAAATCCCGGAAATTTATTCCCACTCCTTTATGATAAAAGCCTGCTGGCGTGCTCATAGTCTCACCGAAAACACGGTATACTTCTCTGATCCCGGGTCAATCGCTGAGCCGCTGGTGTTCATGAATGTAATCGCCAGCGTGTTCGTTGCGGACACACGTGCCCCTACAATGCCAAGCCCTGCGGTATGTGTCGGTTTATTTACCATAACAATATCTTGTGTGTTTAAGCCCTTAACGGTAACAGTTTGTTCAGATGTGGTATTTGCGGCGACTGATCCCGGGTCAAACGTCACTGAATAGGTGTTCGTTTTCCCCAGTGCCGCCTGTAACCGCTGGAACCACTTATCCAGATCAATCAGGTAGCGCATAAAATGCGTAAAACGGGACAGTTCGCTCGCCCCTAAACTGACTCTTGGAGGCGGAGAGATCCCCTTTTCGTTCATGTTTTTCGTACCTTTATATTGGCAAAGGCGTCGATGATCGTGACCGGGACCGGATCGCTGACCCGTATATCAAAGTTAAACTGCCGCTGCGTCCCCAGTTTCTCAAAGATCGCCCGCGCCTGATAATCCCCGACCTTGCCGATAGATCGAAATAATGGATCGGAATAGGTTCGCCCCCCATCAGGACTGTAGGACAATCTGGCTTGTGGATCGCTCCCTTGCCCGCTAAGCAGTCCTATGCCGGGATCAAACTCAATCTCCAGTTCAAAGATCGTTATTCTGCGGTGCAGGGAATGAGTGATCGCGGTTTTCCTGATCCGCTCAATAGTGTTCCCGTTCTCCGTATAATTCGTGAGATCGTAATAGTAAATCTGCCCGGCCTGATAGTCCCCGATCAGGTGCCGGTTATTAAATACCCCGTGTCCACGGCCTCGATGACGCCCAATGTCGAAGGACTGGCGTTTGTGGACCATGTTCTGCTCAACGTGATAGACAAACGTCTTGTTCTCGGTGGGGAATGTTAGTTGATAAAAGGTATTCCCGTTCTGATGATAAGCGAATCCCTCGGCGTCACTCAGCGTTGTCATGCTCTGCAATTCATCTAGTTGATCTTGATTAAACAGTTTAACCACGGAAAACCCCTGCATCATCACGGGCGATACCGTGCCATCGTCGGCCTGTCCAAGCATAAAAATAATACCCTTCGCCTTGGTGACAGAAGCCGGCGCAGCCGTCCCCCACTCCAATACGCCTTGCGGATAGAGATCAAACGGAAAATCCAGGTTCCCGGAGTTATAATATACCTGTGTGGTTATTTCCCCGATCAAATACAGATCCCGGTATGTCGAGTGCAGGGCCAAGACCTGATCCGGGTTCGCGTCCGCCGTCGTAAACTCCAAAGCCGACCATGCAGTTGGATTTTCATTAGTGGAGATATTGACCTGATCTGAGTTCGTGTTGTTCACGATAAAAAACCCATCCAGATATGTGCAATGCGTTGGGGCAGAAGGGAAGTCTGCATCAGTGATCGTGGCAAAGGTTGTGCCATCATACGTATAACCGTCAGTGCCATCCACCAGCATGATGTAGGTACGGCCTACCGCGAAGTCCACCCATTCCCCAGCATTTGTGTTAAGCGTGCCGACTGACACGACTACATCATTGGTATCCAGACTCATTAACTCTGGCCCGGATACAAAATACGCCTTGCTGTTGAAGATATGAAAATCAGACCGTATTGGGCCATTACCGGCTGTATTTGTGATGAGCGTTAATCCCGGTGTCGATTTCAGCGTAAACACCGATTCGGCCCCTTCCCCCTCGACATCAGGATACAGGTTAATAGAATCCTGCAAATTGACCCGTAGCGTTCTGTCCTTTAACGTTTGTCCGGCTATGGGGATATTAACTCGCGTAGGCATAAACAGAGACCAGAAACAGCCCGGTTAATGTATGCCGTAACATTTCGCTCCATTGCCATACTGTAAAAATTGGCAAGTAAGAGCCTAATTTGGCCGCCAGGGGCCAGCTAATAATATATGCGGGAAAGATCCAAACCGCGTCAAGATTGACAGCAAGTAACGGGAGATATACCAGGGAGTTGATCAAACCCCTTATTCCTTGCGTTAGATAGGGTCTTTTCTTTATCTCGAACCAGGCCTTGTTCCTATGTCGATTGATCTGATTAAGGGTCAAAACATCGTGTATTTTCTCTTGATCTGTCAATAATCCGAGAGAATACTTGCCCGGGCTGATCTTTTCCGCCAAATATCCCAGTAAACCGCCTGAAATAACCCACAGGGACATGCCTGTCAAAAGATAGACCATGATAAGTCCCGTGCTGATTGAAGCCAGCCATCCTAATTTCCAGCGTCCACCCGCCCAGATCCCCAGGGGGATTAGTGCTAATATGAAGATTATGTTAATTAGCCACTGATAATTTAGGAATAATTCACCAGTAAATGACATAAGCACTCCCGGCAATTCCACCAAGCAGCCAAAATGCAACATCCATCATACTCTGCGGCCCCATGAGAAATGGCCCCCATTGCTTGTTACGATGTTGATAAAATTCCCGTCCCACTGCTACGGCCTCCATCAATACAAAGGCAAACACGAGCGGCATAACAAGGTTGAAGAGCCATAAGAGCAAAGCTCCCGCGAAGAAATGAGCGGTTTGATCAACGAGTTGTTTTGGCATTACAATTTGCCCCTGTTTGCTTTACGGTTCTTAATTATATTCTGCGCCGCAACGGGCAAGTCTGTTGAGGCAATTATTCCTTTCGCTAACAATACGTCAATTAAATCTTCACCCACACGCGCCATTAGTTTGTCGGATTTAAGCAATGATTCCTGCGCTAATACTGATTCTGGAATAACT
>JBHHYN010000189.1:0-3643 GCA_046757565.1 Gammaproteobacteria bacterium | reverse complement strand
GCAAAGTTCAAAGTGGAAAGACAGGAGCACCAGCGGGATGTCCTGGAGAACCATACTTTTCACTTTTTACTTTATACTTTCAACTTATTTGGGCCGTTAGCTCAGACGGTAGAGCAGCGGACTTTTAATCCGTTTGTCACAGGTTCGACTCCTGTACGGCCCACCATTATAAATCAATAATTTATAATCATAACCTCTTGGGCATGAATAACCGGACAGCCTTGCGGATTGCTTGTGCCTCAACAAGCTCAATAAGCTTGCGCCTGTATTACCCGGTGGGTGAATTTTATTTCGGCAGTTTTGGTGGCGTTTCATCTTAAGTCATGAGTCGGATGAAGAGGAAGATATAACGGACTTGGACAGGAAACTAATCTTCTGCTCGTCATGATTTGCCATCCGACCCTAAATAAGCGCAGATTTTACATTCAATACATCATTCTCCGGCTGATGGAAAATCAGTAAAGAACTCGGAACTCTTGAGGAAATAGATAGATATTTGACAACAACATATCGACGACACGTTTCACCATACATGAACACCAATAGGAGTGATTCGTATCCTCGCGCGCCTCTGACGGTCAGGAAACCATTCAAGAATGGTGTTTTCCATTGCTTCCTGGAACCGGATTTCGAGTTCCTTAATGTCTAACTTTGCTATGGAAGAAACATCCGGTTTTAATGACGCTCCAGACCACTCGAAGCGTTCCATGGGGCGTATTCCTGTTTCCAATGATCCGCATAGGGTCAGTATGCGATTGGCGATCTGGCCCTGTTCGTCATCGTATTGAACAAGGTATCTTGCGCATACCCGATCGCTCGAGCCAATTCTGGCCACTTCACCTTGGAAACCGGGTTCCATAGCTTCTTTTAAGAGCGCATCCACCAGTGGGTGACCAATACCGGCTAATTCACTTCCACGGGTTCGCAGGGCAAGTGCGCGATCAAAACATACCTTCTCGTATTTAGGGGCCAGGTGATAACGGCGTTGCAGGGATTCGGGCGTATGCAGCGTCCAGAATTTGCCCTCAGGAATGGCAGCGGCACCCAAACGAAGCACTGCTGAACGAACCCATTGCCCCAATTCTTCCAGAGAATGTCTCCCTTCAATCCTGCGATAGTTTTCCAGGTTAAAGCTTGTCAAATCCTGTGATAAAGAAGTTAATGCCTGTTGCGCGCGATTGGCCTCGTCGATCATCCCGGCGATTTCTTTCTCCGTCCGGCGGTAGTCGCTGTCAAGCAATGCACGCTTGAACAACTCCTGATAATCGGGCCGGCTGCCTAACCACCCCAGTATTTCGCTGCGAAAATCCTCCCGCACGTGTCCCTGGTCATCCAGTTTACCGATCGTCTGGGCAATTTCCTGGAGTTTGTTATCCAGAAGATCATAAATCCGTTCCTCGACCGTATCCTCGGCGAACAAGTTATAAATCTGCACGGTTTCCTGCTGCCCGTAGCGATGAATACGGCCGATGCGTTGTTCAACGGCCATGGGATTCCACGGTAGATCGTAATTAAAAAGAATGCGTCCGATTTGCAGATTAATTCCTTCGCCACCCGCTGAGGTACAGATCAGAAACCGTGCGCCATCCTCCCGCCAAAAGGATTCCATGGCAGCAATCTTGTCTTCGAGCGGTCCGCCCTTAAGGGTTGCAATACGCTCATGCCCGAAGATCCTGCAGAGTTCTTCGGCAAGAAACGCCAGGGTGTCCCGGTACTGGGTGAAGATCACAAAACGTTCGTGCGGATTGTCCCGTGAAAGATCGCTCAGGGCCCTGGCCATGGTTTCAAAACGCCGGTCGGTGCCTGACGGTACCAGTTCAATCAGCTTGCGTACCGTCGGGATCTCATCGGGGATATCGGTTTCGGCGAATACCCCCTCTTCGCCTTCTTCATCGCCATCGAGCGACCACTCCGTCACCTCCAGGCGCTCTTCACGTTTTTGCAGACGGCGGCGGACACGGTTCACAACGGCCTCGGCATCACTGTTCGCGGATGATCCCTCGCCCAGGATCGCCCGGGCGACCGCAAGCATCTCGTCCTGGAGCTTCAGAACCTCTTCGGCAATAGCGGCTGTCTTCTCAGGCGATCGCGCTTTGCGGCGTTTGGCTTCCCATTCCATTTGCATGCGTGCCAGTAACACCAGGAGCCTCCGGCGCAGGGCCTGGCGGATAGCGCGCGGGCTCGACGACATGATCTTCTGAAACGTCGCCATGACAAAGCCGATAGCGCGCTGTTGATTGGTAGTGCGTTTTTGACCCACACCGGCCGCGTTGTAACCTTCCCGTAGATAATCGCTCAGTTGATCATAGAAAATCCGCTCCCGCGGGCCGAGGGCGAAGCGTTCGGTGTATACCTGGCGCCGGCGAAAGATCGGCGCGCCTTCGGCATCGGTCACCTCACGCTTGGTACGGCGGATCATCACCCGGTTCAGCAATCCGCGATGGTGGAGAATGGCCTCCGGGTTGGGAAACAGCTGATCATCCAGAATTTGAGTCAGGGACCAGAACTGAAAGGCATTACCCTGATGAGGCGTAGCCGACAGGAAGATCAGATCACGGGTATGAGTCCTCAGCGCTTCGGCCAGCTTGTAGTTCTGGGTAACGACGGTCTTCTTGCCGCTGCGGATGCGGGAGATATGATGGGCCTCATCGAAGATAACCAGATCCCACACCGGCGCTGCCAATAGTCTCTGCAAGCGGCGCTGTTGTTTCAAGGTGTCGATGGAGGCGATGACCTGGGAATGGCGTTCCCAGGCGGCCGATCCGTGGTCCTTGAAATCCCGGTTCAGGATATCGAAATGCAATCGGAACGAACCCTCCAGCTCCCGGCGCCAGTTCTCGAGTAGCCCGGCGGGACAGACGATCAGAATGCGTGCCGCTTCATTGCGCGCAATCAGCTCGCGGATCAGCATGCCGGTCTCGATGGTCTTGCCCAACCCCACTTCATCGGCGATCAGCACGCGCCGCGGCGACTGGCCTACCAGATCGTGCACCATCAGGATCTGGTGCGGCAACAGATCCACCTTGCTGGCGGTCAGTTCACCGCCGCTGTTGGCATACGCCATGTCCAGGGCCATCTGCTTGATGCGATAGGCCTCCGGGTCATCATAGTCGCCGGCCGCCAGGCGTTCCCACAGATCGGCGGTCTTCTCCAGCCACTCCAGCGGCAGGTTTTCGACCCGTTCGCCGTCGGCGGTCTTGAACAACACCTTGGCCTGATAGACACCCATTTCCTGGGCCACCCGCAGCACTTCACCTGTGCCCCATTCCGGGTGGTTGCTGACCCGGACTTTGTCGTCGGCTTGTATTTCGTATTTTGCTGCCGGTTCACTCATGTCAGATTAAACCCCACAAAGTAAAACTCGTTCCCTGACCGGTCCACCTGTCTGGGGGGAGAGTCGAAAATGCGGCGCAGGGAAAGATGCTTGTCCAGCCCGGCCTCGATCCACAGATCATTGGCCTGTCGCAGGGGGTAACGAAACACCACCTGCACGTTCGGCAACCGGGCATTGAGTTCGTTGGCCTTGGCCGCCATGGTGTCATGGATGAATGAGGCGACCTCCGAAAGATTATCGCCGGCCGCCAGTAATACGTCTTCGACACCGACTATGCGCAGCCGCTGACCCTGGGCGAAGGGCAGCACC
>JBHHYN010000188.1:0-3677 GCA_046757565.1 Gammaproteobacteria bacterium | reverse complement strand
AGTTTTTATTCAAAAGTCTTTCTTGTTAACCCACAGATTCTGCTGAAGAGCCTAAGGTTTAAGGTTCAACGTTCAACGTTCAACGTTCAGGGTTCAAGGTTCAACGTTCAGGGTTTATGACAAGGGCACTGCCTGAACGACCGTGAAATGGCCTGCTGATAAAAAACAGTGATGCCCTGATTATATATTGATACCATTCGTTACGGTGGTCTGTGCCGGTCTCCCCGCGGCGCGAAGTTGTGAACCCCGTCAGGCCCGGAAGGGAGCAGCGGCAGCAATGGAAGCGGGTGCCGGGACCAGAACGGCATGGACCGCCTTATATAAATAAGGTTCAATATTCAATGTTTTACGTTTCCTGAACTTCACCATCCCATGTGGAAATAGTACCAGATACGCTCGGCATTCATTTATTTAACTTCCCAGGTATCCGTTGCATGGAGGTGATCCATTAACTTGCCGTGCCCCTGTGTCTGAATGGCGTGTTCAATCTGCTCGGACAAAAGTTTACCAAAGAGCGGTTTACGAATGTTGCGAAAGACACCTAGCGGTACCGGATATTTTTCCTCATCGAGACAAGCCAATTGCCGGGCCAGGTAATTCGGATCTGCGCTTTCATTATGGGTAACAAGTTTCTTCTCCGGCACTTCATGCCGGTTTACAATGTCAAACGCCAGGCCCACATTACCGCCATGGAGTTTAATCGCCTTCTCCCGATCCTTACCGAATATCAGTGGCTTACCGTCTTCCAGATAGAGGGTTCGTTCATCGCGTACGGACTTGTCGGCAAATGAATGGAAGGCCCCATCATTGAAAACGTTACAATTCTGCAGGATCTCGACGAATGCGGCGCCACGATGCCTGGCCGCTTTCAGCAGGATACCCTGAAGCCGCTTTGAATCGGTGGCGATGGCGCGTGCAACGAATGTCGCTTCAGAGGCGATAGCGGTGTAAAGGGGATTAATGGGCGTTGCCAGAGTGCCCATCGGACTGGATTTGGTTTTTTTTCCTATTTTTGATGTAGGAGAATATTGCCCCTTGGTCAATCCGTAGATACGGTTATTGAATAGTAAAATTTTGATATCAATATTACGCCGCAGACAATGAATCAGGTGATTGGTGCCGATACTCAGTCCGTCGCCGTCACCGGTGACAACCCATACCTGGAGATCCGGCCGGCTTATACGAAGCCCGGTTGCGATCGTCGGCGCACGGCCATGGATGGTATGGAACCCATAGGTGTTCATGTAATAAGGGAAACGGCTGGAACAACCGATACCGGAGATAAACACAATATTTTCTCTGGGGATCTGCATCTCCCGGCAGATCGCGGGCATGACACGCTGTACCTGTGCGAGGATGGAGTAATCGCCGCATCCCGGGCACCAGCGCACATCTGCGTCAGACTCGAAGTCCTTTCTCTCGTAACGCTCCAGTTCCACAGATTGTTCATTCATGCTCATCGCTTTCACTCACAGATAGTCACTGTTTCATTTATCCAATCCTCATTCGTTGCCGGATCAGGCAGCAGCAGCTACTCCCATGATCTCGTCAATCTTCTGCTCAATCTCTATGGTCAGAAACGGTTTACCCTTGATTTTATTGAGTCCAATGATATCTACCAGAAACTCGGCCCGCAACAGCAGGCGCAATTGTCCGGAATTAAGCTCTGGAAGCAACACCTTGTTATAGTGACACAGGACCTCTCCCAAATTAGTGGGCCAGGGGTTCAAATAGCGCAGATGGGCCGACGCCACTGATAACCCGCGTTTCCCTGCGTTTTCTACCGCATGGCGAATGGCCCCGGCGGTACTCCCCCATCCCAACACCAGCAGTTCCCCTTGCTCCGGCCCATGTACTTCGATGGCGGGAATATCATTACTGATGTGGTGTATTTTTTCTGCGCGTAGTTGCACCATTTTTTCATGGTTGTCTGAATCGTAGCTGACTTCTCCTGTCACATCCTCTTTTTCCAGTCCACCAATTCTGTGTTCAAGACCTGGTGTGCCGGGGATGATCCAGTGCCGGGCCAGTGTGCCGGGATCGCGCGCATAGGGCATGGGATGATTTCTGTCTGTATGAGATTTTATTTCAAATTCCGGCAATTCATCCTGCCGGGGGATACGCCAGGGTTCTGAACCATTCGCCAGATAACCATCAGAAAGATAAATCACCGGGGTCATGTATTTCACGGCAATACGAAATGCCTCAAGGGCCATATTAAAACAGTCGGCGGGACTCTCCGGTGCAACAATCGCCAGAGGGCATTCGCCATTACGACCGAACATCGCCTGCAGCAAATCCGCCTGTTCCGTTTTCGTGGGCAGTCCCGTCGAAGGTCCTCCCCTCTGAACATTGATAATGACCACGGGCAATTCGGTCATGACTGCCAGGCCGATTGCTTCCGACTTCAGGGACATCCCCGGGCCGCTGGTGCCGGTAAGACCGAGGGAGCCTCCATATGCCGCGCCAATGGCAATCCCCATGGCAGCAATCTCGTCTTCCGCCTGCAAGGTACGGACACCGAAATGGCGTAACCTGGATAACTCATGGAGTATGTCGCTGGCGGGTGTAATGGGATAAGAGGAGTAGAACAGAGGCCGTCCGCTTAATTCCGATGCGGCCAGGACTCCCAGGGCCGTCGCCTCATTTCCGGTCACCCGGCGATACGTTCCTGGGGGTAATTTTGCCGGGCTCAGATGATACTTGCCGGTGAACAGTTCTACCGTATCCGCATAGTTAAAACCTGCCTGAAGAGCGAGTTTATTGGCCTCTGCCATCTCCGGCTGAGCCTTGCCGTAACGTTGATCAATATAGTCATTGATCGGATCGATGGAACGATCAAACAGCCATGATACGATACCCAGAGTAAACATGTTCCTGCACAACGTTGCCTGCTTTTTACCAAGTCCGGCGGATTCCACGGCGCCGAGGGTCAGGGAGCTGATAGGGATAGGATAGACCTGGTATCCTGATAGCGTTCCATCGTCCCGGGGGTCGTTATCATAATACGCCCGGGCCAGATCATGGTGGGTGAACGAATCGCTGTTAAGAATAATGGTGCCGCCATGCACCAGGTCTTTCAAATTGACCTTGAGCGCCGCGGGATTGAGCGCCACCAGGACATCCGGTTGATCGCCGGGGGTATAGATATCATAAGAGCTGAAATTCAGCTGAAAACTGCTGACACCGGGTAACGTCCCCACCGGTGCCCTGATTTCCGCCGGGTAATCCGGCAGGGTACTGACATCGTAGCCTAATACGGCAGATTCACTGGTAAACATCGAACCCGTGACCTGGATGCCGTCACCGGAATCCCCTGCAAAACGGATAACGGCATTCTCAATTTCAATTTCGTCACGGTGTCGTTTTTTAACACCTGGCATAAAGAGTTCTCCAATTCCCGGGCAAGGTACCTTTATCGATCCGCAAGCTGCCGACCAGAGAAACAGTTTCCCTCTCTGGCCGGGGTATAACACGATTGGTATGATACACGAAACAGCTGCAGGACGCATAAAATCACTGCGCGATGGATGTTAACCTCTTAACAAAGTATATAATGAACTTACACCTACAAATTTTTTAATCGTTGCAGTCCGCAGTTTCCGGCAAAAACATCAAAAATCTTTGGCTCTTCAGCAGAATCTGTGGGTTAACAAGAAAGACTTTTGAATAAAAAC
>JBHHYN010000187.1:0-3683 GCA_046757565.1 Gammaproteobacteria bacterium | reverse complement strand
ATAAAAACTGATTAAATAGAGAGGCGGATTCAAGTCATAAATACCGTCATTCCCCGCCTCACCACAGTGAGATATTGTAATTTTTCTGGCAAACACTTAAATACACAACCCATTGATCATATATATTTTAATAGACTATCCCTGCCTGCTGAACGCTGTCTCTTAAATAAAATCAGGGCACGGATTGCTGCCATGCACCATTTAGGTGCTGTGCGCATCCGTTGAGTAAGCAGTAATCAGAGTAGAACAGACCGGGATCAGCGGGGTGCAGAGGTTGTGAATCTTATGATTCCTTTTTCATTTCAGCCCGGCATAACGTTCAGGACTATCGAGCTACTTCGATCTCTGAACCTAATTTATAACTCATTGTTTCAAATGGTTTTATTGTCATACAATCATTTTCATGATGCATCGATTACAGTTATAATGCACGCTATGAAAACGAAAACTCTTTCTGCGGCAAACCGCTTCTTGAAAGGTGCGACATCTGGTCAATGGGTGGCCAGAAATCTGGCCTCATCAACCTCGGTGGAAACAGGCAAACCCTCACAAATCTACGTCACTCGTTATCAAGACAGTCGCCTGGAGAAAACTACGCCAGGGAAGACTTCAAAATCTCGTCAAAAAGCAGCCTCATAGGGTCATAACTTCCTGCATGACCGGCATGGATTGCCGAAACATAGCGTTCCTTGTCTGACTCCAACACTGCAAAGTCTAACGGCGGCATGTTTGCCTGCAACGCCATGACTGTGGCAAGCAACCTGACCAAACGGCCGATCCCTCCCCTGAAGGGATAAATAATTATGAATTCGACATGACACACGGAGAGTGCTTCAATTAGCGTCGGCTTTTCCATTCCCTCGCAGGGCGTATACGCGCGGAGATACTTTTCTTCATACTCGCCTAATAATTTCGGAATAAGATGAGCAGCGGCAAAAACGAATCCATCTTTTGTGAGAATGACAGAACGATATTTCCCCGCCCATTCATAAACGCTCCCCCAACCAGCGGGAGTGCCATTGACATAAATCTTCGACACTTAATTGAGAATCCAACTGGATTTCATTGAACAATTGATCTTCCAAATCAGCCAACAGGTCGAACTCAAGGTTGTCCATTTCATCCGGATCCGTAATTCCCAACTTGTTGAGTAATACCTTGCAATCAGATCCCGGCTGATATTGTCCTTCCGGTCTGGATGACGTGTCGTAACGATCAATCATATTGAACTAATTTTCTTGTTCGAAGCACATTAAGGACGTTCAGAAACCACTATACTCAATGCATGCACAGATATTCTGTGATTCAGCGAATTTCTGCATTATTAACATACTAAAATAACCCCAGATAAGCTCATGCAATGTGTTCGATCCAACAATACACAATATGTATCAATCTCATGACTTGCTTGAGTTAAAAAGCAGGATCTGTCCCTGATGGATTCTCTACGTATGTTGGAATGCAAAACCTGACCTTTTTCCCCTATTGAGCGGACAACAGAGTTCCCTTATAAAAATTAATAACTATATAATGCAAAATTTGACTCCTGTGGATCCTCAAATTCTTCTAAGCTGGAACCGCGGTGTTTCAGATCGCGGCCACCGCTTCCAACATCATTTTGTCGGGCCAAATCCAGACGCCCTTCACCGTGGCGGGCCGGTGATTGAGGTCGCAGGATACGGCAAGGGGATCGAGGTCGAGCACATTGGGCACGCGCATCAAACAGGCATCAAGATCCCGGCGCGCGACCCGCATGGAGCCCTGCACAGATCGATCAGTAGCGGTGTCATAACGGACCGATCCCAGGCTGAGCTCAACCCGTCTGATCCGGGTCTGCGGACAACCCATGGCCTGGAGTGTCGCGAAATACAATTCCCGGAACCGTTTGCTGCCGAGTTCGGCAAAATGTTCCTTGCGTAAACCCGGTAAAAACAAGACATAACGGCTGGCATCATGACAGAACAGGACGCATTGTCGATGATCGATGGTATAAAGATGGGCATGCCAGCTACCCAGCGGGCTATCTTCATTAAGTGATACTGTGGATACCTTCGCTAATTTGGCAGCGAGTTTCTTGGTGCAATGGATGATCACTTATCTTTTTAGCTGCTCAGGCCGGTTATCGGGTGGTAAACGAAGATCATTTCAAAATCAAGACAAATGATGATTGACTAATAACAACTGATTCCTGACAAGGGATATATGGGGATACGCCCCCGATATGATATTAATTGGTGGTAACTGATAATCGCAAATTGAAAGCGTGCAATATCGCGTTAAGTGTTTCGATTCCAGGGTTCCGGTTCCCAGACAGGGTTTTATACAGGCTTTCACGATTCATTCCCGTTTGTTCAGCCAGGGCGGATATCCCGCCCCTGGCATCGGCAACATTCCTGAGGGCCAACATCAACAGTTTTGGATCATCCTCTTCCAGAACTTCATTGAGATAGGCGGTGATGTCTTCCAAAGTATTTAAATAATCACTGGTTTTGTAATCAGTTGCACGCATCTTTAATAGCCTTCTCTGTATTCCTGCCAATATTGCTTTGCCTTCCTGATATCTTTTGCTTGTGTAGATTTACCGCCACCGCAAACAAGCAAAATTACTGTGGGTTTCTCCATGCCGTAATAAATACGGAAGCCTTTATTGAAATGTTCCCTTAACTCAAACACTCCATCACCAACGAAGTTCCAGTCACCCAGGTTATCAAGTGGTGCCTTATCCAACCGCTTGAGTAATCTGGCCTTTTATGGTCGTGCCATGCGGCTCGACTTCCTCCAGAGTCCCGCCCACCAGATTAGCCAGGCTTATTGGCTGATCCTAATTTTCCAGATGAAGTCTTACGCTGTATGGGCATGTACTCGCTTTTCTATTTCAGAACCGATTGTTCTTTGTGCAACCCGTAAATCATAATCAGACTGAAGTCCAAGCCATAATTTAGGAGAGACGGAAAAATATTTTCCCAAACGTAGCGCCGTGTCAGCAGTAATGCTGCGCTTCCCATTGACAATCTCGCTGACCCGGCCAGGTGGTACGGCAATCTCACGCGCAAGGCGGTTTATGCTGATATCCATCGGTTTCAAAAAATCCTCTAAAAGGATCTCTCCAGGATGTATGGGATCAAGCAGTTTTTTTCTCATGAAAACACCTTTTAATGATAATCGACAATTTCAACATCAAGGGCATCGCCTTTAATCCAACGAAAGCATATCCGCCATTGGTTATTGATACGAATACTGTATTGTCCCTTGCGTTTACTTTTGAGCTGCTCAAGCCGGTTGCCGGGTGGAGAACGAAGATCGTTCAGATTTCTGGCTTGGTGCAAATAAAGCAGTTTACGCCGTGCAACACGTTCAATGTTATGAAACGGTAAACATTGAAATCATTAAACAAGTCTTCCGTATCCTTGCAGCGAAATGTCCTTATCATTAATCTAGACTATTATACCACACATATTACGTCAAGCGGAATAGAAGGCCGGCAAGCAATTAAGTGAAATATGGGTTATGGAGCAATTAAATGATTAAAAATGACTGGTCAAAATTAAATCACTCCGGCCTGTTAAATACACCAAAATTACACATTGCACTAACGTATTTAATTACAAGCACAGATAACTTATTGATTGAAATGGTGGCCAGGGGAGGAATTGAACCACCGACACAGGGATTTTCAGTCCCCT
>JBHHYN010000186.1:0-3786 GCA_046757565.1 Gammaproteobacteria bacterium | reverse complement strand
GAATGACGGGCTACTGTTTATATATCAACCCACAGATTCTGCTGAAGACCCAAATCTTTTACCATCAGATTGACACAGTGATCCGATTACAGATTTTGCCAAACCATGAATGAAGCACATGAAGACATCCTGAACGTCGCAGATAACTGGCTGGATGAGGGCAGACGCATTGCCATTGCGACGGTTGTCAAAACCTGGGGCTCATCGCCACGGCCTAGTGGCAGTCAACTGGTCGTAGATATAGAGGGTGCTTTTCAGGGGTCAGTATCCGGGGGATGCGTGGAAGGAGCCGTAATCACCGAGGCCATGGAGGTCATCCGTAGCGGACAAGCGCGTGTACTTGAATTCGGTGTCACCAATGAGATGGCGTGGGAAGTCGGTTTGGCCTGCGGTGGAAAAATCAGGATCTACGTGGAACCGGTCACGGACACCGCGGGCCAGGCAGTTAAAGCAGTTCTCCGTCCGGAGTGACCCTGAAGCACCCAGGCCCCATAGCAAACCAGGCGACTAACGGCTAATGCATAAAGAATTACTACACCGATTAAACAGAGCGCGTCAAAACAAACAGCCGCTGGCGCTGGTAACCTGTCTGCAATCCGGGCAGCAGTCCCTGTACTACTCCGATGGCGCAACCTACGGGGCCGCGCTTATGCCGGAACAGCAGGAGCTGGCCATCAAGGCAATACAGAGTGATCGTTGCCAGTCGTTCCAGCACGGTGATGAAGAGATATTTTTCCAACCTTTCAACCCGCCCCTGCGCATGATCATTGTCGGAGCGGTACACATCGCCCAGGTCCTGGTCTCCCTGGCCAGCTTGTGCAACTATCAGGTCACCGTGGTGGATCCACGCACGGCGTTTGCCAGCGACGCCCGTTTCCCCCAGGTGACGGTGATGACCGACTGGCCGGACAAAGCCATGCAGATCCTGCAGCCTGATGCCCGTAGCGCTGTTGTGACGCTCACCCATGATCCGAAGCTCGATGATCCGGCCCTGGCCGCCGCACTGGACTCGGAGACGTTTTATATCGGTGCACTCGGCAGTAACAAGACCCAACAGGCCAGACACAGGCGCCTGGAAAAACTGAATTATTCAGAGGCGCAGCAGGCGCGCATCCATGGACCCATCGGACTCGCCATCGGTGCACATTCTCCCGCGGAGATCGCCGTGGCAATCATGGCTGAGATCACGCAATGCCTGTACGGGAGCAGGAAGTGATGCTGTTCGAGCGCCGTGCTGTTGACCAGACCGAACACACACTCCTTGCCCACAGCATCAAACTTGATAACAGGACACTCAAGAAAGGTCATGTATTGACCGGGGAGGACATTGCCGCATTGGAAGCGGGCGGGCATGAAACCATTGTCGTCGCCTGCCTGGAGCCAGGCGATGTAGCGGAAGACTACGCTGCCGGGAATCTGGCGCAGGCGCTGGGCGGACGGCACATCGAGACCACGACACCGTTTACCGGCCGTTGTAACCTGCGCGCCTCCACCGCAGGCCTATTGATATTGGACCAACAGGCGCTGCATAGCATTAATCTGGTAGACGAATCGCTCACCATCGCCACCCTGCCCCCCTTTTCAGTGATCACCCCGCAACAGCTCGTGGCAACGGTGAAAGTCATCCCGTTCGCAGTGCGCGAGCAGCACTTACAGACATGTCTGCAGCTTGCCCGTGAACACGCCCCGCTGGTTCAGCTTGCCCCGTTCCCAGGGAAAAAAATCGGGTTTATACAGAGTCGCTTGCCGGGCGGAAAAACATCCGTATTGGATAAAACCAGCCGGGTGCTGACCCAGCGGCTGCAGCGTTTGCAGGGCCGCATCACCGGAGAGGTCCGTTGCAGTCACGACGAACAGGAGATCGCCGGGGCCATTGAAAAACATATCAATGCAGGGGTGGACATGGTCATCTTATCCGGGGCTTCGGCCATCATTGATCGGCGCGATGTCATCCCCAGCGCAATCGTCAAGGCGGGCGGCGAGATCGTTCATTTCGGGATGCCGGTAGATCCCGGTAACCTGTTGTTGCTGGCAAGGCGGGGCGAGCGGCCGATCCTGGGCCTGCCAGGCTGTGCCCGTTCTCCCAAGCTGAACGGTTTCGACTGGGTGCTGGAACGGCTGCTGGCCGATATCCCGGTGACGGCGAAAGATATCATGCGCATGGGCCTGGGCGGCCTGCTTAAGGACATCAGCACCCGGCCACAATCGCGTGTGGAAGAACGCGGTGACGCTGCACCCGCCGGCCACGGCGATCAGCACCGTATCACCGCCATTGTGTTGGCCGCCGGCACATCGAGCCGAACTGGTGACATCAATAAACTGTTGATGGATATCGACGGCTTGCCCATGGTGGCCCATGCCGTGAACGCCGCACTCGGCTCCCGGGTCACTGAGGTCATTGTCGTGACCGGACATCAACACGAACGTATCGAGGCGGTGCTGCAGGGTGAGTCCCTGCGCACCGTCTACAACCCTGATTACGCCCGGGGCATGAGCACCTCCCTTGCAGCAGGTATTGCCACCGTCGGCTCCGATGCCAACGCCGTCATCATCTGTCTCTCAGACATGCCCAAGGTGACGTCACAACATATCAATCGTCTCATCGACGCGTTCGATCCGATTGAAGGCCATGAGATCTGTGTCCCGATCCATAACGGCAAGCATGGCAACCCGGTGCTGTGGTCGCGCCGCTTCCTGGAGGAGATGTCCGGACTCAGCGGCGATACGGGCGCCCGCCAGCTGATCCGCGAGTACAGTGAGGTCGTGGCCGAAGTCGACATGCCGGATCCCGGTGTATTACTGGATATCGACAGCGCCACTTGACCCTGAAACTTTGGATGCTCTTCTTAAAGTGCGAACTGTGGCAGAAAACGTTTACTGCGTTTCCTTGCTATCCTCCGCCAAACAGCCCTGGAGTGTGCCGGGAAACGGATGCAAAGCACCGGGACAACCGTATTTACCGGAACTCCTCCTTGCCATGGCGCTGATGATTGCTCCGATACAGGCAACAGCAGGACCCGACTGGAGCCTAACCGAGATCCACCTGCAATATGGATCGCTGAAAAATCCGGACTTTCAGGGAGGTGGCAACCTCGACACATTTATCACGACGCTGCATCACGTGAGTCTCTGGGGACCCGCAGATGTATTTTTTTTCACGGATCTGCAGAGTATCGAGGGCGGTAATACTGATGTCTACAGCGAAATCTATGCGGGTCTCAGCCTCGGCAAGCTCAGCCACAGAAAAATAGGCTGGGGTCCGATCCGTGATATCGGGTTAAGAATCGGGTTTAACGGGTCTTTTGATGACGAAATCAGAAAATACCTGCCGGGCATACGGCTGTCATGGGAGGTGCCCGGTTTCCGCTCCTTGAACACCGATATCCTGGCCTTTCTCGATGGCAGTAGCGGTGCCGGTCAGGGTGGCGCCCCAAAACAGACGAACAGCGTGAATATCGATGTAGACTGGTCCCGGCCGTTCCAGCTCGGTGGCGCGCGCTTCCTGCTCTTCGGGCACGTGGAGTATGCCGGGACCCGGCATAATGAATTTGGAAAACGTGTAAGCTGGTGGGTGCTGGGGCAACCCCAGTTTCGTTACGACCTGGGCTATGCGTTATACCACAAACCCGATCAGCTCTATACGGGTATTGAATGGCAGTTCTGGATCAACAAGCAGGGCGAATCGGGCACCAACGAGAACGCCGTGCAGGCGCTGCTTGTCTGGCGTTTTTAAAATTGGCTCTTCAGCAGAATCTGTGGGTTAACAAGAAAGACTTTTGAATAAAA
>JBHHYN010000185.1:0-3812 GCA_046757565.1 Gammaproteobacteria bacterium | reverse complement strand
GGGACAGGGCCCGTAATGACAGATGCATGTCATCCCGAGGTGAACGCAGTGAACCGAGGGATCTTATGTTTTATAAACTACGGTAATCAGTACCATCTATTTTAAGCCGTGTCTCTCAACTAAATCGTACAGTGTAGGCCGGCTTATTCCGAGCAGTTTGGCTGCCTGGGTTATCCTGCCCTGACAGCTATCCAGGGCATTTTTCACTGCCTCTTTTTCAGCCCGGTCCCGGGCCGTCTTCAGATCCAACACCACCCCATGCGTACCCTGCTGCGGGGTGAATCCCAAATCGGCCGCCTCTATCTGTTCCGATTCGGCCATAACGGTCGCCCGCTTGACCATGTTTTCCAGTTGCCGCGCGTTGCCCGGCCAGTCATGCTCCGTGATCATGGACAATGCTTCCTCACTGAACCGCTTTGCCTTCCCGCCTCGCGCCCCCTGGTACAGTTTCAAGAAGTGATGAGCCAGCAACACCGCATCGTCGGGACGATCCCGCAAGGGCGGGATATCTATACTGATCTCGCTGATGCGGTAATAGAGATCTTCCCGAAACTCTCCGGATGCGATTTTTCCGGTCAGGTCCTGATGCGTGGCGCAGACGATGCGGACATCAACCGGGATCTCCCGGCGTCCGCCGATACGTTCAATCACCCTCTCCTGGATAAATCGTAACAGTTTGGCCTGCAGAGACAGGGGCAAGTCACCCACCTCATCGAGGAACAGTGTGCCGCCGTTTGCGTATTCTATCTTCCCCAGGGTCTGCTTGGCGGCGCCGGTAAAAGCGCCTTTTTCATAGCCGAACAGTTCACTCTCCAGGAGGTTCTCAGGGATTGCCGCGCAGTTGATGGCAATAAAGGCGCCATCTTTTCTCAGTCCCATCTCATGCACTGCCCGGGCCAGTAACTCTTTGCCGGTGCCGCTCTCCCCAAGTAACAGCACGGTGACATCTGTCGGCGCGATCTTGCTTACGGTATCGCAGACAGCGAGCATGGCCGGACTGGTTGCGATAATGCCCTGCAGCGGGGTTTTGCCCCGCTCTTCAACCAGCCTCTTGTTCTCCTGTTCGATTGCATGCAGACGGTAGGCACGATCGATAATCAGGCCCAGGATCTCGGGTTCTACCGGTTTTTGATAAAAATCGTAGGCGCCGAGACGAACGGATGCCAGCGCATTCTCATGTTCATCATTTCCCGTTACCACAATCACTTTGGATTCGGGGGACATGGCCAGGATCTGCTCCAGAGCCGCCAGTCCCTCCGAGGCATTGGCGATATCCGGCGGCAGGCCCAAGTCCAGGATAATGACGGGTGTCTGGTCTTCCTGCAGGCGTTTCAGGGCGCTCTCGCGGTCCCCCACGACAGACACGTCGTAATCGGAAAAATACCACTTGAGCTGTTTCTGCAGACCGGTGTCGTCCTCGACAATCAATAACTTTCTTCGCTTGCTGCCGGCTTGACTCATTTCAGCGCCTCCTGCAGGGCGCCCTGCCTGGAAATCTCTTTGTCTGCGGCGAGGGGAAGACGGATGGTAAATAGCGTCCCTTCACCGGGTTTGCTTTCTACATCGAGACTTCCACCCAGGTTCTTTATTACTTCACGACTCTCATACACACCAATGCCCATGCCTGCATTGCCCTTGGTCGTATCGAAGGGTTTAAATAACCGTTCCCTGATGAATTCTTCATCCATGCCGCAACCGTTGTCGCTGATGGTAATCACCACCCGCTCCTGCTGGGGATTCACTGACAATTCCACTTCTCCATCGGCCGGTGTCGCTTCCTGGGCATTCTGGACCAGGTGATCCATCACTGCAGCCAGTCTGTCTCTTTCGGCGTGTACCAGCAACGGTGATGTGGGCGCTTCCATGCGCGGCGCCGGGGCATCCGCTGCTCGCATTTTAATCACCCAGCTTATCACTTCACCCACATCGACATATTCCCGGGAACTGTAATCCTGCCATGCCCCTTTTTTCAGACTTCTGGTAAGGCGGTTCATTTTCGTGATGGCGTTTTCTATGGTATCAAAGGCGTCCTCCAGGAATTCCGGATTATCCTTGAACTTTTTTGCATTGGTACAGATTAGTGACAGTTGCGCCACCATATTTTTTATATCGTGTACCACGTACGCTGAGAGGCGGTTAAATGCCTCGAATTGCTTGGCCTCGGCCAGATTTTCCGTCGTTATCAGCAAAGCGATGTAGCCGGCTGTCTGCTGCCCCATGGTTTTCAGTAAATCATAGTCTTCCCAGTTAAATGTGGTATTGATGTCCGATTGTGTCAACAGAATAAAACCGATCAGTTCTTCTTCGCTGATTAATGGAATGATCAGGGAAACGTTCGGAATCTCCACCAGCCACGCGGGCAACTGCAGATCCCTGTAATGGCGGGGGGAGGTCTTGTAATCATCAAGGTTAATGACCCATCGGGTCTCAACGAGATATTTGATGAGGTCCGATTCCGAAGGGACGTGCTGTTGCATGGCTTCATGTAAATGTAACTCTCCAACGCATCGATAACACTGCATATCATTATCGGCCAGCCACATGGCCCCGCCGCGGCAGTTCATCATGTCGGCAAAGGCCCTGATGATATTTGCATAGACGTTCTTATCTCCCCTGTTTTCAGCCAGCATGCGGGTGAAGCCAAGCCACTCTTCCCGATAGTCATATTTATTTTCATAAAAATGCTTGACTAAAAATATCCTGATCCGGGCTCGTAGATCGGAAGAAAACAGAAGGACGACCAGGCCCATTAGGGCCGCAAACCAGAAAACCGTCTGTAACGCACCGCCCCAGGTGCCACCGAAGACCCGTACGTAGTATCCGGACACCGCCATAAAACTGAGATAAAGACCCGCCATCAGCATTATGGAACTCTGAAAGATAACGTGCCGGGAGATGAACAATTCCATCTTCCATTCACGGATCCTTCTGATGGAGACCACAATCAAGGGAACGCACAATGCGTTGACGGCGCCGCGGGCAAACCAGAGATCCGGATTGACACGTTTGAACAATACCGCGTCGGAATAGAGCAGGAAGTCGTAGAGGAAGATACCGCCCAATCCGAAACAGAAGTACCGGATTGCCCAGCGGTGGGCTGGTTTGGTATGCCTGTAGATCTGTTCGATCAGGACCAGCCCTGTCAGGGAAATGAGTAAATAGCCGTAATAGAGTGTATCAACACCGAGGAAACCGGGCCGGGGCAAGGGAACCAGGTTGTAAGAGAGGATAATGCCCAGGGTCATGACCAAGGCAAGGCCGGCGATCGTCGCCGGTAAAACCAGCCTGCGGTTATATGATGTGCGCGCATCAGGCTGGAACCGGATGATCCTGTTCAGCAGTACCAGCCATGAGACATCGCGCAACAGTTCCAGGATGCGTATGGCCGCCAGCGAGACCGCCCCTGATGCGGCGTTATAAGCAATCGCCGCGAAAAACAGCAAAGAGGTTATCCCGCAGAGGATTAACAGCCCCCCCATCAATTGGCCGCGCCAATTGATCCAGAGCAATCCTGTCAGGATTAAAAAAAGCAGTGTCCCTGTTAAGTTGCTTAACAGTCCAAAATCAATCATTCAGATAACGTCTGGTATCACCCAACCTGTTAGAACCTGTCTCAAGGTTAGAACAGCAAACTCATGAATCAATACACTCAAAATTATCATTATATGCCATATCAATCAGTGGCAGAAGAAAATAGTACGGCTGACTAATTCCTGATTGATTCGACGGTTATAAAAGTTTCAATCAGGGATATGTAAATATTTTTGGGTCTTCAGCAGAATCTGTGGGTTGATATATAAACAGTAGCCCGT
>JBHHYN010000184.1:0-3932 GCA_046757565.1 Gammaproteobacteria bacterium | reverse complement strand
GTGGCGCTCTTTTTGATCCCCAGCATCCTGAAGGCATCGGTAAACGCGGTTTGCCCCTCCAGCGTGCTGCCCACCACGGCCGAGGCGAAACGCTTGCTGACCCGCGCGCCCAGGCTGTTGTAGAAATCGCCACCACCGCTGTCGCGTGTCGTCAGGGCCTTCACCCGCTCCAGCTCTTCGTGGTAGGTGCGCCACAGGGTTTCTTCATCAAATACACCCAGGTCGAACAGGCGGCGGACAATGACCAGGGTGCTGACCTTGAACCAGCGGGCCAGACGCTGCATTTCTACCTGTAACGCCTGATCCGGTTGATAGATCTCGCGCAGTGACTCCAGCGGAACCAGCAACTCCGCCGCCACCGCGTTGCACCAGCGTTCCGTTTCTTCATCGGGCCGGGTGGCTGCCTGAGCATCGGACACACCGCTTTCGCCAAGCCAGAGGTGTGCCAGTTCATGGGCCAGGGTAAACATCTGCGCCGCCTTGCTATCCTTGCCGTTAATGAAGATCAGCGGTGCCAGCGCATCGGCGAGCACGAATCCCCGGAACTCCTCCACACGCAACGGGCGATGGGTGTTGCTGCCCACTACACCGCTGACCATCACCAGCACGCCGGCCTCTTCAATTTGTGCAATAAGGCGACGCAGTGCCTCCGACCAGTTGGGTAGCTGTCCCCGTTCGGTGAGATCGAAGCCGATGGTGTGGGCAATTCCGGCGGCAATATCGGCCACCTCATCCGTCACTGAGGCGGCGCCCACGAAAGCGAGCGACTCCGCGCCGTAAAGATGCTGATGATCCCGATACCAGGCCTGGCGTTGCTGACAGAGATAGATGGTATCGAGCAGGGAGGCAGAGGGCCGCGACAGTTGCGCCTCCGGCAGGATGCGGAAATCCGGAATCGGTAGAGGCTCCTCCGGCGGTTGCGGCAGAAACAACAGGCCGACGGCGGTATGCGTCGCGTTCGCGAAGGCCTCCAGTTGCTTCAAGGTCGGCGCCAGCTCGCCCCTCAGCCACTCGTGCAGCTTCGGGAATTTACCTGCCAGCGTATCAGCACTCACGCCGGCGCGTTCCAGGGCCCAGTCGAGCAGATCGGGGTTGACCGGGGCGCGGGTGGTCATGCGGTGATTTCTCCGTTCATCAGGCGTGGCAGGAGGAGGTCGCGGGCTTTGGCGAGTTGTTCTATTTGAAGGTTAAGCGTAGTGATTTGCTGAAGAATTGGTTCTGCGACTTCAGAAAATAGATTCAATATCGTTTGACTTGTCTTTCGGGTATTCAGGTTAAATCATTTTTCGCTTGGTGCCCGGGGCCGGACTCGACAAATCTGTCGGGAACAGATTTGGACGGACTTCAGTCCGCCCGCAGGGTGAAAACCAGGGAAGGTTTTCATCAGCCCACGGCCCGGCCGTGCCGGTTATATACTTGACTCTCATCTTTCGGGTATTCAGGTTAAATCATTTTTCGCTTGGTGCCCGGGGCCGGACTCGAACCGGCACGGCCGTAAAGCCGAGGGATTTTCATACCAACTACAGCTTTCGCTGCTGCATCACTTAAACCGCATTTGTGGTCTGGACTTTCTCTTTACCATATTGTACGGTGGAATCACCCTACAACTTAGGCAGGAGCCGTCAAGTCTCTACACTTTCCTATATGGCGTTAGCATAAAGCTAGGCAAATATGAAGTAAAAAACGCCCTAAGGCTTAGCTCGGGATTACCACCATCATTATAAGTTGAGGTTTCCCCGAATTTGACTCCATTCACACCAGGTGTTTCCAGCCTGGTTGCTCAATTTACTTAAGTCCCTTGTGTCTACCAATTCCACCACCCGGGCTTACAGGTGATATTACAACAGAAAACCAATCAGGAATGGAGGTGAAGCCGGAATCGAACCGGAGTCCATGACTTTGCAGACCTTATGGCAATTAAGCTAAATCAAAGCAGGTAATTGATTTAACTTCCTCAGCATCTCACACGCCCTTAAATGAGCAGATTATTATAAAAGTAACTTCCCGTATTCACCCATTTAAGGTTATATCTGAGGAGCCGGTAGAATCGTCTGTCAGGCCGCTTCTACTTGTACCGGTGGTGTATTCTCGCTCAACTCGGCTGTGACCGCATCGTCCGGCATTTCGAAAGCGCCAGTGAGCCCCTCATCCATGTTGATGTACTGGAATCTGCATTCTTCTGCGGAGGGTTGCGGAACCGGGTCGCCGGCATTTAAGTACTCGGCCGGATTTTTATATTGCGCCAACTCCTGATCGGATATACCGCACAACTCAACTACCTCCGGATCGATCCATGCCTGTGCGTTGATGGCTTCTCCCTCGGAGGTCGATATTTCCAGGACTGTATTATCCGGCCCGCCAAAATAGATTGATTTACAGAAGCCGTGGTCGAGTGGACCGAGTACGCGGACTTTGCGGGAACGGATGCGGTCCCGCATGGCGAGAAGTTCTTCCTCCGTATCGACGTTGAACGCGATATGTTGTACTACCCCGGCCGCGGCTGAGTTAAGTACATTACCCGCGTGGGAGATCCCATATTGCGGTTTTATGTCTTCGATACCGGGGCATTGCACGAACGCCACGGAGCAAGTGTCATTCAGATGCATAAATGCGTGGAAGTAGCCGTCGACATTGTGCATCCAGTACATAGCGACCAACTTTGCACCGAGAACATCCGAGTAAAACTCGACCTGAGTCTTCATGTCAGCGGTCATAATGGCAATATGGTGAACACCGTTGAGTTTTAACATAATAATTCTCTCCATTGGTAAACAACGTCCAATGGGAGCATACCTCACTTATTTCACCGGGATCAACCAGTACTACGGTTAAGAACCTGGCAAGGACATCGTCTGATGGCGACCCGGGCGCTCATAGCCGGCGGTGGGATCGGCGGACTGACGGCCGCGTTGACACTGGCCCGGATCGGATTCGGGGGGGAGGTATTCGAACAAGCACCGACATTCAGCGAGGTCTGGAAATTGGCGTGTCCCGTGACTGCGATCTCCTTATCGGTGCGGATAGCATACACTCCGCCGTGCGTGAGAACTTGTGGGACGCAGCCAAACCACGATTCACCGGCACCGTCGCCTGGCGCGCCACGGTTCCTGTTGCTGTACTGCCTGCGGGTTTGTTCCGGCCAGTATGCACCGTGTGGGTGGGACCGTGCTGTCCCTTTAACACAGGGCGCACCCTGATTTCAGGCACCTCTGTCAACAATACCCGGGACATGGCCATGCACCTGTTCATGATGTTCGATCATATCCAGCGAATTGATCCGGACAGTCAGATTACCGTCTGCGCGGCGGGTCGCTCCGGACTTTATATGACCACGCTTGCAACGATAATGGGTTTAAACATATGGGTGGGAGTGGAAGATACCCCCTGGAAGTTTCCGAACAGTGACCAGCATCTTAAAGACAACCTGGAAATGTCTACTATGGCCCGGGAAATTGCAGTCATGCACGGACGAGTTCCCGCAACAGCTGATCAATACTGCAAACTCATCGGCATTTGATTTCATTGGAGGCTGGGGTCGGAATCGAACCGGCGTCCACGGCTTTGCAGGCCGCTGCATAACCACTCTGCCACCCAGCCATAATATAGTTACAAGTCACAAGTTGTAAGTTACAAATAGTACTTGCCTCTCTGCATTAAAGCGAAAAACCCCGAGAAAAACACTCGGGGTTTCAACTGGAGCGGGAAACGAGGCTCGACAATTTTGCCCGGAGCAAAATTGGGCGGATGTCAATCCGCCCGTCAGGGCTGGCGCCACGGATGGCGCCAGTCAGCTCGCGACCCTGCCTGGCACAGCCAGGCCAGGCATCAAATAACCCTTCAACTTTCAGAAGCTGTAAACCTGGAGCGGGAAACGAGGCTCGAACTCGCGACCCCAACCTTGGCAAGGTTGTGCTCTACCAACTGAGCTATTC
>JBHHYN010000183.1:0-3978 GCA_046757565.1 Gammaproteobacteria bacterium | reverse complement strand
ATAAAAGTAAACCTATGTATTAGGGCACATGGGCTAATTAACAGATAGTAATGGCATTTGCTAGTCTTCTCACCACAAAATAAATAAACTCCGGCAACGATCCCGGCAAATCAATAGAAAATGAACGTTGTTATTCCGAATACAACAGGTCAAATTGAAGATGCTCGCCTTATTTTGCGCGAGTATTATGATGAACTCCTCAAGATAGATACCTCTGTTCAGGAGTTTAATGATGAAGTGGCCGGCCTTCCGGGAAATTATGCCCCACCCGATGGAGCACTGTTGCTTGCTGTGGAGGGACAGGAAGCCGCTGGATGCGTCGCGCTTAAAAAAATAGAAGACGGATTGTGCGAGATGAAACGGCTCTTTGTCAAACCTGAATACAGAGGCCACGGCTTTGGACGGCTTCTGGCCGAAAGAATCATAGAAGAGGCAATTGAATTGGGCTATGCATCGATGCGCCTGGATACCCTGGATTGGCTCAAGGAATCTATATGCCTGTACCAGTCGCTCGGCTTCAAACAGATTCCACCGTACGATATTAATCCACCACCCGGTCTTGTTTATTGGGAATTGAAATTGAAAAATTCTAACTGTCCTTGACTCTATATTAATGTCTGCCACACACTTTAACTCTATTCATGAAACCTGGTCTTCGCGGCTCGCATTCATGTTTGCTGCCGTGGGGAGCGCCGTGGGGCTGGGCAATCTCTGGCGCTTTCCATATATCACCGGCGAAAACGGGGGTGGCGCATTCGTCCTGGTCTATATCGTTTGCGTTATCTTTTTAGGAATTCCACTTATCATGGCGGAACTACTCATCGGCAGAAGGGGACATCAAAGCGCCATTACGAGTATACGCCTACTGACCCGGCAGGAAAATATTTCACGTTTATGGGAAGCCCTGGGATGGTTGAGTGTGATTATACCTTTAATTGGATTGACCTATTACAGCGTTGTCGCGGGTTGGGGACTGGCCTACGTTTTTGAAACAGTAGCCGGCAGATTCATTGGTATCAGTGGCCGCGAGTCAAATGTTATTTTTACAGAATTGACAACAAATCCCATACACATGGCATTCTGGCATGCAGTCTTTACAGGGGTTACCATCTTTATCGTTGCACGTGGTGTGCATCGTGGTCTGGAAAGGGCCTCTTTTATCATGATGCCGGCGTTGTTTGTCATCCTTGTAATTCTGGTTGGTTATGCTGCCTTTGCGACAGATTTTCGGTCAGGCTTCGACTTTCTCTTTAAAGTTGATTTTTCAAAGGTTAACAGCGAGATTGTACTCATGGCGCTGGGTCAGGCTTTTTTCTCACTGGCTGTTGCAGTCGGAGTTATGATGACTTACGGCGCTTATTTATCAAAAGATGTGTCTATCTTCCGAGCTGCAAGTATCATTGCATTTGCAGATACAATGGTAGCCTTGTTTGCCGGTCTTGCAATCTTTCCAGTGGTTTTTGCATCTGGATTAATTCCCGGTGAAGGTCCGGGCCTGGTTTTCGTGACCATGCCTGTGGCATTTGGACAGATGCCTGCCGGGATTGTATTCGGCACCCTGTTCTTTCTGCTTTTCTGTTTTGCAGCAATTACAACCGGGATCGGCATGTTGGAGCCGGCCGTATCGTGGCTTGAAGAACATCGTGGTTTAAAACGTTCCAGCATGGCAGTTGTGACAGGGACCCTGTGCTGGGCGTTAGGTTTGTCATCTGTCTTTTCGTTTAATATCTGGTCGGATTTTCACCCGTTATCGTTTATACCAAAGTTCGCAGATAAGACCATATTTGGCCTTCTGGATTTTATTCTGGCAAATATTTTAATCCCCATAGGGGGCTTGCTCATTGCGATTTTTGCCGGATGGGCCATGTCACGAGAATCGACTGTAGACGAGCTTGGTCTGACTGATGGATTACTCTACAAACTGTGGCGTTTCCTCGTGCGTTACCTGGCGCCGGTTGCCCTGATGTTGATCTTATTTGCAAATATATAATCAACGCATTGTATGATTATAGTAACCACGTTGCTTTACCAAGGGAGGTTAACATGGATATAACTGATGCTTATTGCCATACCTGCACGTGTAAAGTTGCAGCACCGGCTGAAGAGGCCTTTGCCTACATGTCAGATGGTATGAAACAGGGTGAGTGGACATTTGGCAGTTGGAATCGAAAACAGGTTGGGGAGAACATGTTTATCGGTACATCGATGTTTGACAATAAGGATACCTATATCAAAATCGATGCTGATCCGGTGCGCTTCATCATCTGCTATCATATCGGACCGGATCCCGAGCATCTTCAGGCACGTAACATGGTGCGCGTTGTATCAGGTCCGGATATTGGACAGGATCCCGGTTTATGCCTGGTTACTCTGCTTGCCTGGCGGAGTTCGTTTATGAACGATGCGCGTTGGAAACAACTCTGCGTCTCACACGAGACCCAGATGTTCATCATCAAGTCCCGGATTGAGGCCAATAATGATGGTTCTTAATGAGTCTCTGTAAGCCTGATTTATTCCAGAGCCTTTCGTCCCTTTGGCTGCTAAAACAGAAATATGAATAAAGCCGATCTTGACCAATGGGATGTTGAAGATCCGCTCGCTCACTTCCGCAACGAATTTGCGCTCCCGGATAAGATCATATATCTCAATGGAAATTCTCTGGGGGCTGCTCCCAAAGCAACGAGGGAAAATTTAATCAGATTATTTGATAAGGAATGGAGTGCTGATCTCAGCAGGAGCTGGAACACACATGGATGGTTCAACCTGCCGGAAAAAGTGGGGGCCAATATAGCAAAGCTTATCGGTGCGGAATCTCATGAAGTTATCGTCGCCGATTCAACCTCTGTAAATATTTTCAAGTTGCTTACTGCCGCAATCCGCCTGCGGTCGGGCCGAAATGACATTGTAGTTCTGCATGGAGATTTCCCAACTGACATCTATATTGCCCAAGGCGTTGCCAATCTGCTGCCACAAATAACTCTGCGTACAGAAAGCATAGAGGATCTGGAAGGGGTTATCGGATCCAATACTGCAGTAGTGATGCTGACCCATGTCAACTACCGTTCGGGGGAAATCCACGACATGGAAAAATTAACCCGCATGGCCCATGAGCGGGGCGCACTTATTCTGTGGGATTTATCTCATAGCACCGGCGCCCTTCCTGTAGATCTTAACGCCTGCCGGGCGGATTTCTCTGTGGGCTGTGGCTATAAATTTTTAAACGGAGGTCCCGGCGCACCCGCCTATCTGTTTGTGGCTGAACGACACCAGAATCATATCCAACCCGTACTTAGCGGCTGGATAGGTCATGCCGTGCCTTTTAATTTTGAAGATGGGTATCAACCCGCTGCTGGAATCAGGCGTAATCTATGCGGGACACATTCTGTAACCGGCCTCACTGCACTGGAAACTGGTGTGGAGATGTTCCTCAAGGCCGATATGCGCCTGGTACGTAAAAAATCACAGAAACTTGGAGATCTTTTTATCGAACTGATCGATCCGGTCTGTACCGAGTACGGCTTTGAACTGGCCTCACCACGAGATAACCGGCTAAGAGGCAGTCAGGTATCGCTCAAACATCCCCAGGGATATGCGATCAAGCAGGCCTTGAATGCACGCGATGTGATCATTGATTTTCGGGCCCCGGACATACTTCGATTCGGCCTGACTCCGCTTTACCTGCGCTATACGGATATCCGGGAAACCGTATGTCACATCAAAGAAGTCATGCAACACAGGGAATGGGAACGTCCTGAATTCAATCACAGAGACACCGTCACCTGAGCATCCGGCTTACTGCACAGGGCATGTCATCTTGCAAAGGGATTGCCAAGATGAATGGTACTTACTTAAGCTTGTGAATTATAAATACCTTCTTTTCGTCGTTGGAACGACGGGCTTAAGTAAGTGCCAATCATTCATAATTTAGGGTCTTCAGCAGAATCTGTGGGTTGATATATAAACAGTAGCCCGTCATTC
>JBHHYN010000182.1:0-4070 GCA_046757565.1 Gammaproteobacteria bacterium | reverse complement strand
TTTATTCAAAAGTCTTTCTTGTTAACCCACAGATTCTGCTGAAGAGCCAAATGTTATTTCATCAATCAACTGTGCTATAGAAAATAGTTCAAAGTTTAAGGTTTAAAGTTCCAAGTGCAAGGTTCAACGATATTGCTTGTTGGTAAGTGGCTCCCCGGGACGGGCTCGAACCGCCGACCTAGTGGTTAACAGCCACCCGCTCTACCAACTGAGCTACCGAGGAACGGATAATAGTTTAACGTTTAACGTTCAAAATTCAACGTTTAGTGCATTAATGTGAAACGTGGAATGTTGAACGTAGAACGTTATTTCAGGGTCTGCTCCAGTCTGTCCATGGCCTTTTCCAGGTTTTCCATACTGGTTGCAAAGGATAATCGGACGTAGCCCGGTGCGCCGAACGCAGAGCCCGGCACCAGTGCCACGCCTGCCTCCTCGAGAAGGTATTCGGCAAACTCCACATCATTGCCGATGTCTGCCTGCCGCTTAATGATGTCTTCCACGTTAGGAAAGCTGTAGAAGGTGCCTGCCGAGGCGGAACACTTTACCCCCTGCATGGCATTGAGCCGCTTATAGACATAATCATGCCGCTCCTTGAAGATGGCGGTACTCTTTGTAATGTAGGACTGTTCGCCGTCGAGTGCAGCCTGCGCTGCGGCCTGTGCAATGGATGCCGGATTGGACGTGCTGTGTGACTGGATTTTTTGCATTGCCCTGACCAGGGAGACGGGCCCGCCAACGTAACCGATGCGCCAGCCGGTCATGGCATAGGCCTTGGATACCCCATTGAAAACGACGGTTCGTTCGTACAGGTCCGGACAAACATTGAGGATATTTCTGAACGTCTCCTTGCCCCAGAGAATATGTTCGTAGATGTCGTCTGTGGCAATGATTATGTCGGGATGGTCGAGTAATATCTCTGCCAACTCCGCCAACTCCGCTTCGCCATAACAGGCGCCGGTCGGGTTTGACGGACTGTTTATAATAATAAGCCGTGTCCTTGCCGTGATCGCCTCCCGCAACTGCTGCCCATTGATTTTAAACCCCTGATCGATGCCTGCATCGATAATGACCGGTTCCGCACCGGCCAGGTGCGCCATGGCCGGATAGGATACCCAGTAGGGCGCAGGGATAATCATTTCGTCGCCCGGATTCAGAAGGGCCTGCATCAGATTGTAAAGACTATGCTTGCAGCCGCAGGAGGCGAGGATTTGTTCCGCATTGTACTCCAGGCCGTTCTCCCGTTTGAATTTATTGCGAATTGCCTGCTTTAGTTCCGGTGTGCCCCCCACTGCCGTATATTTGGTCAAGCCCGCCTCGATGGCTTCCATGGCAGCTTTTTTTATGTGTCCTGGGGTATCAAAATCCGGCTCGCCGGCGCCGAGACTGATTATATCCCGGCCCTGCGCGCGCAGTTGCGCGGCACGGGCCGTTACCGTCAGCGTCGGTGATGGTTTTATGCTGGTTGCCCGTTGTGAAACCTGTAGATTCAATGGATGATCTCCTGCTGCCTGGTTGCTTAAGGGAGTGTAATATACGTCATTGGGTAATGCTAACAACCACTTATGCAAAACTTTAACCTGCATTCAGAGTACCGGCCGGCGGGCGATCAGCCTGAGGCCATCAGTGGCCTGCTGGAGGGTCTGCAGGATGGCCTGGCGCACCAGACACTGCTCGGTGTGACGGGTTCCGGGAAGACCTTCACGGTGGCGAATATTATTCAAGCCGTGCAGCGTCCGACCCTGGTCCTCGCCCCCAACAAGACACTGGCCGCCCAGCTTTATGGCGAGATGCGCGAATTCTTCCCGGAGAACGCCGTTGAATATTTCGTCTCTTATTACGACTACTACCAGCCGGAGGCCTATGTCCCGTCCTCGGACACCTATATTGAGAAAGACGCCTCCATCAATGAACATATCGAGCAGATGCGCCTCTCCGCCACCAAGGCCCTGCTGGAGCGGCCGGATACGATCATTGTGGCAACGGTATCGGCCATTTATGGCCTTGGCGAGCCGCAGGCCTACCTGAACATGGTCATGCATCTGGACCGGGGTGACCATGTCGATCAGCGCACTATCCTGCGGCGGCTGGCCGAGATGCAATATACCCGGAATGAAGTGGAGCTGCATCGCGCCACGTATCGAGTGCGGGGCGATGTCATCGATGTCTATCCGGCCGAGTCCGAGCGCGACGCCGTACGCATTGAACTCTTCGATGATGAAATCGATTCCCTGGCATGGTTCGATCCACTCACCGGTGAGGTCCGGCGCCGGGCGCCCAGGCTCACCATCTATCCCAAGAGTCATTACGTTACCGGCCGGCAGACGATACTCGATGCGGTCGAGGGTATTAAACTGGAGCTTGACCATCGTCTGCAGCAGTTGCAAACGGCCAACAAGCTGGTCGAGGCGCAGCGTCTGGAGCAACGCACGAAATTCGATATTGAGATGATGCTGGAGATTGGCTACTGCTCGGGTATCGAAAACTATTCACGTTATCTCTCCGGCCGGCAACCCGGTGAACCTCCCCCGACCCTGTTCGATTATCTGCCGGATAACGCCCTGCTGGTCGTGGATGAGAGTCACGTCACCATCCCGCAGCTGGGTGGCATGTACCGGGGGGATCGTTCCCGGAAGGAGAACCTGGTTGAATACGGATTTCGGCTGCCCTCCGCCCTGGACAACAGGCCGCTGCGTTTCGATGAATTCGAGAGGCTGGCCCCCCAGACGATCTATGTGTCCGCCACGCCGGGCCCCTATGAACGGGAGCACTCCGGCCGCATCGTTGACCAGGTAGTGCGGCCTACCGGTCTGGTCGACCCGGAGATAGCGATACGGCCGGCGGGGACACAGGTGGATGATCTGTTATCGGAAATCAATCAACGGCTCGCCATGCGGGAGAGAGTGCTGGTAACGACCTTGACAAAACGCATGGCGGAAGACCTGACGGACTACCTCGCCGACCATGATGTCCGGGTCCGGTATTTGCACTCCGATATCGATACGGTGGAGCGGGTGGAGATTATTCGCGGTCTACGGCTGGGTGAATTTGATGTGATAGTCGGTATTAATCTATTGAGGGAAGGACTGGATATGCCCGAGGTCTCCCTGGTTGCTATTCTGGATGCCGATAAGGAAGGATTTCTGCGGTCGGAGACGACCTTGATCCAGACAGTTGGCCGCGCGGCAAGGAATATAAACGGCAAGGCAATCATGTACGCCGATGCCATTACCGGCTCCATGCAGCGCGCCCTGGATGAAACGGACCGGCGCCGTACCAAGCAACAACGCTTCAATAAACAGCACGGCATTACCCCGCAGGGTATCCGCAAGGCGGTCACGGATATCATGGAAGGCGCTTATGCGGACAGCAGGCCGGGAAGCAGAAAGTGGGCAAAGGTGGCAGAGGAACCCAATCCCTACCGCGGTCTGCCGGTGAACCTGTTAATGAAAAAGATCAAAAAACTGGAGGCGCGGATGTATCAGCACGCCCGGGACCTGGAGTTTGAAGAGGCCGCGGCGCTGCGTGACGAAATCGCCGGAATTCGCAGTTTGGGACTGGAGATACCAGGCGGTCAGCTGGGACAGTTATGAACGGCAAAGATATCATATTATTATGCACCACAGAGGCACGGAGGGCACAGAGATGTTAGGAATATGCACCACGGAGACACGGAGAACACAGAGGGAGGACACAGAAATAATAAAAGTTAAAAATAACGAACGGAAATCACGGTAGCTTGTACCCGAGTTATTTATCCGGGTGGTTACACGGTTTTTTGAACAGATAATTACAACTCCGTGCAGGCGTCTGAGTCTCAGTAATGAATGATTTTTAAAGTTTTGGCTCTTCAGCAGAATCTGTGGGTTAACAAGAAAGACTTTTGAATAAAAACTGATTAAATAGAGAGGCGGATTCAAGTCATAAATACCGTCATTCCCGTTTTCACGGGAATGACGGGCTACTGTTTATATATCAACCCACAGATTCTGCTGAAGACCCAAAGTTTTGAGTTATTAATGTCTTTCTCTGTGCTCTCTGTGTCTCTGTGGTGAAAACGGTTTTGAATGATG
>JBHHYN010000181.1:0-4082 GCA_046757565.1 Gammaproteobacteria bacterium | reverse complement strand
GAATGACGGGCTACTGTTTATATATCAACCCACAGATTCTGCTGAAGACCCATAATAAGAAACCTCCACACCGGAATCTATCTTAAAAATACCTGGTTGAGGAGTAGATTGTTAGTGGAGGTTTCTGTCTTAATTTTTATATCGGCCTGTCTTTGAAAAGCTTTGCATTTTAATAGCGGCATTGTGAAATATTTCCGTTATTTACTGATTAAAGCGAGACAGAAGAGATCATAAATCTCTGATAAAATAAACGTGAAATACAAACTACGATAGAGGGGGAATTCATTGGGTACGATTTATGTGACAGACAGAAATGGGACGGAACACCGGTTGGAAGGCCGCGAGCGTGCAAGCTTCATGGAAATCCTGAAGTATGCCGGGTTGTCAATCGAGGCGCTCTGTAGCGGTTGTTGTCAATGTTCAACCTGCCACGTGTATGTTGATGAAGCCTGGCTGAATAAACTAGAACCCGCTTCTGAGGCGGAACAGGTTACCCTTGAAGGGGAAGCCTCGGAAGTTATGCCGAATTCACGGCTTGCATGCCAGATCCCGTGGCGCGAGGACCTGGACGGAATCATGCTCAAGGTGGCGCCTCCTGGCTGATAGTTATTCAGTAATCTGATCTTGATCAACAGGCGTTTTAAGCCTGCTACAAAACTTCCATATTGAAATATTCAATTTGGAAATCTATAATAAGCCACACCATTGCATCGACGTAGGGGGCAAAACAAATGGGCGCATACGATTTAAGAACCTTCCTTGATAATCAGGATAAAAACAATGAACTGTTCAGGGTTTCGGCGGAGATTGATACCCTGGACGATATGGGGGCATTCATTGCCCGGGCAGACTATGCCGGTATTAATAAACCCCTCCTGTTCGAGAACCCCAAGGGTTTTGACATTCCGGTGCTGGCTAATACTGTCGGGCATAGTAAGAAACGTATCGCCCAGTGTTTAGACCTTCCTGAACAGGATTTATTGCCGAACACTGCCAAAAAGATGATGTCAATTTTAAAATCTGGTGGTATACCACCGGTCTATGTGGATAAGGACAAGGCACCCTGTAAGGAGGTCATCATGACAGGGGATGATGTGGACTTGTCGATACTGCCGGTATTGCGGCTTAATCCATTTGACGGTCAGGGCAGTCCGAATTTCAAGGAAGGCAGGTTTATCACTAATGTCTGCGTCAGCAAACCTGCCGATACTGCACACAATCTCTCTTATCATCGTTTTGAAATTACCGGGAAAAACGTCGGCTCAATATGGATTTACCGTGGTACGGGTGATGCCAAGAGTATGGAAAGATACTGGGCAGCCAAAATAGATGATCCGGAATCCACTTATGAACCGGATAAGGGCAAGCCCTTCCCGATGGCGTACCTGCTCGGTGTACCGCCGGACATTATACTGGCGGGGTCTAACAAGGCGTTACCCCATGAAAGCGATGATTACGCCTATATAGGCGGTCTGCGCGGGAAACCTGTGGAAATGGTAAAGTGTGAAACCATCGATGTCGACGTACCCGCTGATACGGAGATTGTTATCGAAGGCGTGATGAAACCCTTTAACTGGACGACGCAGGGTGCGTTTGCCTCTTTTAACGGATTCTATGACGAACCCAGGCGGCGGCCGATATTCGATGTGACGGCCATTACCATGCGTAAACAACCCATTTACCAGCAGGTCCACATCGGCAGACCTTTGAATGAGTGCAACTCGATTGCTGCGTTTTTCAGAGGTGTGCACGTCTACTCACAAATAAAGGAGATTATGCCTAACATTGTGGATGTCTTTATGGATCCGTCGGCTGGGTGTGGATTTACCGCACACATCTCCATTAAAAAAGCACGTATCGGCGAGCCAAAGATGGCCATGATGCGAGCTTATACGGCGTTACAGGGATTTTGCAAACATGTGTTTGTCTATGATGACGATGTCGATATTCATGATCCGAGAGAACGGGATTGGGCGCTTGCCCACAGGTTTATCCCGGACAGGGATCTGATGATTATCCCGAATGTACTGGGGATGAATATCGAACCCATGGCCCAGGGTATCCTGGGCACAAAATCCAGGCTGGGCGTCTATGATGGTTATCCGGAACTCCCGTTAAATGTGCGTTCTTTTATGGGGGTCGATTGCACTGTACCTGTCGGACTCAAGGTAATGGACCGGGTGGTGCCTGTCCCGGAAATTGAAAAGCGTCTGGATAAGGTGTGGGAAGAGACTATCGCCCGGAATTAATGTTAAGGAATGTGCTGCACCGGGAACAGGCATCTTGTACGCGGGCGCTCTTGTTATGCGGGTATCAAGGATTTCACCGCTGCCTGAGCGAACCGGTATTGAACCCGGTGCCGTAATGAGCAACCATACAAAAGCGCCCGTTACACTGGACGAGGTGGAAGAGGAGACCTGTCTTACCATTTTTCGATCTATTATGCGTTCCCATAATATGCTGCACCGGATCGGCTGTGAGGTTGCAGCCGGATATGGTCTGCATATTGCCGAAATCAATATCATTGATATGCTGGGGAAACATGGTTCACTTTCGATGGGCGATCTTGCCCGCACGACTTTTATTGCGCCATCTTCCACGACACGTACTGTGAAGCAGCTTGAAGCCCGCGGTCTTGTCACAAG
The DNA here is from genome assembly GCA_046757565.1 of Gammaproteobacteria bacterium. Lineage (GTDB taxonomy): Bacteria > Pseudomonadota > Gammaproteobacteria > Eutrophobiales > Eutrophobiaceae > JBHHYN01. The sequence continues at coordinate 1,437 of JBHHYN010000181.1, read as the reverse complement.
AGAGCGATCGACCCGATCTGAACGCATCGTGACCGTTTCTCTAACCAGAAAAGGAAAAAGCCTGTTTAAAAAAACCTATCCAACGATATTGCTGGCAGTACAGAAGCGTATACAGAACGTGTTGAGCCGGTCCGAGCGCAATACCCTGGGAAAACTGTTGCAAAAGCTGGAGTCCTGATTGAGACAGGGGCTAGTAGATGCGGACCTGCCCCACAACCACTCCTTGAATCCTCAAGCGGTCGGCTGGATAGATCATTGACGCCAGTTTTTGATTAGCGGGAATTAATTCAACCCGTGCCCCGTGCTTGCGAAGGCGCTTCAGGGTGGCCTCTTCGCCATCGATCAGGGCGACCACGATATCGCCGTTTTCGGCCGTTTCCGTATGCCGCACAATGATCAGATCACCGTCCAATATGCCCGCATCGATCATGGAATCCCCCTTCACCTTGAGGGCATAGCGGTCCGGACCCAGTAACAGATCAGAGAAATTGATCTCCTTTTGATCGGTGATCGCCTCAATTGGCTTACCGGCGGCAATGCGCCCCACCAGGGGCAAGATAGTTAAACTCCGGCTGCTTTCTCCAGTCAATCTTATACCGCGCCAGTTTCGCCCCGTCCTGTGCAGATGACCTTTCTTGATCAGGGATTCCACGTAACGATGGACAGTGCCCTTTGAGCGCATCTTCAATGCCTCGCCCACCTCGGCCAGTGTCGGCGCATGGCCGTTCTGGGCGATATAATGCGTAATGAATTGCAGTACTTTTTCTTCCAGGCGTGTCAGCAAAATGTTCTCCTAATGTTCTCTGTTAAGGATAGAGAACTTAAGGAGAACTTTCAAGAAGAATTTCCATTAATATAGGCACAGCTCCCTGAACAGAAACCCAGTACGCATAACGGCTTGGCTTTGGGGGTTTGATTAACCGGAGATTCCTTAATTAAGCGTTCTGGTTCACAATAGTTAACATTATCCCAGTGGTCTTGCCACGGGGGAGCCTTAGCAATGGGGCTTCCAAAGGGGAGAAGGGCAGCTCTTCCCATTGATCGCTTGTGGGGTTCATGCCCCGTTGGCGAAATAAATTTGATTCAGCATGAATTTTTCAATGAATTAATGCTATAAACGACAGATGTAACCGGATCTATAACAGGAAAAGAATCATGAATAAATTATCTCTCTACTTGTTTTCAGCGGCTTTACTGACTCTCCCATCACTCTCCTGCGCAGATGATATCGCCAAGGCTTCCATCGAAAAGGCGATCGATGCCGGCTTCGGGGAAATGGAGCGGCAACTCATCAGGAAATACTACGGAGCGGTTTATAAACCGCATGCAAGATCCGGCGGGGAATACGAGAACGAGGACGAGTACGAAGATGAAGACGAGTACGAAGATGAAGACGAGTACGAAGATGAGGACGAGTACGAAGATGAGGACGAGTAC
>JBHHYN010000180.1:0-4130 GCA_046757565.1 Gammaproteobacteria bacterium | reverse complement strand
CCACGGCTTCTATAACAAAAGCAAAGAACTGATCCTGAAGATTCCCACCATCCCAAATCTGTGATATCTTCTACAGAAATCTACGAAAATGTAGAGGAGCTATTAGCATGTCCACAAGCACACAGGTTTCCGCCTACATCTCGGAAGAGACCAAGGCCAAGGTGGAGGCATATGTAAAAAGTCACGGGGTCAAAAAAGCCTACCTGATCGAAGAGGCGCTACAGCATCACCTGCAGGCGCTGCGAGAGATCCCCGAGGACCTCATCATCCCCTCACGACTGGTGTTGACCGACCAGGCTATGGCACAGATTGCCGATCGCCTTGACCAGGAGGATCAGCCCACGGAGGCCCTTAGAGCGCTGTTGCGTGAGTAGCGCGGAACAGGAAATCCGCATACGTCGTCTGGCCCCCCGGGATGACCGCTCTGGATTCCGTAGCGGGAACATCGACCTCGACCGTTTCTTTCAGCGCTATGCCGGGCAGAACCAGTTCCGTCACCACATCGGTACCACCTATGTCGCCACCCAAGGCGACAGCATCACCGGTTTTGTGACGGTCTCCAGTGGCGAGATGGTGGCGGAGAGACTCCCGAAAGCCCTGCGTCAGCGTCTTCCAGCCTATCCCCTGCCGATCCTTCGTATTGCCCGGCTTGCAGTCGACGAGCGGTTTCAAGGCCATGGAATCGGGCGGCTGCTACTGCGGGCAATGTTTGCACTTGCACTGGAAATGAGGGACCGGATCGGTTGTACCGGCGTGGTGGTAGATGCGAAACCGGATGCTGTCTCTTTCTATTCCGCCCTGGGATTCAAGGCCATCGAGTTGGTCGGCGGCGCCTTGGGCGACAGGCCGGAACCGGTCGCCATGCTACTGCCCATTCGGCGAATTGAGGCAGTTGTAGAACAAACAGGCAAGCCTGCCGGATGAGCAGGGATAATGCAGTAGGATTCCGTTCGTTAAAAGGATCAATTCCAACTCCCGTATCCGGCAGGTTCTTTGTCAAAAGCCATCGTTGCTGACTTTCAGTAGAATGATTGTTCCATAAATTTGAAAGTCATCTAAAAAAATACCTTTGCGCCATGTCGAAAACTAAAAAACACCGTAAAAATCTTCCAAGACAGGCCCGGCCATCAGGCTGGTCCACCAGTGACGCCGATGAAATCGAACGCCGCCGTTTGCGTGGGATCGATGAATCAATCCGGGTCACATCCCAAACGCAGGTTGATGAATTTTTTGGCTGCTATCGGGCCCACTCCGGCGGCGGACAGGTTTATCGTGTCGAAATACGCTCACTTTCCGAACAAATCAACAGCTGCGACTGTCCTGACCACCGCATCAACGGTCTGGGCACCTGCAAACATATCGAAGCAACGCTGTACCAACTCCAGCACAGGTGCAAACGCGCTTTCCAAAAAGCAGCCGGCAGGGGTAGCCCATACATCGAAATTTTTCTGGATCGACGGGCTCACCAGGTTCGGGTCCTCTGGCCCTGGAACAGCCGGCGCCGTTCCAGGGCCCGGAACCTCCTTACCCATTTTTTCAACGATGAAGGCGCCCTGGTCGCCGACCCCCTCGATACCTTGCCGGCGATGGAGCGGTCAATCGACGCCTTACCCTGCCACGTCAGGCGTCGAATCCGGGTCTCAACAGAACTGAACACCTGGCTCGAGACACTCGATCGACATGCCCAGCAACTGCGCAGCCGTCAACACTTCGAAGCCGAAGTGGCGGCAGGCAACGCCAGCCTCGACCCGGTCAGGCAGCCTCTCTACCCCTACCAGCAGGAGGGGATGCTCCACCTGACATTTACCGGCCGCGCCCTGCTGGCCGACGAGATGGGCCTGGGCAAAACGGTGCAGGCCATCGCCGCCTGCGAACTGCTGCGCCGCACCCCGGGCATTCGGCGGGTACTGGTAATCTCCCCCGCTTCGCTCAAGGGTGAATGGGAGGAGCAGATCGCCAAGTTCACGGATTTACCCGCGCGGATCATTCATGGACCACGGGCCCGGCGCCTGCGACAGTACGCTGAACCCACTTTCTTCAATTTGGCCAATTATGAGCAGATCCGAACGGACGTGGAGGAGATTAACGCCACCCTGGCCCCGGAGGTCATCATTCTGGACGAGGCGCAGCGCATCAAAAACTGGAGAACCAAGACCGCCATTTCGGTCAAGCGGCTGAGCAGTCCCTATGCCTTTGTGCTGACCGGTACACCGCTGGAGAACCGCATCGACGAGATCTACTCCATCGCCCAGTTCCTGAACCCGCAACTCTTCGGCCCCCTGTTCCGCTTCAACCGCGATTTCTACCAACTGGATGAGAAAGGCCGCGCCATCGGCTACAAGAACCTCGACAAGCTGCATGAAAGGCTACAACTTATCATGTTACGCCGACGCAAGGATGACGTGGAGGGACAACTGCCGGATCGCACGATCAACACCTATTTCGTCTCCATGCACAAAGAGCAGATGCTACGCTACGAAGAATACGAAACGAATGTAGCGCGTCTTGCCGCCATGGCCAGGAAGCGGCCATTGAAAAAAGAGGAGATGGAGAGACTCCAGCGTAATCTGGCCTGCATGCGCATGCTCTGTGACACGCCCTATATTCTCGACCAGGATTGCCGCATCTCTCCCAAGTTGAAGGAGCTTGGCAACATCCTCCAGGAGATCATGGAGGACGGCGACCACAAGATCCTTATCTTTTCAGAGTGGGAGCGTATGTTGCAGCTGGTCCGGGAGCAGGCTGCGAAAATGGAGCTGGGCTACGCCTTGCATACAGGTAAGGTCCCGCAACCGAAACGCCGGGGCGAGATCCGGCGTTTCAAAAACGATCCCGAATGCCGGCTGTTCCTCTCCACCGACTCAGGCGCTACAGGACTTAACTTGCAAGTGGCTGACGTGGTGATCAACCTGGATATGCCCTGGAATCCATCCAAGCTGGAGCAGCGTATCGCCCGTGCCTGGCGCAAACACCAGAAGCACCCGGTACAGGTGATCAATCTTGTCTCTGAACACTCCATCGAGCATCGTATGCTTTCTCTGCTGGATCAAAAACGTTCCCTGGCCGAGGGTGTGGTGGACGGCAAGGGCAAAAAAGAGATGAGCCTGCCCTCCGGCCGGGCGGCCTTTCTGGAACGGCTCAACGCCCTGATGGCCGATGAGACAAAAGCACTACCCACCGACCCGCTTGATCGCTTGCGGGACGATATTCTTTCCCAGTGGGGCAACCAACTGGATCTGATGGAGCTGCATGGCAAGGGAGAACAGCAAACCCTGCTGGTAGTGGCAGACCGGCTGGATGACGCACTGCAGAGCAGCCTTACCCGGCAACTGCAAGAACAGTTCCCCGGCCGGACGCCGCAACTGAAATTGCTGGATCGGGATACCTTCGCGACTATCCGGCAACTGATCGACGCCGGTGTATTGAATGCCAACCAGGATACAGCCAGGACGCTGTACCGCGCTCCCGCCGCGGACAGACCAAAAGATGATGGACAATCGAGACGGTTGTCCGAGGCCCGAAACCGCCTTGCCCAGGGCGAACACAAACGGCGAATGGCAAAAGTGCTTACCGAAGGCGGCTTCTCAACGGAAGCACTCGTCCCGATGCGGGAGGCCGTGGAGACAGCCTTGCAGGCCCTGACCCTATGGAGGAATCACAACGCCGAAACACCACCGGATCTGGGATTGATCGACTCAACGCTGATACAAACGAACCTGCTGCCGGCCGAAACCCTCTCCCTCGTCGCCCGTCTAAGGGAGGGCCAACCCGCGCGGGATGAAGTTCAGACGGGTAAACTACTCACACAAAGCGACAGGCTCATTTCGCAGGCCGCCTCGGTTCTTGAGTCGGCGTAAAGAAGCTGACACTCAGCACTACTTGGAAGAACCAGTGGCCAGATCGAAACAACCGGCTTCGAAGCAGGATCGGCAATGGGCCGAGGTCAAACGACGCTGCCGCTGATGACGACTAAAGAGTCCTACACGCTTTAAAATTACCAGTTCGGACAACACTGACTATCACGTCCATACGAGGAGAGCTTCACACAGATCATTTTGATCCATCTGAAATAATGAGCCTATTTGGCCATCGTCAAGCGGCGCCGTCCCGGACGCAAGGTGGTCCGCCGT
>JBHHYN010000179.1:0-4157 GCA_046757565.1 Gammaproteobacteria bacterium | reverse complement strand
GCCATTACTATCTGTTAATTAGCCCATGTGCCCTAATACATAGGTTTACTTTTATTATTGCTGTTAGTTAAGTATCTGATTTTTTCTATCGTTCATCCAGACATGAAAGACTTGAGCAAGTTCCGATCTGAATTTCCTGCCTTGAAAGACAAGGTCTTCCTGGATGCGGCGTGTGTCAGCATTCTTCCTGCCCGTGCTGAACAGGCTATTGCTGATTTTACCGCGCTGCTCGTCAACCCTTCTGCTTTCGGGGCTACCGAGCATCACATCTGGATGGACCAACAGCGCGAACAGGCAAGACCACAACTGGCAACCATGCTGGGTACTGATCCCGATCACATAGCCCTGGTCGAAAGCACCACACATGGTCTGAATATCGCGGCACAATCCGTTCCATGGAGTAGTGGCGACGAGATATTGATGTGTGATCTGGAATTCCTGCAAGTCTCCATCCCTTTCGTGAAGCTGACTGATTCGTCTGGAGTCAAACCAGTGTTTGTGAATCACAAGGAGGGTATTGCAGATGTGGACCTGTTCAGCAGGGCAATATCACCGCGAACTAAGGCGATCGTGGTAAGTTCTACCCAGTGGAGCAATGGTTACCGGATCGATCTTTCCGGAATGGCCGAACTTGCCGGGTCAGTCGGTGCATGGTTCGTGGTTGATGGTATTCAGCAGGCGGGCGCCATCCCCATTGACCTGGACGGAATAGATTTTCTCATTGCAGGCGGGCACAAGTGGCTTAATGCCCCGATGGGATGCGGGGTCCTTTATCTATCCGACCGGGTCCTGAATGAACTTGAGCCGGCCAGTTGGGGTTATCTCGCACTCGACCCGCCGGACGGCGGATGGGGTAATTACTTTACCACACCGGATATCACCCCGGACAGGAGCTATAGTTTTTCCCGGACTGCCAAGTGCTTCGAAATAGGTGGTACCAGTAACTATCCGGGAGCCATTGCACTGGGTCAAAGCGTCGAATTGCTGAATGAATGCGGTATTGCCAACAGCGCCGAACATATATGGGATTTGGGAGACCAACTTATTGAAGGGTTACGGAGGCTTGATGTGCGCCTTGAAACGCCGTTTGGCCGGGAGCACCGGGCCGGAATCATCTCTTTTACTCTGGGAAACCGTGACCGCGATCGGGCCTGCATGGAATTTTTACTCCATCGGAATATCTGGGTCGCACAGCGATATACCTCGAATACAGGAGGCGTAAGAATCAGTATTCACTATTTTAATAACAATGATGATATCGAGCAGTTGTTGAATGAAACCGCATTATTTTTGCAGGAGCAATAATTGGCTGCGTGATTATTCAACCTTATCCCCGGTCTTGATGCCACGATTGATGGCAGCGTAACTCTCGTAGATCTCGGTTTTCGCCTTCTCTGTCAGATACGGATACAACATCTCAATAAGAAAATCGTAACCTAACTGCACCACCTCACTATCTTCTTCCGAGGCCTGCAATTCACTATAATTCAGCCAGTTATCAGAGAAGATCCAGGTCATGATTACCAGATAGTGCAGACTTTCCGTGCTACGGGGTTTAACAAGCACATCAGCATCAACAAGTCCTTCAAAAAATCGAATAACCTCTTCAATGCGTTTCTCCCTTTTCTCCCTGACGGTCATCCGTAACACGGGATCATCGTGAATCAACGACACCATCTCTCTGTAGAAAAAACGGTATCGCCAGATTAGATCCAGTTGCCGTACAAACATCTCTGCCATATGGGTGACAGTCGGCTGCTTCTCATCGCCGTACCAGCTACACTCAATTTCAGCAGCAATGTCCGTGTAAATTGCCTGAATAATCTCTTTTTTATTCTTGAAGTGATAGTGAAGATTACCCTTGCTGATCTCACAGTGTTCGGCGATAGTATTGGTCGACACCTTGTTTGTACCATATTGATTAAATAACCGTATGGCAGCTTGCTTAATGCGATGTTGTGTCTCTCGGGTAGTCACTGCAATAAAAATGAATGTGTCCCCACTACTAATTTAGTGATTTTACCCTAAAAATGAGTTGTACAACGCATCTTGCAATAAATAGATTAACTTTAATTACTTACTGCACTGCCCTGATAACTGTTTTCTTAAAATTCCTGTATGGGTAATACCATCGCCGGACAAGAGTTCAATTACCTGTAATGAGAGACATTCAGACTTAGTCAACAATATTAAGGTGCACTATGTCTTTGCGTGAACGCTTTCCAATCTTTACAACAAAAACATACATCAACAGTTGTTCTTACGGTGCGTTATCAGTAGATGTGCGCTCGGCCTATGAGGCCTATTTGCATGATCGGGATGAATACGGGGCACACTGGGAATACTGGCTTGAGAAGCTGGAGACATTGCGCGGCATGGTGGCCGGGCTGATTGGCGCCGCCCCGGATGAAATAGCTATTACGTCCTCGTTAAGTGATGGTTTGAATCCGCTTGCCAGTGCTATCAAATTTACTGGTGATCGTAAAAAGATAGTACTGACTGCTTTCGACTTTCCCACCACCGCACATATCTGGCGTGCACAGGAACAGAGAGGGGCGGAAATCGTAACGGTTCCTGCTACTCAGGATGGAAAGACCATTCCCGCCGGGCATTTCGAGCAGACTATCGATGAACGCACACTCATTGTTTCCGTACCGCATATCTGTTATCGAAACGGTTCAAAACTGGATATAGCAGCCATCATCGAGCTGGCCCACAAAAAAGGGGCGCTTGTATTCGTGGATTGTTATCAATCCATCGGCACAACGCCAATCGATGTGAAAAAGCTGGATGCAGATTTCATTGCCGGCGGCATGTTAAAATACCTCGTTGCTTCTGCCGGAACGGGTTTCCTCTACGTGAAGAAGGACCTGGTTAATACCCTGCAACCCACTACCAGTGGCTGGTTCAGCCAGGCAAATATTCATGCCATGGACATCTCCCGTAACGATCCGGCGCCGAATGCCAGACGCTTTGAATCCGGCACACAAAACATCCCGAATATCTATGCCGCGATGGCGGGGCTTAGTCTCGTGCAGGAGATCGGCGTGCATGACATTGAAGCGCAGGTAAAAATACTCACAAATTCCATAAAACAGCAGGCAGCTGAGCACGGTTTTCAATTGGCGATGCCGCAGGAAGAGGAACGGCATGGGCCACTGGTGACACTGAAAACCACAGATATGTTCCAACTGGTGGAACTGCTGGCCGGTGACGGGATCATTACCTCCTGCCGGGACGATAACCTCAGGATTTCGCCACATTTTTACAACAACCTGGAGGATATAAAGCGTCTGTTCGATGCCCTGATCAAGCAGCAAAAGCTGCTAACATAAACAGTATTTTCGATGGTACCTGTGCAAAATTGGATATTTGGCCTGTTTAGACCTAATGCCCTAATCTGACGGTTTATCACGCCTCGAAAAGGGGTCATGATTTCCAGTAACTACATTTATCAATGATTATGGGGGAGGTAGTATGATGTTCCGTAATGTTCCTTCACGTACGTTAATCACGGCAATTATTGTTTCCTTTTTACAACAGGTCCTGTTGTTGCTCTTTTACGCACCCCAAGCACAGACCGGCGCTGTCCTTGAAGAGGTGATCGTCACCGCGACCAAACGTGGCGATCAAGACATCCAATCCATAGCGGGATCCATTGATGCGCTCAGCGGAAGCGACCTGGATGAGAAGGGCATCATTGACTTCGAGGGATTCGCGGGAGAGGTGCCCGGGCTCCAGTTTCAGGACCTGGGTCCCGGTGACAAGGAGTACATCATCCGTGGCATCAACGGTAACGGACCCGCCGTGGTCGGGGCCTATTTTGATAACTACGTGATCTCCGCCAATGACCAGCAGGACGGTGGTGGCAAGAATGCGCCGATAAAAATGATCGACATGGAACGGGTGGAAGTCTTAAACGGTCCGCAGGGCACCCTCTATGGCGCCCAATCCATGGCCGGCAATATCCGTTTCATCCCCCGTAACCCGACGGCCGATAAGTTCGATGCCAATATCGACACGGATTTCTCCGGGACCAAGGAGGGTGGTTTCAACTACACCATCAGCGGGGCGGTGAATGTGCCGCTCATCAAGGATGTGCTGGCACTGCGCTTTGCCGGCTGGCGCACGGACGCCGACGGCTGGATCGATCAGCC
>JBHHYN010000178.1:0-4167 GCA_046757565.1 Gammaproteobacteria bacterium | reverse complement strand
AGAGACGTTAAGTCTCTTTTCCTTACTTCCTGCTCACCTGAGCTATTCCCGCATACGATTAAACTTTTTACATGCTAAATGATCACAGCTACGTCAACCTGGTCACTAAGTTCGGCCGTCCAGGCCTCACTAAGTGACACTGTCTTGAACATCCTGTCCAAGCCGTTCGCAGGGGAAAAGAGACGTTAAGTCTCTTTTCCTTACTTCCTGCTCACCTGAGCTATTCCCGCATAATCAAGGTCGGCTATTGTAACCATGAGTGAGTGGCTGTCAATCATCCATCTCCGGATAACAATACAAGCTATTGTTTTATCATGGATTCCTTGAATTTCGGCCAGGCGCTTGCGAGGTATTGAAACATTGACCACAGGGTCAGCAAGACAGCCACATAGAGGAGGATGAGACCTATGGTATAGACCGGAATACCATAGAGTGGATTACGGTAGATAAGCAGTATCAGAGAAACCATTTGCGCGATGGTTTTAATCTTGCCGTAGACTGAAACGGCTACTTTACTGCGCGCGCCCAGTTCCGCCATCCATTCGCGCAGTGCCGAGACAGTGATTTCACGTCCAATAATGACGGCTGCAGGCAGGGCCAGTATGGGTCTGGGGTCCTGTTGCACCAACAATACCAGCGCTACGGCTATCATCAATTTGTCAGCGACAGGGTCGAGGAATTCCCCAAGCGAAGAGAGTTGGTTCAGTTTTCTTGCCAGATAACCATCCAGGATATCCGTGAGCGCGGCCAGGGAAAACAGCAGGCAGGCCAGCAGGTGGCTCCATTTAAAAGGTAGATAAAATACCACCACAAACACGGGAATCATGACGATTCTCAGCAAGGTCAATGAATTGGGCAGGTTCATTAATTCGCGTGCAGGGTGTTGTATATCTTGCTGGCCAGATTCTTATTGATTCCCGGCACTCTGGCAAGGTCTTCCACGGCGGCACGCGCGATTCCCTGCAGGCCGCCAAAGTGACGGATGAGTTGTTGCCGGCGCTTACTGCCAATCCCCTCGATCTGTTCCAACGATGACTGGTTACGCCGTTTCTTGCGGCGTTGACGGTGACCGTCGATCGCAAAGCGGTGGGCTTCATCCCGCACTGCCTGGATAAGGTGCAGGGCGGAAGACCCGGGGGGAAGCGTAAACTCCCGCCTGCTGTCCGCAACGATCAATGTCTCCATCCCGGCCTTGCGCGATGTCCCTTTGGCGACACCCAGCATGGGAATGTCTCCCAGTTGCAGTTCCTGCATGACCGCCCTGGCGGCATTTACCTGGCCGCCGCCGCCATCGATGAGGATCAGATCGGGCAGTCTGCCCTCCTCTTTCTGCACCCGTGTATAACGCCGTTCTATTACCTGTCTCATGGCTGCATAATCGTCCCCTGGGGTAATGTCACCGATATTAAAGCGCCGGTAATCGCTTTTTATCGCACCCTCGTTGCCGAACACTACGCAGGATGCCACGGTCGCTTCGCCGTGTGTATGACTGACATCAAAACATTCTATGCGTTCCACCGGATCCTCAAGCTTCAGCAGTTGTCTCAGGGCGTGCATACGCTCCTGGAAGTGCTGCCTCGTGGAGAGTCGTTGTTGCAAGGCAACCCGGGCATTATCGATAGCCATCTGTACCCATTTGGATCGCTCCCCACGCAGACGGCAGTGAATGCGGATGGACTTGCCCCCCCGTTCCGACAGACCCTGTTCGAGCATCCCGGCATCGTCAGGCCTGTGACTGACCAGTATTTCCGGGGGAACCAGCCGGTCTGTCCGATCAGACAGGTAATAGTGACTCAAAAAGGCACTGATGATGGCGGCCTCGTCGGCATGCCTGGCATGGGCAGGGAAGAAGGCCTTGTTCCCCAGGTTACGGCCGGCGCGGATGAAAAAAACCTGCACACAGGCCACATCAGCACAGAGAGCAGCGGCGATGATATCTAATTCACCTTTACCTGTGATAATGTGCTGGCTCTCCTGTACCCGGCGCAGATTGGCGATCTGGTCCCGGTATTGGGCGGCACGCTCAAACTCCAGGGCTTCGGCAGCCTGTTGCATGGGTCCGGTCAGGCGCTGTATGACCTCTTCATTTCTCCCCTCCAGGGACAGCACCGCATGCTGCACATCCATAGAGTATTCCTCCCGTCCGATATAACCGGCGCAGGGTGCGGTACAACGTTTGATCTGGTATTGCAGGCAGGGCCGGGTGCGGTTACGGAAAAAGTTGTCATCGCATTGCCGGATGCGGAACAGTTTCTGGGTCAGATTCAATGTGCGGCGGGCCGAACCGGAACTGGGATAGGGACCGAAATAGCGCCCCTTACCGGTGCGCGCCCCCCGGTAGAAACTCAGCTGCGGGAATGGCTGATCGGACGAGAGATACAGATAGGGGTAGCTCTTGTCGTCGCGGAAGAGGATATTATAACGCGGCTTCAGCTCCTTGATCAGATTGCTTTCCAGTAACAGCGCCTCACCTTCGGTATGGGTCACCGTTACCTCGATGCCGCTGATTTGACTGACCAGGGCACGCGTCTTCGCCGAGTCATGGCTTTTGCCGAAATAGCTGCTGACGCGTTTTTTCAGATTGGCGGCCTTGCCCACATAAATAACGTTAGCGTCGGCATCCAACATCCGATAGACACCTGGCATGCCGGTCAATGTGCGCAAAAACTCTTTGTAATTGAATTCAGACAATATATTATATATTAGTTAGTTATATTTAATATATCATGTACTTTATCAAATACGGCATGAAACATTTCCACGGTCAATCGCCGCGTCTGGGTGTTATAGCGGCTACAGTGATAGGAATCCAGTAAAGTGCGCTCGGAGTCTAGAACATGGCGGGCGTTATGCCCAAAGGGATACTCTTTTCGTGGCAACTGCAAGGCCCTGAGCACCGCATCGTGGGCAATCCGCCCCAAGGCCAGGACCACCAGTTCCCCTTTAATCTCCGCCAATTCCGAGCCCAGGTAATCATTGCATAATTGAATCTCGCCGGCGTTGGGTTTATTCCCGGGCGGCAGGCACTTGACGGCATTGGTGATACGGCAATCCAGCAGTTGTAACCCATCGTTTTTGCTGACTGAACCCGGCCGATTGCTGAACCCGTAGCGATACAGGGTCTCATACAGGAGTATCCCGGCATAATCGCCCGTGAACGGCCGGCCGCTGGCGTTGGCGCCGTGCAACCCTGGTCCCAGACCCACTATCAGCAACCTTGGATTATTCGCCCCGAACGGGGCAACCGGCAGCGCATGGTAGTCCGGGTAATCCCGCCGGACGGCGCACAGGTGTGCGCTGATGCGGGGACAGCGTTCGCAATGGAGATTAAAGGCAGGCATAATGCGGCTCAGAATTATTCTGCAAATTGCGATAAAATGTCCAATATAAAGGTATCAACAATATATACATAAATGATTGTATTTGTAGAAGATATATCGCCATCGTCCAAGGCGCTTAAGATTTGTGCAGGCATTATAATACTTGCCGGCGCCGTATGGGGGCCGAATAATTCCCGGGCCGATTCTCAAGCTGGCAATGATGCGAATGCGGCGCTGCTCTACAAAAAGGGTGAAAATTACTACCGGGGCAGAGAGGTGCCGCGTGATCGGCAGCAGGCGGCAGAGTTGTACAAACAGGCGGCGGCACTGGGCTCCCTGCAGGCGCAAAACAAGCTCGGCTATCTCTATGAGCAGGGTGAAGGGGTTGAGCAGGATTTAACAACGGCTTTTTCCTGGTATCGCAAGGCAGCCGAGGCCGGCTATCTTACCGCGCAATACAACCTGGCGGAGAAATACCGGTTAGGCATCGGTACAACAAAGGACGAACAGCAGGCGTTGGCCTGGTGCCGGCGCGCCGCCCTGTCCGGTCATCGAAACGCCATGCTGCGCCTGGCCGGTTACTACACCCAGGGCGTCGGGGGCGAGCAGGATTATCCCCGGGCATTGGCCTGGTACAGCATTGCGATGGAGTTGGGGACATTGGTGCAGTACGGCATGAAGAATGCGCTGGAGGGTAAGATGTCCCAGGAAGAGTTATTTCAATCGGAAAACATTATCCGCGAGTTACGCGCTTCGATTTCTTCCGGTCATTGATCAACCGTTGTGCTTTTTCCTTCAACAATTCATGGACCTTGCTTAACAGGATGTCCCCGTCAAAGGGTTTCTT
>JBHHYN010000177.1:0-4238 GCA_046757565.1 Gammaproteobacteria bacterium | reverse complement strand
AGTTTTTATTCAAAAGTCTTTCTTGTTAACCCACAGATTCTGCTGAAGAGCCTAAAAAAAACAGAATAGCTGATGAAAGCCTGTCACAGGTAGTTGAACGACTGATAAATAACAACGCACCAATAACAACATCACGCCACCTCAATCATCTGTACCGTGCCATCGGGCAATAGCTCCGCGGTATCTCCTTCCGGTTCGTCCAGGAACACGACAGTCGCAATGGTCACCAGGGCGGTGCAGGCAATGATCGCAAAGAAAATCTGCGGCGTCACGAATGACAGGAGAGTAAGGAAGACAACCGCACCCACATTACCGTAAGCGCCGGTCATGCCGGCGATCTGTCCGGTCAGGCGGCGTTTTACCAGGGGCACCATGGCGAACACCGCTCCCTCACCGGCCTGCACGAAGAAGGAACAGCACATGATCGTGATCACGGCCGGTGGGATGGCGCATGTGCCGTTGATCTGGCCCATGAGAAAATAACCGGCGGCCAGGCCCGCCATCAGGATCATCAGGCTCTTTTTGCGGCCGAATCTATCACTGATCCAGCCGCCGGCGGGACGCGCCACGAGGTTCATGAAGGCATAGCCTGAGGCCAGTATACCGGCCGCCACCTGGGAGATGCCGAAGGTATCAAGAAAGAACAGCGGCAACATGGAGACCACGGCCAGTTCTGAACCGAAGGTCACAAAGTAGGCGAGGTTGAGTATTGCGACCTGTTTGAAGCTGTATTGATGGATCACCGGAACCGGTTTTTTAAATATGTCCGCATTGACCATGTAGATTTGCAGGCACTGAAACAGATACATACCGGAAAGCGCAATAAAGATCCCATACAACATCGTTGTGGTTATCAAACTCGATTTGCTCAAGTTCCAGGACAGCAATGCGAGTGTCGCGTAGAGTGGGATGTTCATAAGTAGGTAAAAGAAAAAATCCGCTTTGCTGGTGACTTCCAGGCCGCCGTTTTTGTTGGGTTTAAAATAGGTGAAACCCTTGGGTGCATCCGATACGGAAAAATAGTAGATAAAGGCATAGATAAAAATAGTCACGCCGGTGGTGGCGACGGCATAACGCCAGCCTTCATCGCCACCTGTTATCAAGGCAAGGGGGGGCAGGGTCATGGCGGCGGCAGCGGAGCCAAAATTACCCCAGCCGCCGTAAATGCCCTCTACCAGCCCGACCTGTCTGGCAGGGAACCACTCGCCGATCAGGCGAATACCGATGACAAAACCAGCGCCGGCGAACCCCAACAGGAAACGCGCCAGAGCCAGGGTCTGAAAGGAATCGGCGAAGGCGAACATGAGACAGAGAAAACTGGAAATAAACAGCAAGGATGAATAAATCAGGCGCGGGCCGAATTTATCCACCAGCATGCCGATGATGGTGCGTGCCGGGATGGTCAGCGCCACATTCAGGGTGAGCAGGGTGTTGATTTCCTCGTTGCTAAGACCCATGCTCTCCCGGATGGAGACCAGCAGGGGTGCATGATTGAACCAGACGACAAAGGTGCAAAAAAATGCAAACCAGGAGAGGTGCAGGATACGCATCTTGCCCCGAAACGAGAAAAGATTAAACGATGGGTAGTCAGATTTCATGGTCGCTCCGGTTTAAGTAAGGTTTCATTGTTAAAGCCATCACCAGAGCAGGGACTGTGCCAGCATTGTTGACTCAGATTAACTTATTGAAAATCATAGAGAATATAAAAAACCGTTGTGGCACATTGGTGCCCATGACTGCTCATAAATAGAGCAATGATTATTTTGAGGCACCATCGGAGTGCCTTTGAGATGTATGGTTAAATGCGGGTTCGCTAGATAAAAAAGGGTAATATCCAGCTGAAGGAGAGGAGAGAAAAAGAAAGAGTTTTCAGCGTATCAGATTATTTCTTAATCTATTACAGTGACTCAAATTATTTCCGGTCCCGCGCGTCAGCACCATGGTCCTGACCGCGCTGGCTGCCGGGCATAACAGCCAGCATGTGCTGGAAAACGGAGGCGGTACCCAGCATGCTCCAGCAGATACTGTCCGCTGCGATCAGCGCCAGCATGCCTGCCAGGATGAGATGAAGGTCTCCCGTCAGTTCAAAAAGCGCCGTCACAGCGGTCAGCGGTGCGGCGAGCATGACGCCGAGCATGGCGCACATTCCGGTCATGGCATAAAACCCCACCGAGCCTACGCTGTGAACGCTTATGCCGGCGATCATCTTGCCGGCCAGGCCTCCTGCGGCGCCTCCGATCACCAGTGATGGGCCAATCAACCCACCGGGCACGCCGCAGCCAATACAGATTATGGTTGCCATCAGTTTGAAGACCACCAGTGAAGCCAGCGCGGTTTCAAGGACATGCCCCTGAAGCAGGGCGCCTACTGTGTCATAACTGACGCCCAGGATGTGGGGAGAAAACAGACCCAGTGTGGCAGTGCACAAGCCTGCCAACGTAAAAATCAGCCATGGCGACTTGCCCTGCATATACCGGGACACTCGTTCGACACTATTGATGGCTGCGGCGGCCAGCAAGCCAATGACCATGCCTAGCAGGATGATCCATAAAAATTCTTCACCGGCAGCCAGATCAAGGGCTGGAACGGCGAAGGCCGGTTCGGCGCCATACGCCAGGCGACCGAGTACGGCGGCGGTCACCGATCCAGTGAGTACTGCAAGCAGTTTACGTGGCGCCAGCGTCTCTCCCATCACCTCCAGCACGAACACCACGCCGGTCAAGGGCGTGTTCAATGCCGCCGCCATCCCCGCGGCCACACCCGTCATCGTCAGCAGATGAATTTCCGCTGGATTGATTTTGCATAAGCGTGCGAAGGCATTGCCCATGGCGGCGCCCAAATGGACACTCGGTCCTTCTCGATCAACAGAGTGGCCGCTGACGATGGCCAGCACGCCCGCGAAAAACTGAAAAATCGCCTGCGATAATGGCAGGGAGATACCACCCGGTGTGTTCAGGCGGCTCATGACATAGACAATACCGACATGCCAGCGTTCCCTCGGTATGCGGGAAAACAGAAATGCCAGCACTATCCCGCCCAGGACAGGAATCGCAAACCTCAGCGGCATGGTGAGCGCTTCATAGTTGCCCACGATCCCGTAAGGGAGAAACAGCCGCTGGCTCGTCTCGATGACCCGGCGGAAGCCCAATACAAACAGGGCTGCGAGCACACCAACGGTGATTGCCATCGGTATCAACGGCCACAGCCGTATAGGAACACCGGCTTTTTGTTTCTCCATACCGAAGTACCTTATCATGTATCACGGTTTCGTTAGCGTCCAGTCTTGCCGGAAGGGCACTTCGCCAACGACGCCGCAACGCCATTTACTATGCCGTCACCGCATGCGGACCGGGAAAGGTAGAAGCCGTTCGGCTGCTGGTGTTCGAGTTCTGATATGGAAGGGACTAACGAAGACTCTGGCAGAGTTGATGCTATGGAGGAATAATTCTTTTAAAAATAATGTATAAAGTGGTTTATAGTGGTATGTGGGTGATGGAGAGAAATGGTGCCGAGGAGAGGACTTGAACCTTCCTTGAGACACCAATTTCTTGCAAATAAAACAATACGTTACGATTCTTATATTTAGCTGCGTTCCACTCACGTTCCACGTTGATTCTTGCCGAGGCCCTGTTTGCCCGGTCTTGATCCAGACTTTTTAGCGTATCCAGGGCACTTGTTGTATTAAATTCAGGTGGCACGGCGACATTGCTGTGTGGCCACACGCTCGATGCGCTGCAGTGCCGGGTATTCGCCGTACTGTGCTTCGAACAACGCCTTTGTTTGACCGATTTTTTCCAGTAACGAGGTTGCAGTCTCTTCTACCAGCCTGATCAGGAAACGTGAACCCACATCGCATTCTCCGGCCAGCGACTCCCAGTGTTTTGTGGTGATTTGTCCCGGGTCTCTTTGCCCGCCAATATCGAAGGCTAGATGATAATCGATTCGTTCGATGGCGCGCGTACAAACCAGATCATAGAAGGGAGATAGACGAATCTCGCCGTTTGGTAGATACAGTATCGACAGGTTCTTGGCATGGCCATCCGAGTTGCCGGCCAGGACATTGAAAATCTGCCAGCGCAGGAGATTTTGTGTATCAATGGCAGGATCCGTCGAGGCACCCTGCAGTAATTGGTAGCATTCAGCAAAGGTTGGGCCGCCGGAATCCTGGTATTTTTTCTCAAACCCGTAGCCAAGCGCCTGACAAAAGTCTTCCTGGTGCAGACGTTGCACTTCACCGC
>JBHHYN010000176.1:0-4321 GCA_046757565.1 Gammaproteobacteria bacterium | reverse complement strand
CAGTTTTTATTCAAAAGTCTTTCTTGTTAACCCACAGATTCTGCTGAAGAGCCCAATTTTTATACGAAACTTCCCCGGCCCGTTTACGTTAGAATAGTGAACGAATTGAAAACAGGATTACCTCCAGTGAGTCATACAGATAACCGGCATAGCAAAGCAGTACTCATAGGCATTATCCAGAGGTTGCTGGATATAGCGAAGGCAACCGGTGCCACTGCAGCGGAGGTAGACATCGGTACCGGCATGGGCCTGTCCGTGACCGTGCGCATGGGAGAGGTGGAAACGATTGAGCACCAGCGCGACAAGGGCCTGGGGTTGACGGTCTACATAGGCGCGCACAAGGGCAGTGCAAACACCACTGACTTTTCAGAACAGGCCCTCAACGAAACTGTCCAGGCTGCATGCAGCATCGCAAAAAACACGGGGGTGGATGAATGTGCCGGCCTGCTCGATGCGCAATATCTGGCACAAGAGATCCCGGATCTGGACCTGTCCCACCCTTGGGATATCCCGCCGGAACGGGCGATCGAACTCGCCAAGTCGTGTGAAGATGAAGCCCGGAAGACAGATCGGCGCATAAAAAATTCCGACGGTTGCGTGCTGAATACCTATGCCGGTACCCATGTATACGGGAACAGCCATGGATTTACCGGTGGCTGGGACTGGTCCAGCCATACCCTTGACTGCAGCGTGATTGCTGAACAGGGTGCCAGCATGCAACGCGATGGCTGGTACAGCAAGGCCCGGGATTACCATGATATGCAGGCAATCGATGAAATTGGCAGGCAGGCGGCCGCCCGCACCGTTGCCAGACTTGGGGCCAGAAAACTGTCAACGCGTCATGTTCCGGTGATTTTCGAGGCGCCTGTGGCCACGGGACTGTTCTCCGCCTTTATCTCCGCCATCTCCGGCGGCGCGCTCTACCGCAAGGCGAGTTTCCTGCTGGACAAACTGGAGCAGCCGGTCTTTGCGGACACTATCCATATTCACGAACAACCCCATCTTAAAAAAGGTCTGGGCAGTTGCCCCTTCGATAACGACGGCATGGCGACCCGGGCCCGGGACCTGGTCAAGGACGGCATTCTGCAGGGCTATGTACTGAGCGCCTACTCCGCGCGCAAACTGGGCATGGCACCGACCGGCAACGCCGGCGGTGTGCACAATCTGATCGTCGAACCGGGCAAATGCGATCTGGATGGCTTGATAAAGACGATGGATACCGGTTTACTGATCACCGACATGATCGGTTTTGGCGTCAACCAGGTGACCGGCGATTACTCGCGGGGCGCATCGGGTGTCTGGATCAAAGGGGGCGCAATCCAGTACCCCGTTGAAGAGATCACCGTTGCCGGCAATCTGGCCCGGATGTACAAACATATTATCGAGGTTGGCAATGATGTCGACCGCCGCGGAAATATTCAAACCGGTTCGGTATTGATTGAAGAGATGGTGGTGGCCGGCGCCTGACCGACCCGTGGCCCTCCATTATCAGCCCGTGCGTCATGAGACTGCCCTCTGTTCTTGTGGTCCCAGCGGCAGCCACACTACCACACAGGTCCCGCCACCCTCCTCCGTCCTGATTTCAATGCCGCCATGGTGTAACTGCATGACCTGCCTGACGATGGTCAGCCCCAGCCCCACCCCGTACACCTTGGTACTGAAGAGCGGTTCAAATATCTTCTCCCGTTGTTCCGCCGGGATGCCGGGACCTGTATCCGACACCTGGATCTCAAGCCTCGCCCCGGCCACACAAGTGCGCACCGTCAATGCCCGCTCCGTCCCGGTGACCGCCTCACCATCAGGGCTCATCGCCGCCTGGCAGGCATTATTCAACAGATTGATCACACAGCGTTGCAGCCGTTCTTTCTCAAAGGCAAGGGTGACCCCCGTGCGTAACTCCCGGGTCACCACAACACCCTCGGGGAACGGATACTCTTCCAGCACGCCCTCCAGCCAGTCATCGATGGCAGCCTCTGCCAGTGTCAGCTCATGCATGCGGGTGTAATCCAGCAACTCTTCGATGATGTTACTGCACCTCACAACGTTGCGCTCGGCGCGGACCACGGATTCCCCCAGATCCAGCCCCTGCTCTTCGGCCCTCTTTGCTATGGTATAAAGGGAGGAGTTAATAGTCCCGAGGGGATTGCGCAGCTCGTGGCTGACCGTCGCCGTTAACTGTCCCAGCACGGCGAGCCGCTCTTTCCTGATTAATTCTTTCTGGGCCGACTCCAACTCTTCGGTCCGCTCCCTGACCAGCCCCTCCAGATGTTGACGGTATGCCGATAACTCCTCTTCCGCCTGTTTGCGCCCAGTGATATCGCGCGCGCTGACGACTGCTCCGGTGATTCTGCCGTCGGCCTCCCTGTAGGGCGTGTAATTTATATCCATAAAACGCCTGCCGAGCCCGGGGAAATCATGCCAGCGTTGAAAATTAAATACTTCACCGCCCAGGCATCTGTCCATATTCTTTTTTGCCTCTCCTTCAAAAAACACCTCACCCAGGATCTCGGCGGCGTGGTGGCCCTCCACTTCATCCCGACTCTTCCCGAAGGCCTCTAAATAACGCCGGTTCACGGCCCGGTAGACATAGCCGGGGTCAAGAAATACCATTAAATCGTCCGTGGTATTAACGATGTGCTCGTAACGCTGCAGTTCCTGGGCCGCCCTTCTGTAATCGGTAACATCGATTAATGTCCCAAATCTCCGCAGCGGCCGTCCGCTCTCGTCGCGCACTACCTCTCCCTGTGTATGAATATAACGCACCTCCCCATCAGGCCTCACGATGCGATACTCCATGTCAAACGGGGTATTGTCATCCAGAGACGCGGCGATGGCACTGTGCATGGACGCACGATCATCCGCATGGATCGATGTCATGATGGCGTCACTGGTTGGCGAAAATGTGTCCTGGCTGACACCAAAGATGAAATAAATCTCATCGGACCAGAATGTGTTTCCCGTACGGATATCGACATCCCAAAAGCCGAGGTGGCCGATGCGCTGGGCATCTCTTAACCGGAGATTCTTCTCCTCAAGTTCCTGCTGAGCCTGCTTCTGCCCGGTAATGTCACGCGCCGTAATGACCACCCCGGTTACCGTACCGTCCTCTGACTGATGAGGGCTGTAGTGATAATCCAGATAACGCTCCCCATAAGCCGGAAGGAAACGCCATTCCTGATAGTTGCTACTGACACCGGCCAGGCATCGAGCAATCTTCTGTTGCCGGTTGTTTTTAAAATATTCTGCGCCCGTAACTTCAGCGACAGTATGGCCTACCACCTCACTCTGGCTCTTCTGAAAGGCATCGAGGTAACGCTGGTTGACGGCCCGGTAAACATAGCCGGGGTCGATATAGGACATATACTCATCGGTTGAATTTACGATATGTTCGTAGCGCTGTAATTCCAGTACCGTCCGTTTATAATCGGTGAAATCCATAACGGTGCCGAACAACCGTAAAGGCGAACCCCGCTCATCACGAATCACCTCACCCTGTACATGGATATGACGCACATTACCATCAGGCCGTACTATGCGGTGCTGGAGGTCGAAGGGGGCATTTTCATGAATCGCAGACTCGATGTGTTTCATGACGTGGTCGTAATCATCCGGATGAAACAACCTCTTCTGCACGACTTCGAAATCGGTTGTTCCGAGTTCCTCCGGAGTAATCCCGCAAAGTGAATAAAGCTCATCGGAAAAGAGCATGTTATTGTTAACGATGTCCCACTCCCAGAATCCCAGGTGGGCGATACGCTGGGCCTGGTGTAGCTGCGCCTGGCTCTTTCGCATCTCCTCCTCTGCGCGCTTGCGCTCGCTGATGTCCTGCACGAATACGACGAAAAAATCCACCGTGCCATCCGTCTTGCGTACACACTTGGCGGAGACCATGAGATGGACGACCTGACCGTCCTTGCGGATACAACGTTTCTCTTTTGTATAGCCGTCCATCTCCCCGGCCAGGATCCGCTTGAATTGCCTGCTGTCCTCCTCCATGTCATCCGGATGGGTCAAATCCGCCCAGGTCATCGCGGTCAGTTCCTCGCGCGAATAACCCATAATCTCGCAATAGGTATCGTTGAGTCGAATCCAGCCCTTGTCCGGTGAAGAGATCGCCATGCCGATGAGGCCCGCATCAAAGAAACGGCGCAATATCTGTTCGTTCTCCCGTAGCGCCTGTTCCGGGCGCCTGTGTTCAGTAATATCCATTCATCATGAAACCCTGTTTTTCGAGTGTCCTATGAGGCGGCAACCAATAGCAACATCTTCTCTATCGGCTCCGGCCGACCAATGTAGTAACCCTGGGCATAATCTATGCCAA
>JBHHYN010000175.1:0-4411 GCA_046757565.1 Gammaproteobacteria bacterium | reverse complement strand
TTTATTCAAAAGTCTTTCTTGTTAACCCACAGATTCTGCTGAAGAGCCAAATAATTAAGTGTTGAAGCATAAGTAGCAGCCCTGCCTTTAAGATAGAAATGATGGACGCTTGAAAGTTGAGCTTGTGAAAAACCATGTTCTTCTAAATATTTGAGAGCCCTAATTAATTTTTCGCAGATATGTTTCATAAGCGTGCCTCTCGGTCTTCGTCCAGCACACAACTATACTCGACATAAACGAAGTGACATAAGTTCAAAATATAAATCGAACTGTATTTCTAACCCTTGCCGACAAGTTGAAGATTCCGATTCGGTCCTTCCAAAATTCATTAAATCGTTTGGATGTCAGTTCCGTGTATCAAACAGTATGCTGGATATTCTTATGCCCCAGGTAATGCTGGACAGCACGGGTGTCCTGCCCATCATTTGCAAGTTTAAATCCACAAGCATGACGCAGTATGTGCGGGTGCACAGGAAATCCGATTTTGGCTTTTTCCACGGCTCTCGCGACCAGTTTCCGGACGGTAGACGTTGACAGAGGCCCTTTCCGCTCGATCACAAAGAGATAAGTGGTATCCAGGAAAATAGGATAAAATGAATGTTTTTCGGTATATAATCTACAAATATAGTATTTTTCGATATGAATGAATATTTTTCGATGACTGACATATCTATATTTCGACATTTCTGCTATTTTTTGAACAATTTTCGATAATTGTAATAGATTTTCGACCTATGCGTATTGAATTCGACAAGCCGATTAGTTTCCAGGACAAAATCGTTCCAAAGGGGACGCAACTCGCCGGTTGGGCGGCACTCGTCCAGGCGCTCGGCCTTCAGGCGCCCGTTCGGCAGCCAAGCTGTGTTTCGGAGAAACATATTGGCGGCAGCCAGAGAGAGGAAGGGGGTTTTCGCGTTTTCGACAAACGCTACCAACCCGGCGACCAGTTTGCCGAGCATCTGACCTTTTCCCTGCGTCACGAAAATATCGATCTGCTGATA
This sequence comes from Gammaproteobacteria bacterium, assembly GCA_046757565.1. Classification (GTDB taxonomy): domain Bacteria; phylum Pseudomonadota; class Gammaproteobacteria; order Eutrophobiales; family Eutrophobiaceae; genus JBHHYN01. Next base: position 3,410 of record JBHHYN010000175.1, on the reverse strand, counting down.
TTGAAGCGGGCTTTTGATGCGGTGCCAAAAGCCGTCCTGGAAGAATACGTCCGGTCCACGCCAACAGGCACGCAGACACGCCGTGCCTGGTTCTTCTATGAAATGCTGACCGGGCAGGCACTGGACGTTGAAGACGCGCCCAATGTCACGGCTGTCGATGCACTGGATCCAAAGGCTTACTTCACCGGGAAGGGAAAAATCTCCAGGCGACACAAGGTGCGAGATAATTTGCTTGGCAGCGGTGACTGGTGTCCCGTCATACGCAGAACAAAACAGCTTGAAGCGTTCACTGCGCTGGGGCTGGCGGAACACGCCGCAGAGAGCGTCGGCCGTGCGGGCCAACACTTGGTGACACGAGCTGCCAGTTTCCTGCTGCTGGCTGACAGTCGCGCCAGTTTTGAGATCGAAGGCGAGCGCGCGCCACGTAGCCGCCTTGAGCGTTGGGGAAAGGCGGTGCTCCAGGCCGGGAAAAACGCACTCGCTCTCGAAGAAATCATTCGGCTTCACGGCGTGGTGATCGAAGACACGCGGTTTGTCTTCCCGGGCCTGCGCCCTGATGGTGTCTTTCTCGGCGAGCGCGATCATCTCGGTGTTCCTTTGCCGGAGTTTATCGGTGCCCGTCCACAGGATCTCGATGACCTGTGCGCAGGCTTGCTGACCGCCAATACCCGTATGCGCGATGACGACCTCGATCCTATCCTGCAGGCGGCGGCGACCGCCTTTGGTTTTATCTACATTCACCCGTTTCAGGACGGCAACGGCCGTGTGCACCGCTGCCTGATTCATCATGTACTGGCAGAACGCAAATATACCCCTCCGGGCATGGTGTTCCCGGTATCTTCAGTGATGCTGGATCGGATTGATGAATACCGCACGACGCTGCAGGCACATTCCACGCCCTTGATGGATTTCATCGAGTGGCGACCGACGGTTGAGAATAACGTCGAGGTGCTGAACGACACTGCCGATCTTTACCGATATTTCGATTGCACTGAGGCAGCGGAATTTCTGTACGCCTGTGTGCAGCGCACAGTTGAGCACGACCTGCCCAAAGAGATCGATTATCTTCAACGGCATGATGTAGCTATGTCCAGAATCAGGGAAATGATCGATATGCCGGATCGACTGGCGCAGAACCTCATCCAGTTCATACGCCAGAATGATGGCGCACTATCAAAAAAGAGACGTGAAAAGGATTTCTCAGCCCTGACAGACGATGAAGTTCATGCGCTGGAAAACATTATCCAGGATGCCTTCGAAGGGTTTGACGGTACTGAGAGTCAAGGACCAGGAGACGAAAAAGGAAAGCAAAAATAATATGTCACAAATCGAACACATTGAATTTATCAGTGAAGGATTAGATCCCCCTACGGATTAGAACTGGGAGAAAAGGGCACAGATTTATTTTTCATGCTTGATAATCACCAGTTCTCTATTGTGTCCACGTTGCACGATATGATTGGCAGTATTCCTCAATATCATCTTCATCTGCCTTGGCATCACGTTTCCCCTCAATCATTTCTTCAAACATTTTATGTCAAAAATAAATCTGTGCCCTTTTCCCTCTCTTTTCCCTGTCTAACTGATTTTCCCGGCAATCCTGTCGCAGATATGGCCCCCTATCGGTATTGCCGAGGTTGCTGCCGGGGACGGGGCATTACATACATGCAGGCCGCGTGGACTTTCACTGAACAGGAAATCATGGACCAGCGTGCCGTCACAAAGCACCGCCTGCGCCCGGATACCGGCGGGATAGGGTAAGAGATCCTCCGCTGTAAGTTGCGGACAATATTTCCGGACCCGTTTGAGATAACCGCGTTTCCACCATGAATTTTTCATTTCGTCCAGTCCGCTGCCCAGGTTATTTTGCAATACTTTCCAAAATCCCCGAAACCGCAGCATCTGCCAGGTGTCCGGGAGACTGAAATTAACTCTCCCGTAACCCTCGCGTTTCCATCCCAGCACGGCATTGGGCCCTACCGTTATACTGCCATCGATCATACGGGTAAGATGCACGCCAAGAAACGGCAGTGATGGATCCGGGATCGGGTAGATGAGATGTCTGATCATTTCGCTCTTGTCCGGAGCTAACCGGTAATACTCACCGCGGAACGGAATGATCTGGAATTCAGCCGCCAGGCCGTGCATGCGGGTAATCCGATCTGCCATCATGCCGGCACAACTTATCAGATAATCACAGTTGTACCTGCCGTCAGTCGTAACGACTTCCAGACCTTTGTCGTTTTCCAGGATATCGACAACCTCGGCATTGAGTATCAATGACCCCCCATATTCCCGAAAACATTCAGCCATCTTCCGGCAGACCTGCTTGTAGTCAACAATCCCGGTGGTCCTGACAAAGAGTGCACCCACACCGTTTACATTGGGTTCACTCTCAGCCAGCTGATCTCTATCCAGCCTTTCCGCATCAATACCATTCTGACGGCAACGTTGCATCAATCCTTCCATCCGTTTAGTTTCGAACTGGTCCGTGGCGACAAGCAACTTCCCACACTGCTCAAAAGGGAGATGATGCTCCTTACAAAAACCGATAGTTGCCTTAACCCCCAGTTTGCAGAATTTTACCTTTAAACTCCCGGGCTGATAGTAGACACCGGCATGTATGACACCACTGTTATGCCCGGTCTGATGTCTCGCAAGACGATCCTCTTTTTCCAGTACCAGGACCTTTTTATCAGGGTAACGCTGTTGTAACTGCCAGGCGGTTGATATACCGAGGATCCCTCCGCCTATGATCAGAAAATGATATTGCATTAATCAGATTTCAGGTGGTAAACGGATGATTTTAGTCAAAGACACCGTCAAAACATAGGGATAAAATGAACTTGCTGTGAAACGCAGCAAGTTCCCCGATATAGGGCAAGGATTGTTCCAGACAATCCTGTTGCATTTACCTGCAAGGATAATGCAGGTAAGGGCGATGAGTCGGGAACGTCATCGCTTCCTCCATCCCTGGAGGTCAGACATATCGGCAAACAGCCGCCGCATTGCGGTGAGGTACAGGGAAGTACCGAATGAAATTCACCCACTTGTTTGGGGAATTCCGGCACTGCGAACGTCACGACTCCAGGGATGGAGGACGACCGTAGGGACGCAGAAGGTAGAGCAACGTCGGGAACAGTTGCCGAGGTAGAGTCGAGTCTGGAACAGAGACCGAGGACAGACGTTTCGCAGTGAGTTCAAAATATGTTATAAACGATACAATAAGATTTAAGGAATCCCTCCTCAATCCGGGTTCCTGCCGTGTGAGGACCCGGTTTTACCCCCTTGAGGGATGTGTTCCGTTAACAGAAGTAACGGAACCCTGGAGACCATGGATAATTTACTCAGAGTTTCTCTAATATAATCTGGAAAACCGATGAAAATAGTTGTTCCTGTTAAACGGGTTA
>JBHHYN010000174.1:0-4421 GCA_046757565.1 Gammaproteobacteria bacterium | reverse complement strand
CGTTCTCTACCTCCTGCCTCCCTGCAGTCGTATCCAACTGAGCTACAGGCGCATTGTTACTTTCAATCTTATTCAATATCCAGTCCAAAATATGGCAGTGCTTCGCACTGCAGCACTCTCGAGAACGTGTTCCAGACGTTCTCTACCTCCTGCCTCCCTGCAGTCGTATCCAACTGAGCTACAGGCGCATTTAAGGGCAAAACAACAGGACTTCTAAGAAGTTTAGTCTATCTGAAGTTCCATCGGTTATCGACAATCGGTATACTATCGGTCAATTAACAATCAAGAATCAAAACCAAGGAGTCAGACAACTTGAAATGTGGTGGAGACAGGAAGAATGAAGCATTCACAAAGACGTCAACACTTTATGGATCATAAACAAGATTTCAAGTTCTCTGACCCCTTGATTTTTTATAACGGCCACAGGGGGCTCATTTTATGAGTAAAGAACAAGATCGTCTATTTTTCAGAAATTATTCCATCGTTATCGGCATCCTGGCCGTAATGATCCTGCTTTTTATCATCCTTGCCAGGATCATCGGAAGCAACGATACCGCCCAGGCGAAACAACTGGCCGCGCGTACGGCAAAGAATACGGCGCCGGTTGCTGAGGTGAGGATTGCCGGTGAAGAGCAGCCCGGGCAAGCGCCTGTTCAAACCGCCGCGGCCGAACCGGCTGCCGGCGGTGGTATGGCCGATCACGGCAAACAGGTATACAGCGGACTCTGCATCTCCTGTCACGGCACCGGCATTCCCGGCATACCACAATTTGGCGATGCCCCCGCCTGGGCAGACAGGATTGCCCAGGGGAAGGATGTCCTTTACGGACATGTCATCAACGGCTTTACCGGTAAAAGCGGTATCATGATGCCACCGAAAGGCGGTAATCCCGCGCTCACGGATGATGAGATCAAGGCAGCTGTTGATTATATGGTTGCCAACAGCCAGTAACCGCAGCACATTCAGTAATACCTTTGGCTCCCACTTATCTCCAAGACCACCCCTGGTTTGTAATTAACAGCACCTGAATCCCATCCCGAATCCTTCACTGCAGTTGCAGGCTGCGTTGATAGGGTTCATCGGATAGTTTGTTCCACTCTGCGTACTTCGCCCTAAACTTCGAATAGGCGGCATAAACCCGTTTAAAATCGGGGTCCCTGGCGGCCTCCTCCTGTAGCGTGGCGGCCGTCAACTGCTTGAGTTCCGCCAGCACGTCTGCGGGAAACTCAAGTAGTTCTATATTTTTCTTCTGGTTGAGTTCCTGCAGGGCCTGACTGTTACGATATTCCATAGCCGCGTAGATCCATTCACCTGTCGCCGTGGCGGCGGTCTCGATAATTTTTTTCAGATCATCGGGAAGCTGTTGCCAGCGATCCCTGTTGACGATCAACTCGAATTCCGTGCCCGGCTCATGCCATCCGGGGTAGTAGTAGTAACTGGCGGCACGATTCAGTCCCAGGCGCATATCATGAAACGGGGCCACCCATTCAGTCGCATCGATGGTCCCGCGTTCAAGGGCCGTATAGATTTCACCACCCGACATCAACACCGGGTTGCCGCCCGCCTTTTTCAGGACCTTTCCGCCGAGACCGGGGATGCGCATGCGCAGCCCTTTCAGGTCTGAAATGGATTCGATTTTCTTGTTGAACCAGCCCCCCATCTGCACGCCGCTATTGCCCATGGGAAACGGGATGAGATTGAACGGCCGGTAGAGTTCCCGCCACAGTTTCAGGCCGCCACCATGATAAATCCAGGCACGTATGCCCTTCGCCGTCATGCCAAAGGGAACGGTAGAGAAAAACTGGGCCGCGGGGATCTTCCCGGCCCAGTAATAGGGCGAGGCATGTCCCATCTCAACCGCGCCCTGGGAAACCGCATCGAAGACACCAAAAGGCGGTACCAGTTCGCCGCCGGCAAAGACCCGAATATCCAGCCTGCCGTTGCTCATCAGCCGCACGTCGTCGGCAAACCGTACCACGCCTTCCTGAAATACCGGGAAATTGGCCGGCCAGGCCGTTACCATCTTCCAGTGGAATGTCTTGCCTGTATGAATCGCGGCAGCACTCCCCTGTCCCGTTTGTGATCCGCCGCAGGCAACAATACTTACGCACAGTGTCATTGCCATCAAATGTCGTATTCCGGCCATCATGGTTTCCTCGTCGTCACTTTCTTGTTTTTATGCTTGCTGCAGATTGGCGTAGGCCAGCACCAACCACTTTGCACCGGCGATTTCAAAGTTAACCTGTACCCTGGTATTGTTGCCTTGTCCCTCCAGATTCAACACAGTCCCTTCTCCGAATTTTGCGTGCATCACCCGTTGTCCCAGAGTGAAATCCGATGGAGTATCCACCTCCCCGGCACCACTGTTGAACAAAATCTCCCTGACCATCCCGCCCAGCCGGACCTCCTCAATTAATTCCGCAGGTAACTCACGAATAAAGCGTGAAGGCTGTGGATAGTAATCAGCGCCATGCATGCGCCGGTGCTGCGCACAGGTCAGGAACAATCGCTGCCGGGCGCGGGTGATGCCGACATAACAGAGCCGCCGCTCCTCTTCCAGTTGCATGGCACTGCCACTGCTGCGTTGATGCGGAAACAACCCCTCCTCCATACCGACCAGATAGATATTTGGAAACTCCAGACCCTTGGCCGAGTGCAGCGTCATCAGGTGCACACAATCCGAATAGGCGCCGGCCTGGGTCTCGCCCGACTCCAGGGTGGCGTGGGCAAGAAAGGCCGCCAATGGCTCCATGTCGCCATGAACATCCCTATCTACTCTGAATTCCCGTGCAGCGGACACCAATTCTTCCATATTTTCGATCCTGGCAACTCCCTTCTCACCTTTTTCCTTGCGGTAGTGCTCAATCAGGCCACTCTGTTTAACCACCAGATCAGCCGCTTCATCGAGGGACAGTGTCCTCACTGTTTGTGACATCTGATGGATCAGGCGGAGAAACTGCTCGAGCGCGCCCAGTGCACGGGCAGACAGCAATTTCTCCTGAACAATGCGCTGGGCCGCTTGCCACAGGCTGCAGTTGTCCCGTTTTGACAGGGATCGTAATGCATCAAGGGTACGTTGACCGATACCGCGGGCCGGCGTATTAACTATACGTTCAAAGGAGGCGTCGTCTGCCTGATAGACCGCGAGCCGGACATAGGCCAGGGCATCCTTAATCTCGGCACGTTCATAAAAACGCAGGCCACCATAGACCCGGTACGGGACATCTGCCCGCATCAGCGACTCTTCCAGGACACGGGACAGGGTGCTGACGCGGTAAAGCACGGCATTATCGCCGTATGCATGACCTTCGGCCTTTAATGCTGCAATACGATCCACCACGAACCGCGACTCATCCTGTTCGTTATAGGCCGCATAAAGTTGTACCCTTTCCCCCTCACTGCCCTCTGTCCATAACTGTTTGCCCAGCCGGGAACGGTTATTGGCGATCAAGGCGTTTGCCGCCTGTAATATGTTGCTGGTTGAGCGGTAATTCTGCTCCAGCCTCAGTAAGGCCGTATCCGGGAAGTCCTTCTGGAATTGCTGCATGTTTTCCACCCGCGCACCCCGCCAGCTGTATACGGACTGATCATCATCCCCTACCGCAAACAGGGAACCACTGGCGCCAACCAGCAATCTCAGCCAGGCATACTGCAGTGCGTTGGTATCCTGGAACTCATCAACCAGGACATGCCTGAAGCGCTGGCGGTAGTGTTCGAGGAGGGTCTTCTGGTCGCGAAACAACTCATGCGCCCGTAACAGCAGTTCCGCGAAATCTACCAGGCCGGCCCGGGCACAGGCCTGCTCGTAGGTCCGATAGATGTGTATCATCTGCCGCAGGCGGGGATCACCATTATCCTCAATGTGTTGCGGGCGTAATCCCTCGTCCTTTTGAGTGTTAATAAACCACTGTACTTCGCGGGGGGAAAAGTGCGATTCATCAAGCTCCAGAGAACGGATGAGCCGACGCGCCATGCGAAATTGATCGTCACTATCCATGATTTGAAAACTCTCCGGCAATCCCGCTTCCTGCCAGTGGGCGCGTAGCAGACGGTGGGCAATGCCGTGAAAGGTACCGACCCAGAGGCCGCCGATGGGGGAGTTGAGCAAGGTTTCGATGCGGGAGCGCATCTCTGCAGCGGCCTTGTTGGTGAAGGTAACGGCGAGTATGCCGTAGGGGCTTACCCGTTGTGTCTGAATATACCAGGCGATGCGGTGGACCAGGACCCGGGTCTTGCCGCTGCCGGCCCCTGCCAGGAGGAGAATATTACCGGTGTCCGCAGAGACCGCCTCGCGCTGTGCCTGATTTAATTCATCCAGTATAGGTGAAACATCCATAGGCGGGATCTTAACAGAATGCAGGAAACAATTTTTGGGTCTTCAGCAGAATCTGTGGGTTGATATATAAACAGTAGCCCGTCAT
>JBHHYN010000173.1:0-4429 GCA_046757565.1 Gammaproteobacteria bacterium | reverse complement strand
ATGGGCGCGGGGCATGAATTAATTTTTGCGCCGCAAGGACGGCAGCGAGGTCCCGGTGGATATCTGCCTGGGCCCACTGCAGACGGAGAATGGCCTCATCGTCTCGGCAGCCATTCGCGATAACAGCGCGCGTCAACAGGCGGAGCAGGCGCTCAGGGAGAGCGAAGCGCGCCTGAAGTTTGCGCAGGAGGCCTCGGGCGTGGCCTCCTGGGAGTGGAACATGAAATCGGGCGATACCACCTGCTCGGACAACTACCCGGTACTCTATGGCAGAGAGGCCGGAGATGGGCCATTCAATTATCAGGATTGGGCAGATACCCTGCACCCCGATGACCGTAAACAGGTATTACAGGCGTTCACGCAGGCAATCAAACATCCGCAGCAACGCTTTTTTCAGGAGTACCGGGTGCTGTGGCCGGACGGATCGGTGCACTGGATCGCAACACGGGGCGGGGTGGTGTGTGACGCACAAGGTCAACCGGCGAAGATGGTGGGCACGGATACGGAGATTACCGGGCGTAAACAGGCGGAGCAGGATCGTATACGCCTGGAGGCGCAGCTGTTTCTTGCCCAGAAGATGCAGGCCATCGGCCAGTTGACCGGCGGCATCGCCCACGACTTCAATAATATCCTGACCGGTATCCTTGGCTATTGCCGCCTGGCGCTACGGCGCTGCGTCGACGATGATGAAGGCAAACTGGCCCGCTACCTGAGAGAGATCCAGCATGGCGGTGAACGGGCGCGGGACATGATCGCGCGGATGCTGGCCTTCAGCCGCACCGGTCCCGGTGACGCCGGCCCGCAGTCCCTGCCAACCCTGGTGGAGAGTGCGCTGGGGCTGTTGCGGCCCAGCCTGCCGGCCAGCATCGACCTGCATACCCATATCGCCGATGACCTGCCCCCGGTCCGGACCGATGCGGGACAGTTTGAACAGGTCCTGATGAACCTGTGTATCAACGCCCGCGACGCCATGGACGGCAACGGCGGTATTACCATTGAGTTGTACCTCTCCAGACTGCATTGGAAAGAGTGTCACTCGTGCCATGCGGTCGTATCAGGTGAATTTGTAGTGCTGTCGGTGCAGGATTCCGGCAGCGGCATCCCCGCCGAGATGCAAGCCTCGATCTTCGATCCCTTCTTCTCTACCAAGGAGGTGGGCCAGGGCACCGGCCTGGGGCTGTCCATGGTGCACGGCATCATGCATGAGTGCGGCGGGCATATCCGGATACACTCCACCGCCGCCAAGGGCACCACCTTTTATCTGTTGTTTCCCACCGGCCAGGGTGACGCGGTACAGGGGCCTGCTGCTGCGGCAATGGAGGGCCCGGTACTTGATGATGGCCGCAAACAGGGAGTAATCATGGTGATTGATGACGAAGTGCCGGTGGCCAACTATATGCGGGAATTGCTGCAGGAACATGGTTACGGGGTCGTCGTCCAGACGGACAGCAGTGCCGCCCTGAGCATCATTCAGCAGGCGCCCGATGACGTGGATCTGGTCATTACGGACCAGACCATGCCGGGGATAACCGGCCTGGAACTTGCCCGTGAGATCCTGTTACTGCGTGCCGATATGCCCGTTATCCTCACTACCGGTTACAGTAAACAGGTGGTGGACGAGACGATCACAAAGGAGGCGGGGATCCGGGCCTATATCATGAAACCCATCGACGATACCGCTCTGTTGGACAAAGTAGACGGGATTCTGGCGCCCCAATCCCGTCAGGACGAGTAAAACGGGCCTGATGTCACAGCTTCAACACACCGCTCACTTCGCTTAAAGAAAAAATCCCACGCGGCCGATAAACAGGGGTAAGCACGCGTTGCGGCAAGTTCCTTGATTGAACATCTATTACGGCCTTTCGCAACAAGTTCAATCCGGTGACCACGGAGCAGACAGAGATGAAAGAGATCCCGATCAGCAGCCTGATGAGCAACAGCGTCTGTCAGGTCAGCCCCAGGATCTTTTTCAAAAAAGTCGTGACGATGATGCGGGACAGCGGCCCATCCTGTATTGTGGTTACGAAACGGAACAGGCCCGTGGGCATCATTACCAAGGGCGACCTGATCCAGGTCCTGGCGGACAACCTGCAGGGAGGCTACGACAGGCAGCTGCGGGCCGAGGCGCTGATGTCATCACCGCCGGTCGTCTTCAACCGGGAGATGTCTGCATTTGAAGCACTGTTCCTGGCGCAGACTCATCATATCAAGCATCTGCCCATCGTTGACGGCGGCAACAGGCTATGCGGCATAGTGACGCCAGGGGAACTGCTGCGGAACAACTACCGGCTGCTCGAGACCCATTATGAACTTGTCCGCTTAATCGAGACAAAAAATGCAGACGGGAAACAGGGGACTGCCGGGTCAGCGGAACAGGACTGTTTTCTGGGGATAGGCAACCGCCAGTTCATGCTGATGGATCTGCAGTTTACCCATGAATTGTCCCTGCGTTACGACAGGGCCTACAGCATTATCCTGCTGGAAGTGGACCATTTCAGACCCTACTGCGATCACTACGGCTACACGAATGGAATGCGGATGCTTAAACGCATCGTGAACGGGCTGAAGCAGTCCGTGCGCAGCTCCGATCGAATTTACCTCTATAAGGAAGCGACGCTCTTCATTTTACTCCCGGAAACCGGGCTTGACAGCGCCGACCTGCTGGCGGACCGTCTCGTCACCGGCCTGGCCGGAATTGCCATCCCGAACATCGAATCCCCCATGGGAAGAGTCACGGTAAGCGCCGGGGTCGCCAGTGAAGAACCGTCCCGGTACAAGGACGTCGACTGGGCGCAACATCTGGAACGGGCGGATGAGGCATTGCTCACGGCAAAAGAGCTGGGCCGCAACCAGTCCGCCGTCAGCATTTGAAGACCAGCCGGCCCTGCCCGTGGCTGACACTCTTTTTTATCCGTGATGCGAGATGGAAAAGAAATCGAAGAACAGGGCCATGATGATGCTGGAGGTGATCAAGGTCAGCAGCATGGCGGGCGTCCCTTTTCTGAACCATACCCCGGGGGTAATCGCCAGGCTCGGGTCATCTTCATTTCTGGCCAGACGTTCCGATATGGTCACGATATAGACGTTGGCCGTGGAGCCGATGTGGGTGCCGTTGCCGCCCATGCCGACGCCGATGGCCAGGCCCCACCATAACGGTGTCACGTTGATGCCCTGGTTCTCCATCCCCAGGATGATCGGGATCATCGCCGCAGTAAACGGGATATTGTCGATCATGGCTGATAGAAATGCGGCCACCCACATCAACACAATAGTCGCCGTCAACAGATCGTGCTGCACGAACGGTGTGATGAACTGGCCCAGGTAACTGAGGAATTGACTGTTTTCCACACCGCCGATAACAATAAACAGGGAGATGAAAAAGACCAGCAGGGTGATCTCCACCTCCTCGAAGGTCTTGTCCATCACCACATCGCGGGAGACAAACGCCAGGGCGGTCATACCCAGCGCAGCCACGAACCAGGGCTCCCAGTTCAACCTGTGGTGAATGGTGAACAGCACGACCATCGCCCCCAGTATGATCAGCGACGCGTTCCAGATCCTTTTGTTGGCGACTTCCAGTTTCTCATGAAAGGTGTCCGCCGGCGTGACGCTGAGTTCCTTGCGAAACAGGAACTTTAAAGCAATGATGACACCCAGCCAGGCAACAAACACGGGGGGGGCCATACGTTGGAAGAAGGTATTGAAAGAGATATGCGCGGCGGAACCGATCATCAGATTCGGGGGATCGCCCACCAGTGTCGCCACGCCGCCCGTATCGGACAGCAGCGCCGCCGCCAGCAGGTAAGGAATGGGATTGATCTTCTGCGCCCGGGCGATGAGGATGATCAGCGGCCCGAAGATGACCACGGTGGTAACGTTGTCCAGCAACAGGGAGATGACCGTCACCGCCGTGCCCAGCATCACCAGCAGTAAATACAGCCGCCCGCGGCTGAAGGCGGCGATTCTATAGGCCAGGACATTGAAACCGCCGGTGGGGATCATAATGGCGATGATGGTCATCATCGCGCCAAGGAGAAAAACGACGTTCCAGTCAATCGCCTCCAGGGCCAGTTCCGGCGAGTAAAACCCGAAAATCTGTCCGGCGATCACCATGGCGCCGGCGCCTGCCGTGGCGGATTTGGAGCGCTCCATCCCATGCATGCGTTCGGTAAAAATGCCGATAAAGGTCACGGCCAGAATGATGCCGGAGACGAGCATGGCATCGTTCAGGGCCAGGTGCCCCGTTACGGCGGGGACTTCTGTTTCAATGCCGGCGGCAAAGACACTGGCCGGTAAAAAAAGCACGCTGAGTAACATGGGAAGAAACAATTTTATTATCATTTTACAGTCCCGGTTCCTTATATAATCATTAAAAAAAATGGGTCTTCAGCAGAATCTGTGGGTTGATATATAAACAGTAGCCCGTCAT
>JBHHYN010000172.1:0-4824 GCA_046757565.1 Gammaproteobacteria bacterium | reverse complement strand
TCACTTTTATATCGTACGTGCCACCTGTACCCGTTCAAAGACCTCAATCTGATCCCCTGCCTTGACGTCGCGGTAATTTTTTACGCCAATCCCGCATTCTGTTCCGGATTTCACTTCATTAACATCATCCTTGAAGCGCCGCAATGATTCCAGTTCACCCTCATAAACCACGACATTGTCCCTCAACACCCGGATCGGGTTATTCCTTCGCACAACGCCACTGGCAACCATGCAACCGGCAATATCTCCGAATTTCGGCGATCGGAATACTTCACGCACCTGTGCAATACCGATAATCTGTTCCCGGATCTCCGGCTCAAGCAATCCACTCAGTATTTTCTTGACATCATCGATAACATCATAAATAACGCTGTAATAACGCAGGTCAATGCCTTCATCATGGATCAGCTTGCGTGCAGCAGTGTCCGCGCGCACATTAAAACCAATAACCATACCTTTGGACGCCATCGCCAGATTGATATCCGATTCGGTAATACCCCCCACGCCACTGCTGATAATTGTTACAGCGACTTCATCGGTGGACAGCTTCCCTAACGCATCGACCAGGGCCTCAGCAGACCCCTGCACATCCGCTTTGATCAGGATATTGAGTATGGATCCCTCTTCCTCACCCATCTGCGTCAGGGCGCTCTCAAGTTTTGACGCCTGTTGCCTGGCAAGTTTGACTTCGCGGTACTTGCCCTGGCGGAACAAGGCAATCTCGCGGGCCTTTTTCTCGTCGGGGACAACCATCATTTCATCACCCGCATTGGGCGTACCCGATAGCCCCAGCACTTCTACCGGAGTGGATGGCCCGGCCCTGGTTATCTCCTTGCCGTTTTCATCCAGCATGGCCCTTACACGGCCGAATTCGTGGCCGCTGAGGATCACATTACCCTTCTTCAACTCACCGCTTTGAGTGAGAATGGTAGCAACGGGTCCACGGCCCCGATCAAGCCTGGATTCGATAACTGTACCCGTTGCCAGTCCCGTAGCAACAGTCTTTAACTCCAAGATCTCGGCCTGTAACAAGATGCTTTCGAGAAGGGTATCGACACCTTCGCCTGTCAGTGCCGAAACCTCTACGAATAAGGTATCGCCACCCCAGGCCTCCGGGATCACGTCAAGTTTGGATAATTCCTGCCTGATACGCTCCGGATCGGCGCCCGCCTTGTCTATCTTGTTGACTGCAATGATCATCGGCACCTTGCCGGCCTTGGCATGCTGGACCGCTTCCTCCGTTTGGGGCATCACCCCATCATCCGCTGCCACAACAATAATGACGATATCCGTCACCTTTGCGCCGCGTGCGCGCATCGCCGTGAAAGCCTCATGCCCGGGGGTATCCAGAAAAGTAATCTTTCCCTTGGGCGTAGCGACACTGTAGGCGCCAATATGTTGCGTGATCCCTCCTGCTTCACCTGCCGCCACCTTGGTCCGGCGAATATAATCCAGTAGCGATGTCTTGCCATGGTCCACATGGCCCATGACCGTCACGACGGGAGCCCGTGGCACCTCTTCGCCTTCCTGCCTGGCCGCCTGGATAATTTCTTCCTCCATGGCATTCTCCTGTAATAGCCTGGCCTTGTGACCCATCTCTTCCACCACGACGGCAGCCGTATCCCGATCAATAGTCTGATTAATCGTGACCATACTGCCAAGATTCATCATCACCTTGACCACCTCGGTCCCCTTCACTGACATACGCTGGGCCAGTTCCGATACAGTGATGCTTTCCGGGATCTCCACTTCACGGACGATGGGTGCAGTCGGTTTTTCAAACGCGTGCTGCGTAGCCTGTTTGACCACCGGCCGCGCCCGTCTTGGCTTTTTCCTGCGGCGCCCGGACTTGCCGGAGGCAACGTGCAGTTCCTGACGGTGAGGGGCCGGTGGAGACTCCTTCGCCGCCGGCGCCGTTTCCCGGTTAACAAGCTGATCCACTAAAGAAACGTCCTGATCGGGTGTTGTCTCTTCTGCCGTGGCAGATTCCGCTGCCTGAGCCGGCCCGGAATCGGACTCTGCTTGCTCAGGAGCCTCTTCCGGCCGGATCGGCTCCACTAGCCCGGTGATGTTCTCTGCGGTCTCTACAGCCCCGCTGGTTTCCATATCCGTTATCGTTGCTGTTACCTCTGTTTCGGGGGGAACCTGTGTCTCGCTGTCCACCTCAGCCCGGGCTTTAGCCTCCTCTCTGGCAGCGGCTTCTTTCGCTGCTTCGTCTTCGATGACCTTGCGCTTTACATAGGTCCTGCGCTTCCGGAATTCGATATTGATAGTCTTCGAACGGGTCTTGTTCCGGCTGGAAGTGGCCACAGGGATCCTGATTTCACTGATTGTTTTACGCCGCAGGGTTATCTTTGTTGGCTCCGAGCCCTCGTCCTTGCCATGCTTCTGCCTTAAATAACGCAACAGATCGGATTTTTCAGCGTCCGATATTAGATCATCCGGCGATTTATTCGATAAACCGGCTGCTTCAAGCTGTTCAAGCAACCGTGTTACCGAAATACCGATGACGCCGGCATACTCTTTCATCGTTACTTCAGGCATTTTTCAATCCCTCATTGCCGCCGGCTTCAGCCTCGAACCACGGGATCCTCGCAGCCATGATGAGTTTACCGGCCCTCTCTGCATCCAGATCCTGTATGTCAAGCAACTCATCAACAGATTGTTCAGCCAGGTCTTCCATGGTCACCACACCCCGCCCGGCCAGTTCGTAGGCCAGCGCCTCGTCCATTCCTTCCAGATTCAGCAGATCTTCAGCCGGCTCGGCGTTAGACAGTACCTCTTCATTGGTAATGGCGCGGGTCAGCATCACATCCCGGGCACGATTTCGCAGTTCGGTGACGAGGTCATCATCAAACTCTTCAATCGCCAGCATTTCGTTTTCCGGAACATAGGCCACCTCTTCGATACTGGAAAAACCCTCCTGTACCAGGATAGTGGCAACTTCCTCATCGACATCCAATTGTTCCGTAAACAGCTTTTGCAGCATCTGTGCCTCGGCTTCATTCTTTTCATCAGCCTGTTCAACTGACATGACATTCAGTTTCCACTGGGTCAATTCACTGGCAAGTTTGACATTTTGACCACCACGGCCAATGGCCTGAGACAGGTTTTCTTCCGCCACTGAGACATCCATACTATGTGAGTCTTCATCGACCATGATCGAAACAACCTCGGCAGGCGCCATGGCATTGATAACAAATTGGGCGGGATTTTCATCCCAGAGAATAATGTCGACGCGCTCACCCGCCAGCTCATTGGAAACGGCCTGGACCCGCGAACCACGCATACCCACACAGGCCCCGATGGGGTCAATACGCGGGTCCTTGGCATACACGGCGATTTTAGCGCGGGAACCCGGATCCCTGGCGCCATTAACAATTTCAATCAATCCCTCATTGATCTCCGGCACCTCGATTTTGAACAGTTCAATCAGTAACTCCGGCGTAGTCCGGCTCAGAAACAGTTGCGGGCCACGGCTCTCCGGGAGGACTTCATATAAATGGCCCCGCAGGCGGTCGCCAGGACGCACTGCCTCACGAGGAATCATCCCGTCGCGTAATATCATCGCCTCGGCATTATTACCCAGATCCAGGATGACACTGCCACGCTCCACCCGTTTCACCACACCGCTGACCATCTCACCAACACGGTCCCGGTAGGTTTCCAGGACCTTGTTCCGTTCCGCCTCGCGTACTTTCTGGACAATGACCTGCTTGGCTGTCTGCGCTGCGATTCGACCAAACTCAACCGACTTCATGGGTTCCTCAATAAAATCCCCAACCTTGATATCCGGCTGTTTTTTGCGGGCATCCTCCAGGCGGATCTGACGGGAAGGAAACTCCACAGGTTCTGCGTCGTCATCAACAACTTCCCAGCACCTGAAGGTATCGTAATCACCCGTTGTCGCATCAATAGCAACTCGCGCCTCGATATCCTCGCGGTTACGCTTTTTTGTGGCACTCGCCAGGGCAGCCTCGATGGCTTCAAAAATGATGTCCTTGGACACACCCTTCTCATTCGAGACAACATCGACGACCATTAATATTTCTTTATTCATAAATCGTTCTTACTCTAAACTTATCGCGTTATCAACACCCTCTAAAAACCTTAATGCGCCAGGCGCGCCTTTTCTATCATATCAGCCGCTATCTCGTGTTTATCACCATTTTCGACAATGGTGACGGTGTCATCGTTCACGGCATTAATTTTGCCTGCAATGTTCTTTCGACCATCAACTTTCCTGCACAATCCGATGCGCACCCTGTGTCCAATAAAACGTTCGAAGTGGGCCAGTGTAAACAAAATTCTGTCCAGGCCCGGCGACGATATTTCAAGCTCATACGCAGCGGGTATGGGATCATTGACATCCAGGACCCCCGATACCTGCTCACTGACACGTTCACAATCAGCCAGCGTGATCCCGGACTCACTGTCTATGTAGACCCGTACCAGTGAACCACGGCCTTTGCGAATCTGCTCTACCCCTAACATCTCATAGCCCATCGCGGCTATAACGGGTTGCAGCAATTCAACCAGTAATTGATTTTGCTTATACATCAAAACTGAAAAAAAAAATGGGCACACGGCCCACTTTCTTACAATAACCTATGAATCTCCTGATGTTAGTATAGCGGTATTCACCGCGTCTGCCAATTTCAGGGTACCACGGAAAATGAAATTTTCCGGATGCACCTGCGGGGTACGCCCGCACCTGGTGTGCCAAGTCCGAATAAAAAAGCCCCGTGATCGGGGCTTTTCCGCTGCTTGGTAGCGGGGGCAGGATTTGAACCTGCGACCTTCGGGTTATGAGCCCGACGAGCT
>JBHHYN010000171.1:0-4875 GCA_046757565.1 Gammaproteobacteria bacterium | reverse complement strand
TGACGGGCTACTGTTTATATATCAACCCACAGATTCTGCTGAAGACCCAAAAAAACTATAACCATAACCTGTCTGTTTAGACCATTAACATTAAGGAAATCTGCTTAAAGCAATGATTTACGATCCGGAAACAGAAACGCGCGATCCAACAGAGCAATACAGAATCGATAAGGAACAATATACCCGGCAAGTTGAATATCTGTTCAAGCATTCGGTTTTTTACCGGAACAAATTACGCGGAGCGGGATTTTCCGGCAGTAAGGATGTCGGATCGCTGGACAATATCGCTGACCTGCCATTTACTGAAAAAGATGAGTTGCGCAAATCGCAGGCGGAGCATCCGCCTTTTGGCGAACATCTCGCCTGTGATCCCTCACAACTCGTCCGGGTCTATTCTACCAGCGGAACGACCGGTGTCCCGTGTTATATCGGTCTGACGGAAAACGATCTGGACATCTATGCAACGAATGTTGCCAGGGGTTATACCGCGGCGGGTTTCACTCCCGAACACCGGCTCGTCGTCGGCTTCAATGCCGGTCCGTTTGTCGCCG
Organism: Gammaproteobacteria bacterium; assembly: GCA_046757565.1. Lineage (GTDB taxonomy): Bacteria > Pseudomonadota > Gammaproteobacteria > Eutrophobiales > Eutrophobiaceae > JBHHYN01. The sequence continues at coordinate 4,324 of JBHHYN010000171.1, read as the reverse complement.
GGGCAGTCTATAACGGTTTCGACAAGATAGGTTGTACTGTTATACCCGTCGGTACCGGCAACACCGAACGCATGGTAACCGCCATGCGTCTGCTCGGCGCCAACGCTATCAGTTGTACGCCTTCCTATGGCCTCTATATGATTGACTGGTGCCATGAACACGGCATTGAGACACACTCCCTGGGATTGAAGAACATGGCCACGGCGGGCGAACCGGGTGGCGGCGATCCGATGATCCGGGAGCGCATTGAGGGCGCCTTTGGTTGCAAGGTGAGGGAGTCCATGGGGATCGGCGATATCTCACTCTCTACCTGGGGTGAAGACGATGATGGTCATGGCATGCATCTCAATGCCAAGGGGTTTGTTCATGTCGAACTCATCGAACCCGCCACAGGAAAACCGCTGCCCTGGGAGCACGAAGCGGAGGGTGAACTGGTGTATACCGCCTTGAAGCATGAATCCATGCCGTTGTTACGTTTCCGCAGCCGGGACCATGTGATCGTCAATATGCAACCGAACCCGACCGGACGGACCGGACCCAGGATCCGCTGCATCGGCCGGACCGATGACATGCTTATTGTCCGCGGCGTTAACCTGTTCCCTTCTGCGATCAGGAGTATCCTCAAGGAATTTACCCCGGATGTAGGCGAAACGTTTCGTATTAAACCCAAGACGCGTGGTGTGTTACAGACACCACCATTACCAATCGTGGTCGAAATGGGACAAGGGATTGCTTCAGAGCCTGAAGGGCTCAAAAGAAGAATGGCGGCCGAGATCCGATCGCGCCTGCTTGTGACGACCGATATTACCTTCGTCCCCTACGGCAACCTGCCCCGCGAGACCTACAAATCGGTATTGGTTGATTATTCAGACGTTGAACTCAGTGTCGAGAATTGAAGCTATTAAAGAGTAATAGAAACAGTATGAAGTCGGACCGGACATAAATTTTTTATAGATAGAATTTCAGTGAAGTTAATAACGTTCTAGGCAAACAAGAATCAGGAGGTCCTTAATGCCTGCACATCTGTTTCCATGCACTATTGTCGGCAGTTACGCCCAGCCGGATTGGTTAATCGACAGGGACAAACTGGCCGGTCGTTTCCCACCCAGGGTCAGGGCCAGGGAACTGTGGCGGGTACAGGAAGAGTATCTGCTTCAGGCGCAGGACGATGCCACACGCATTGCCATTGAGGATCAGGAAAACGCCGGCCTGGACATGGTCTCAGACGGCGAAATACGCCGCGAGAGTTATTCCAATCACTTTGCTACAGCGTTGGACGGGGTTGATATCGATAACCCGGGTGTGGCATTAGATCGTAGCGGTGAACCCAATCCGGTGCCCAGGGTGTCGGGACCGATCAGACGTAACCGTCCAGTGGGCGTAAGAGATGTCGAGTTTCTCAAAAAATATAGCAGTCGGGCCATTAAAATAACCGTACCGGGACCGTTCACCATGTCCCAGCAGGTGCAAAATGATTTTTATGAAACTGAGCGGGAGTGTGCGCTGGGGTATAGCGCCGCTGTTAATGAGGAGATCAGGGATCTGTTCACGGCGGGCGCCGATGTGGTCCAGATCGATGAACCCTATATGCAGGCGCGGCCTGAAAAGGCCAGAGAATTCGGGATTGAAGTATTAAACAAGGCATTGGAGGGTGTTGACGGCAAGACCTGTGTCCATATCTGCTTTGGTTATGCGGCGATTATTCATGACAGGCCTGAGGGTTATTCGTTTTTGCCGGAACTGGCCGGCGTTAATTGCAATCAAGTCTCTATCGAGACCGCCCAGTCAAAACTGGATTGTTCTGTCCTGGCGTCGTTGCCTGAGAAAGAGATCCTGTTAGGCGTCATTGATCTCTCCGACCCTGAGATAGAAACGCCTGGCATCATAATAGAACGTGTCCGCCGCGCTCTCGAGTATGTTGATGCAGAGCGCATAGTGCTTGCGCCCGATTGCGGTATGAAATATCTGCCCAGGGAAGCAGCCTTTGGAAAATTAAAATCGATGTGTGAAGCCGCAGAACAATTAAGACAAGAGTATCAATAACAGGGTCATCAGCAAGTAACTAAATGCACCACTGCCGGAAATCTCTGAAAGCAGATTCATGTCCTTTGTTGGATAGGATTGCATGGTGTACACCAAAGGTGTTTGTCAATAAGACGGGATAACTATCAGCTATGAGTCAGCAAAGTCTGGAGGATTTATTACAAAACGCCGGCAGTCCGGTTGAACTGTTGCGTAATTTACGGACCGGTCCGAATGTCTATCCCGGAGTACCGCCTGAATTTACCAACTGGCTCGATGAACAGCAGGCCTGGCAGGAGACCTGCGTGCTCTTCAACCAGTCCTACCACATGGCAGACCTCTCCGTGCAAGGCCCGGACGCGCTGAAGCTGCTTTCTTATCTCGGCGTCAACAGCTTCAGGAATTTCACCGTCGACAAGGCCAAGCAGTTCGTGCCATGCAGCTATGACGGCCATGTGATCGGCGATGTTATTCTCTTTTATCTGGCTGATAACCAATTCAATCTGGTCGGGCGCATTCCGGTTCTGAACTGGGTCCGGTTCCATGCTGAAACCGGCGGCTACGACGTCAAGTTGGAGCTTGACGAGCGATCCGCCGCCCGCAAGGACCCTCTTAACCGTAAGTCCTACCGCTTCCAGGTTCAGGGACCCAACGCCATGCAGGTCATCGGGAAGGCCAGCGGCAAACCGCCGCCCGGCCTTAAGTTCTTCAACATGTGCCGCATGACGATCGCAGGCCGTGAAGTCCGCGCCCTGCGTCATGGCATGGTCGGACAACCCGGATTTGAGTTCTTTGGCCCCTCGGCCGATGGCGAGGCCGTGCGCGAGGCGCTGATCACGGCCGGTGAGGAGTTCGGGCTACAGCAGGTAGGAGGTCGTGCCTATTCATCCAACACACTGGAATCGGGCTGGATTCCTTCACCACTCCCGGCAATCTATAGCGGAGAAAAGATGAAGGCCTACCGGGAATGGCTCCCGGCCGACTGTTATGAAGCCAAGGCTTCGATCGGCGGCAGCTTCGATTCACCAAATATCGAAGACTATTACCTGAGCCCCTGGGATCTCGGTTATGGTCCGTTCGTCAAGTTCGATCATGACTTCATCGGCCGCGAGGCCCTGAAGAAAATTGCTGACCATTCACACCGTAAGAAAGTCACACTGGCCCTGAACGCTAACGATGTTAGCCACGCTATCAGCAGCCAGTTCGAAAAAGGCGACCGCGCGAAGTTCATCGAATTCCCCTCGGCCGTTTATTCGATGCACCCCTATGACAAGGTCGTGGCGAACGGCAACACGGTCGGCATTTCGACCTGGATCGGCTACAGTTCAAACGAGCGCAGGATGCTAACGCTGGCTATGCTGGATGCCGAATACAGCGAACCGGGTACCGAGGTTACCTTGGTCTGGGGTGAAGAAGACGGTGGCACGTCGAAGCCGGCCGTCGAGCGTCACGTACAAACCGAATTCCGCGCAATCGTCAGCCCTGTGCCTTATTCTGAAGTTGCACGTGAAGAATACGCAGAAGGCTGGCGTACCGCTCAAAAGTAAGCTGGGCAACGAAGTTACGCTTGTTAGAAAGGCGGGATACGGAATCGAGCAGGCAGTGTCAGCGATAACGCCGAGCTGATTTAATTAAGCAGGTACCATCCCGGCGGGTACCCGTTACCAGGTCAATTTCCCATTTCCGTAAGATTTCACGCGCTGGTGTACCGGCAACAGTCATGACTTTCAGATCATGACCGAAACCATTGTGGAAGTGCTTGGCAGAGAAGTCGGCAAACGTGTTAATGAAATTCCTTCTGAATACTTTTCTCAGGCACTATTCAGGTGATTTTGGTGTCGCCACTGAATGTGGCTGGGGAAGGCGTAAGGCTGACATGATCCCGGGATTAATAGACGTTCACCGTGAAGTAGCCGGGTCTTTATGATGAATATAAATGATAAATCCGGATTGTTGTTACAAAACAAGCCTGCCTGGTCCAACTATCGCGAATAGTATCAGGCCGCCAATAATGGCAAGGTTCGCAAGCGCAATCCTGCTTAGATCGAGGCGCTCTTTTCCTGAAAGATTCCAGAAGGCCTGGACTTTGATGGTCGCGACCAATGTGAAAACGGCGAGGGCGAGCGCTGACTCTCGAGCGAAGAGTCCGGTTATCAGCCCGAGTGAGGCCACGAGGTGCAGGATAATGGTGCCGATCAGAGAGACGTGGAGAAATGGAATGGCCGCTTCCCGGAACTCTTCGACGGCTTTAGAAAAATAGATCCCCTTATGCACACCACTGACGAGAAACACCATGGCGTGA
>JBHHYN010000170.1:0-4902 GCA_046757565.1 Gammaproteobacteria bacterium | reverse complement strand
CACTTACTTGATGAGGATTATTATGGAAAATTCCGAGTTTTCGTTCTGGCACTAATTACTTTAAATGAACATAAATTCGGAAGAAACAAGAATTCCGCTTTTAGCAAAACTCCTGTTTCTAAGCATTTGTATCGTGATTGTACTCGCAGGCTACCTGTTCGAGGAAAAATTATATCAAAGTGAGAAACAACAAGTCGAAAACGCCCTGATTTCAATAGGGATACTCAAAGCCAGCGAGATAACGGCATGGATGAAAGAGCGGCATGCGGATGCCGAGGTGCTGGCCAATGATACGCTGCTGATTAATGCATTGTATTCTCTCAAGACACACGGTTCCGGCGCGGAAACGGAACTCATCAGGCAGCGGTTGCAGGAGGTTAAGCAGGTCCACGGTTATCAGTCAGTAGCATTTGTCAATACGGAAGCTGAGGTGCTACTGTCCTCTTTACAGAGTGCATCATTGAGCACCCGGGAAAAAGACCTGGTCGATGAAGCAATCTCTCTTGAACGGATTATTTTCTCCGATTTGCACCGGCAGAACATACCAGGTCGTGACATGATCGGTTTTGATATTGTGATCCCGTTGAAAAAAAGAGTAAGGGAACAAACCCGGATATTTGGCGCGATATTTATCAGGGCGGATGCAGAGCAATTAATCTTTCCCTTAATCCAGACCTGGCCGTATCCATCGCGTTCGGCTGAATCGCTTCTGGTAAGGCAAGATGATGACCAGGTCGTGTTCCTGAATGATTTAAGATTTCATAAAAATGCTGCCCTGATCCTGAAGTACCCGATAACAGAAGAAAACCTGCCTGGAGCAGTGGCCCTGCGTAGCTTTGAAGGGGTGATGAGCGGGAACGATTACCGCGGGGTTGAAGTCATCGCCTCAGCCCATAAAGTCAGCGGCACGGACTGGGCGTTGATTGCCAAAGTCGACAAAGCAGAATTCTATAAGCCATTAATGGAAATAAGAACAGCGTCTACATTTATTATAATCGTCTTATTAATCATTAGTTTCATGATATTTTATTACTGGCGTCAGTTATTTAGTCAACGGTTGATAACACAACAATACAAATTAAAGTCGGAAAAACAGGCGCTGGAAACGCATTTTGATTTCTTAACCAGATACGCCAATGACATTATTCTGCTGGCCGACAATGACTGGCATATTTTGGAAGTAAATGAGAAAGCCATTGAATCATACCAGTATCCAAGAGATGAGATCATCGGGCTGCTTATCACCGAACTGGAAGTTTCAGAAACAAATCAACAACGGGAAAAAGCATTTACAGGATCGTTTAATGAAGGATTTATCTTTGAAGATATGCATGAAAGGAAAGACGGTTCCACGTTCCCGGTTGAAATCAGCCTGCGCACAATTAAAAAGGAAGGTATCAAATATCGACAACTGATTATTCGCAATATCACCGAGCGCAAGCAGGATGAGAAAAAGATACGTAGTTACGAACACATCATCTCGGCGACCGGTGACCAATTATCATTCATTGACCGGGACTATATCTATCAGGCAGTGAACGAGGCCTACCTTACATACCATCAAAAAGAACGCCAGGAAATCGTAGGTCATTCTTCGAAAGACATTCTCGGTGCGGCCATTTTCAATCAGTATGCGAAACAGAAACTGGATCGCTGTTTCGCGGGTGAAACCATTCATTACCAGGAATGGTTCAATTTTCCAAGAGCGGGCCGGCGGTATATGGATATAGCCTATTATCCCTACGTAGAGACAGACGGGACCGTAACCGGTGTGGTGGTAAGCTCGCGGGATATCACCGATTGGAAAGAAATGGAGGACGTACTGCGCGAAAATAAGCAACAGTTGGACACGATGACGAATTCAATACAGGACGCCATGATCATGCTGGATAACGAAGGAAATGTCGCCTTCTGGAATGATGCCGCGGAAAAGCTATTCGATCACAAGAAGAAAGAGGTCATAGGCCGACCCTTGATCGAGTTGATCATTCCCGAGCGTTACCGTGAAGATCACCTCAACGGTTACAAAACATTCAGCGAAACAGGCCAGGGACCCATCATTGGCCAGATGGTAGAGTTATACGCGCTACATAAGGATGGTACCGAGTTTCCCATAGAGCTTAGCGCCTCCAGTTTGCTATTGCATGATAAGTGGCATGCCGTTGGCATTATCCACGACATTACCAAGCGCAAACAGTTAGAGCAGAAAGAGACCAGTCTTGGAAATATCATCCGGTTTTCCTTGAATGAGATCTATATCTTTGATTCCGAGACACTGAAATTTATAGACGTTAATACATGCGCCAGGAATAACCTGGGCTATACCATGGAGGAATTCCAGGAGTTGACTCCGATCGATCTGAAAAAGGAATTCACGCCTGAAACCTTTAGAGAGTTGATCAATCCGTTGAGGAGCGGAGTAGAAGAGAAGATTGTGTTCGAAAGCACACATGAAAGGAAAGATGGCACAAGCTATCCGGTAGAGGTTCATCTTCAGTTGATGCCTTATCTGGAGAAGGACGCCTTTGTTGCATTTATTCTGGACATCACCGAGCGCAAAAAAATTGAACGCGAATTGAAAATTTCAATGAAAGCCATGTCTGCATTAAGCGCGTGTAATGAAGCGCTGGTACGGGCTAAATCAGAAGACGCAATAACGAAAGAGGTATGTAATATCATAACTTCGAAGATCGGCTATCAACTGGCCTGGGTGGGCTATGCTGAAAAGGACAGGAATAAAACCGTACGGCCGGTGGCACAGAGCGGTTTTGATGAAGGCTATTTGGAACAAGCCGATATCCGGTGGGATGATACGCCACATGGCCAGGGTCCTTCGGGGCGGGCCATCAAGAACAGGCACACTATCGTTCGTGGGGATATTCAGGATGACTCGATGTTTGAACCCTGGCGGGAAGCCGCCATCCTCCATGGCTTTCGATCAGTCATAGCTATACCCCTTAAACTGGAGGATGACATTTTCGGCACCCTGACTATCTACGCCGAAGAAACTTTTGCCTTTAGCCAGGAGGCAGTCGCCCTGCTGCAGGAGATGGCCGATGATTTGGCTTACGGGATTAACGCATTACGCACACAGGTTGAAAAAAAGGCCTATTCAAACCAAATGCAGGAATCGCTCATTTCGACGATTGAGGCCATAGCCATGACGGTTGAGAAGCGTGACCCTTACACCGCCGGTCATATGCAACGTGTGGCACAATTGTCTGTGGTGATTGCAAAGGAATTGGGATTATCGGAAGAACAGGTTAAGGGAATTGATTTGGGGGCGAGTATCCATGATATCGGCAAGATCTATATCCCGGCCGAGATCCTGAATCGTCCGGGAAAACTGACGGCTGCTGAATTTGAAATAATCAAAAGCCACACTCAGGTCGGTTATGACATCATAAAAGGGGTCAATTTTCCCTGGCCAGTCGCCGAGATGATTCTACAACATCATGAACGACTGGATGGAACGGGTTATCCCAATGGTTTGAAGGGTGATGAAATCAAGTACGAAGCACAGATTCTGGCTGTTGCCGATGTCGTGGAAGCCGTCAGTGCACATCGCCCTTATCGAGCTGCACTGGGGATTGAAAAAGCCCTGGAAGTGATTCGGCAAGGCAAGGGAACCCATTTTAACCCTGATATTGTTGACACCTGTATAAAAATTATCGAACAGGATAAATTTGAATTTACCAGTTCGTTTTGAGCAAAAAAAGATGAGCCAGTTCGATGATGCTGGATATAGAAATTAAGGGTAGTTTTCTGCATTAAACCAGTCAATCGCATCCTGAAGTCCTTCGACCCCCGGCCTTGTTTGATATCCCAGTTTTTGTTTGGCCTTTTCACTGGAAAAGTACATACACTTTTTCGACATGCGCACGCTGTCAACCGTGGCACGCGGTTCCTTATGAGTAATTCCGGCGATGCGCTCCATGAGCCAGGCAATGGGTATGACCAGGTTATGGGGTAGCTTGATCGTCGGGGGTTTCATGTCCTGGCTGACGCAGATATATTCAAGTATCGATGCCAGGGCCATATTATCCCCACCGAGGATATAACGTTCACCGATTTCACCTTTTTCCAGTGCAAGCAGGTGCCCATTTGCGACATCATCGACATGAACAATATTTAAACCGGTATCGACATAGGCAGGCATGCGGTGCCGGAGTGTGTCGAGTACGATTCTGCCGGTTGGCGTCGGTTTGACGTCTCGTGGTCCCACGGGTGTGGATGGATTGACAATAGTCACAGGACAGGAACGTTCCCTGACGAGTTTGCTGACTTCCCGCTCAGCAAGGAATTTTGAGCGCTTGTAATGTCCCAACATATCTTCCAGTGGGGAAAATGGGCCGGAGTGATTAAAATTAAATCACTCCGGCCCCTTTAACGCTAGGATAGTTGTCGCCTGTCGTGCTCGTAAAGTGTGACTGTCTGCTCCTGAGCAAGGAGCTGTCATTCAAACTTGGTTGATATAACGTTGAATATTGATACTCTTCTATGAGTAATGAAAAAATATATCAATAAACTAATAAATCCAGATAGGTTATATAGAATGGAGGATGTTATTACTAGTTTATGTCCAATTCCTGAAACCGCTGGTGTTTATGTATGGTATTTTCGTGACATTCCAAAGCCTTTACCAAAGTTAGATTTCAATACTTTTGACGGGTGTTCATTGCTATATGTTGGAATTTGCCCTAGAAGTAATAAAAGCAGTACAAACAGGAATATCAGGAGAAGAATATTGGAACATTATGGAAAAACAACAGCCGAAGGATCAACCTTAAGATTCACTCTAGGTGTTCTGTTAGGGTTGCCATTATTTTTAAAAGGCGCTTCAAAACATGGAAGTAAGACATTTTCAAAAAAGGGTGAGCAAGATTTGAGTGATTGGATGTC
>JBHHYN010000169.1:0-5026 GCA_046757565.1 Gammaproteobacteria bacterium | reverse complement strand
GGTATTACTGACTACGCCGACAACAGCATTCGCTGAAAGCAAATTCCTATCCCTCTATGGGGATCATGACAATTCAGGCAACTGACATTCTGTTGATATTTCCAGCTCTGGAGATAGGAGCCATAGACGAACACCTCTTCTTTTATCTGCCCGTCACTGTAATAGAGATCATCGCGCAGCACCGCCGGCAGGTAGTAATCAAGCAACTGATCACTGTTGTGTTTGAATGCCTCCGCCACCGGTCTGCGCCAGGCATGGCAACGACCGCACTTGTCCACCAGTACCTTTGGATCCTCGCCCGTTCCCATATCGAGTGCCGGATCATCCTGACCGGCCTGGTAGCCGGGTTGGGTGACACGGTCCACGTGGGTACTGCCCGGACCGTGACAGGCCTCGCAACCCACGTTGATGGCGGAGAAGGTGGTACCGTAGCTGTCCTTCCCGGGGCTGTAGTTCTTTTTGACATTGGTGCTGTGACAGTCGGCGCACATGCCATTCCAGTTCATGCCGCCGCCGGTCCAGTGGATCCACTCCTCCGGTTCCGGGTTCTGGGAAGCCTGGACAAAAAACCACTCCTTTTTCAACGTGTCCCACGCCACCGGCAGTACCTGGAATCTGCCCCGGGGAAAGGCCACGATATATTCCTGCAGGGGAGTGATACCGAAGGTGTATCGAATGGGGAAATCCTCTACCTGGCCACCGGGACCGGCGGTGCGGGCCATGTACTCACCTTTATCTCTGTGAAAGAGGATGTCAATGTGTTCATTTTTGAAAGACACGTTATTGAAGTCCGCGAGGACCGTAGCCGGCACGGCTTCCTGCATGGACAGTGCATGGTGGGAATCTTGCCAGTCCCTGAACTGCTCCGGGTGACAGTCAGCGCATTTATCGCTGCCAGTGTAATGTGATCCGGAAACCGCCTGCTCCGCTGCTTTCGCCGGATCAAGGCCCGTCATAACCAGGAAGAGACCGGCAAGAGCTATGAGGAACTTCGGGTGATCCATGGACGGCGTTTACGGTGTCGTTATTATCCTTGATATACGGGGAGATAATAACACCGATCAGACTGCAGGGCCGTCGATCCGGTTCCCGGACCCTGTTACCCGCCAGGTTCGGGTTCCGTCCCGGGTGACTTTGCACGCTTTATTGATCGGACAGATGGGTATCGCCGGATTTGGATTCCAGACCGAACTCTTTCATCATTCTTCTTAGTCGGGGTCGTGAGATCCCCAGTATCTTGCAGGCCTCTCCCTTGTGCCAGCCGGTGGCTTCAAGCACCCGCTTGATATGTGCATGCTCCGCCTCCTTGAGCGACATTTGAGTCTGCGATTTTTCACTGGAGTTGCTGTATATCTTCGAGTTGTATATCGCATCCGGTATGTGCTCCCTTGTGATAATATTGCTGGTCGATAAGACTGCGGCCTTCATCAATACATTTTCCAGTTCCCGTACATTTCCCGGCCAGTCATAGGCCTGCAATGATTCCATAACATCCTCGGAAAGCCGATCGATCTTTCGGCGTATATCGCGATTAATACGTGTCAACATGGCCTGGATAAGGTCCACTATATCTTCCCTGCGTTCCCGCAAAGGCGGCAGGTGGATCGTCAGTACCTGCAGGCGGTAAAAGAGATCTTCCCGAAACTGCCCTTTTTTTACTCTGTCAGCGAGATCAACATTCGTTGCGGCTATCACTCTGGCGTTGGTTGTCTGTGGTCCATTGGCGCCAAGCGGAACATATTCTCTCTCCTGTAATACACGGAGTAACTTCGCCTGCATTGTCAATGACAATTCACTTATCTCATCGAGAAATATGATGCCGTGTTTGGCTATGGCAAACTTGCCGATCTGACGGCTAACAGCACCGGTAAATGCCCCTTTTTCGTGACCAAATAGTTCTGATTCGAGCAAGGTTTCTACAAGTGCAGCACAATTGACAGCAACAAAGGGGCCGGAAGACAGGTTGCCCGATCCATGAATGGCCCGTGCAACAAGTTCTTTTCCAGTGCCACTTTCACCGGTTATAAGGACGTTTACCGGCTGGTTTGCAATCAGGCCTATTGTCTTGAATACTTCTTTCATTGCCCCGCTGTGGCCAACCATGGCCCTGTCTGCTATTTCTACAGCATCCCTGTTCTGTAATGATAATCCCCGCCGATCCGGTTTCATTCGTAAAAGCGCACGACTTACGGCATCATCCAGTTCGCGAATATCAATGGGTTTGTGAATGTAATCGTCCGCACCCTGTTTCATGGCCCGGATAGTGCTCTCCATATCATCATAGGCAGTAATCATGATAATCGGCGTAGTGGGACAGGATTGCTTGAACTCCGGCAGGGCCGCGAGACCATCCTTACCCGGCATGCGTATGTCCAGAATAATGACATCCGGAACGCTTGCACTTGCTGCTGTAAGGCCCTGGTCACTGCTGTGTGAAATATTTACAACATGTCCAAGGCTGCGGTAATGAAGCTGTAATGTACGGCAACTGGCAATATCATCATCAATTATAAGTAGTTTGCCCATCAGCCCGAATGTCCGCTTGCACAATTTGTTTCCTTATTGTTACTTTGAATTGATTCACTATAGTCCAGTGGCCCGGTAGGCAACAGGACTTTGATGCATGTCCCATCACCCTGGTGCGTGTCCACGCTTAACATTCCGTGATGTTGTTCAACGATGTGTTTAACTATGGCTAATCCAAGGCCGGTACCCTTGGCACGCGTTGTGTAAAATGGCTCCAGGATATTTTCCAGTTCCTCCGTTTTCATCCCACAGCCATTATCACCGATTTCTATACAAATTCCCGGCCTGTCGCCAGTAACTTCCAGTGAAGTACTGATGGTTATCCGTGGTGCGCGATCGGTGAGCCCTTCCGTCGCCTGTAGCGCATTCATGATCAGGTTTGTAAATACCTGTTGCAGCTTGCGGGTATCACCATGCAGGTTTGGCAAGCCGGATCGATAATGCTTTACTATTTCGGCACCATGTTTATTAATTTCTTTCTGGTTGTGGATAAGTACTTTATCGAGTAACTCATCGAGCTTTAACCATTCCGGAGTGAGGGCGTCAGGACGTGAGTAACTCAACAGGTCTTCCATTATAGCTTCCATATAACCAATCTGACCGAGTGCAATTTGTTTGAGTTCATAATCGTCTTCATTCCACTCGCTTGATTCCCGATTACCAAGAATCTGCAACCCCATCTTGATCGACGACAGTGGATTCCGTAAATCATGGGCAATCATGGTCGCCATGCGCCCGGTTACCGCCAGTGCCTGGTTTTTTGCAATTTCCCGATTTCGCTGTTGAACTTCCTCCTCCAGGCGACGGCGCTCAGTTATATCCTCTTTTACGGCCAGGTACCGGACTATATTGCCGTCGTTATCCCGAATCGGCGAAATACTGGTCATCTCCCAGTAATATTCGCCATTTTTCTTCCTGTTATGAAATACACCATTCCATGTTCCTCCCGCGGTGATCGTGTTCCAGAGTTTCCTGTACTCTTCACTGCCTGTCTCTCCGGATTTCAGAAGTCTCGGGTTTTTGCCGCGGACTTCCTCGAATGTGTAGCCGGTCAGATGGGTAAATTTCGGATTGACGTATTCGATATTGCCGTTGATATCGGTAATAATGACGACGCTGGGGCTTTGTTCGACCGCCCGTGACAGTTTGCGCAGTTGATCTTCACTTTGCCGTTCGTCAGTAATGTTTTTTCCAATTAGCGTTATACCGATTGGCTGGCCCAGGGGGTCAAACATCTTTGAAACATTCCATTCAATCAGGAACCTCTGTCCATTCCGGGAACGAATTACATCTTCGTAGAGTGAAGACGTATAGTCGGGTGCAAATATACGATTAATTGTCATCCTGGATTGCTCCTGAGCATCTACCGGCACAAATATTTCAAACCAGTCCCTGTCAAGGACATCTTTTCGTTGCCAGGAGGTCAATGCAAGCAACGCATCATTACAGAATGTAATCTTGAAACTGTTGTCCAGACCGATGCTCAGAAGATCAATGTTTTCCAGAATTTTCCGGAAACGACGTTCAAACATAACCTGTGATTCGGCCCTGCCACATCGTATCATCACGTAGGCGAGCATCATGGAACATCCTGTAAGCAGGAACAGCATATAAACATACAACCAGACCGGTACAGGTGTCATCGAAAAATAGAATTGCCCGGCCGCCGCCATCATCAGTAATACGACGACCATCGAAAATATCTTGATAAATTCTATTAACATGGGCAGTCAGTTATGCATCGCTGTCTGTACATAATAATGTACTAATGACACTTCTCGTACAGGAAATGTTCAACCCGTTCGAGGTATTCCGGGACATTTTCATCACCTTGACGCGGTACCAGAAAAAGCAGTTTGGCGACAATCAGGTAGGGCAGACGTGAGTCCCGGCCGGCGGGCCGATCCTTGACCATCACCTGTTCCAGTAACTGCACTGTAACAGCCGTGTTCTCACAATACCGAGGAAGAGTTACACCGTCGGCATACCACCTGCTTCCCCATCCAATCAGTACCAGTACGAGGATGACCGGTATGATTAACGCCAGCGGGCGAAAGCCCTTTTCGCAATCATCCCCAGCGGACCTGGCCGTCTGCAGGTCACCGGTGGCACTATAGAACTGTTTTTTCATGGGTTGGCGTTTGCCCAGGACAGGCTGGCAGGTCGTGGCTCTTTTTGCAGGTCCAGGGTGACAAGGATATTGCGTGCCGTGGTGTAGGCGCAAACCAGCCGGTCTCGAACAGAAATACCATTCCGGTAATTGGCTTCCAGGTGAAGCCCCGGCAGGGTCCGCAGGCAGTTACTGATTGCCTGCATTCGACCGTAGTAACCGCCATGATAAAGCGGCAGTCCCTGTTGGTGGCGATGAATACAAATCATCTCCGGTTCGCCCGTAATACCCAGCACGGGGACCAGGCCCTGCATGATCGCTTCAAGACTTTGCTCATCATCCAGATGCGCGGTCTCCGGTCTGCGGGCTCCACCCAGGTAGCTGGTCATC
>JBHHYN010000168.1:0-5080 GCA_046757565.1 Gammaproteobacteria bacterium | reverse complement strand
AAAAGCCAACGAGCCCTGGCTATTGGTAGGTCGCCTCCCCGACAAGATAGCGAAAAAGCCGAATGCGGTGATAAGACTATTCAAAACCAGGATGGAGATAGAGGAGAACTTTAGAGACACCAAGAATGCCCGGTTGGGGATCAGTCTGGAGTATGCCCGCTCAACGACACCGGAAAGATATGATAACTTACTGCTGATTGCCGCACTCATCCTGTTTGTTTTATGGGTCATAGGCTATGCGGCATACTACAAAAATTATCACAAGAGTTTGCAAGCCAATACCATCTCTCATCGACGTGTGCTGTCCTACATATATTTAGGCAGAGAAGTCGTTGGCGACCGCCGATATCACATTGATGATAAGACCTTGATGTCGGTCATGAATACCTTGGCTCTATTGGCGAGAACTCTCGATGAATTGCTTTAATTTTGTGGGGATCCCTCAGCTCTAAACATGATATTATTCGCATTCTGTAGAATGAATTAACCAGAGTCACCCTAAGCGATCCCCTTATTCCAGAACTTCTTCCCCACCCAGGATTCCAATTACAGGAACACGACAAGGAACATGACATGATTAAACGATTAATGCTCATCCTGTTGCTGGTCAGCCTTGTCTTCGGGGGTGTCTTCGGCTTGAAATTCCGCCAGATCCAGGAGGATAAAAAGAACATGAAACCGCCTCCGCCTGCCGTGGTGGCGGTGACCCGGGTGAAACAGGTGAGCTGGCAGCCCTATCTGTCCACTGTGGGGAGCATGGTGGCTGTGTCCGGGATTTATGTCTCCAACGAAATTGCCGGCAAAGTCAGCGCTATCCGGTTTCGGTCGGGCCAGACGATCAAGCAAGGTGATATGCTGGTGGAGCTGGATACCAGCACCGACCTGGCGGAACTCAATGGACTACTGGCTTCACAACGGCTGGCCCAGATCAGGTTTCAACGAAGGAAGAAACTCCTGACCAACAACTCCGTTTCAAAATCCGAATACGACGAAGCCAGGGCCCTGCTCGATGAAGCCAGATCGGCGGTGCAGGCAAAACGGGCTTTGATTGACAAAAAACAGATCCAGGCACCGTTCAGCGGTATGCTCGGGATCCGCCAGGTGGATATCGGCCAATACCTGGCGCCCGGCTCTCCCATCGTAACCTTGCAGGCGCTGGATCCCATCTACGCAGATTTCTCCCTACCGGAACGCCATCTGTCAAGCCTGAAACAAGACCTGAAGGTAGAAGTACATGTCCAGGCGTACACGGATCAGATCTTCAACGGTCACATCACCGCCCTGAATTCGGGTGTTGATGAGGGGACACGCACAGTGAAGGTGCGCGCTACCCTGCAGAACCCCGGACAACTCTTGCACCCCGGTATGTTCGCGGAAATCAAGATCCTGTTATCCGGTAAAAAAACAGTTCTGACCCTGCCTGACACAGCTATCACCTTCAACCCCTATGGCGACTCGGTATTTGTTGTCATTCCCGGTGATCATGGCCTCACGGTGCAACGCCGCCAGATCGAAACGGGCGAGAGGCGGCAAGGCAGGGTGGAAATCCGCGCCGGGCTTCACCTTAATGAGCGCGTGGTCAGCGCCGGTCAAATTAAACTACGTAACGGTATGCGGGTCACTCTGGACAACAAACCCTATCCCGGCGGGCAGGACAACCGCACATGAAATTCACCGACCTGTTCATTCAGCGTCCGGTACTGGCCAGTGTGGTCAGTCTGCTTATTCTCGTACTGGGACTGCGCGCCATATTTTCACTCGAGGTCCGTCAGTACCCGGCCACCCAGGACACGGTGGTGACGGTCAGCACCAGTTACCCTGGTGCCAGCGGTGAGTTGGTAAAAGGCTTTATCACCACCCCCCTGCAACAGGCCATTGCCGAGGCTGACGGCATCGACTATCTCTCCTCGATCAGCCGCCAGGGCGTCTCCACCATCGAGGCGCACATGCGCCTGAACTTCGATCCGAACGCGGCAGTAGCGGATATCCAGGCAAAGGTTGCCAGCCAGCGTAATGTGTTGCCCGAAGAGGCGGAGGACCCGGTAATCACCTCACAGACCGGCAGTTCGACGGCGCTGATGTATCTCTCTTTCTACAGCGACAGCATGAAACCGCCGCAGATCACCGACTACGTCCTGCGCGTGGTGCAGCCCAAGCTGCAGTCCATACCGGGAGTAGGCACGGCCCGTCTCATCGGCAACCGCACCTACGCCATGCGTATCTGGCTGGACCCGAAGCGCATGGCAGCACTGGGGGTTACCGCCGGTGATGTGTATGATGTACTGCGCGCCAATAACTACCTGTCGGGCGCAGGCAGGACCAAGGGGGATTATGTAGGGATTGATCTTAGCGCCACTACTGACGTGGCCCGTGGACAGGACTTCCGTAACCTGGTCGTACGCAACGAGAACGGGACGCTGGTCCGACTGAGGGACGTGGCGGAGACAGAACTCGGCTCCGAAGACTATGACTCCTCTACCTGGAACAATGGCAAGGCGGCCGTGTTTATCGCCATAGAACAGGCACCGGGCGCCAACCCGCTCACTGTGGCACACCACATACACGACACCATGAAGGAGATCAGGGCACTGGTGCCGGCAGGACTGGTGGTGCAGATCGTCTATGACGCCAGCGAATTCATCGAGGACTCCATCAACGAGGTATTCCGCACCCTGGCCATGGCGGTCAGCATCGTGCTGGTGGTGATCTATCTGTCCCTGGGCTCAGTGCGGGCCGCCATCGTCCCGGCGGTCGCAGTACCGTTGTCGTTGATCGGCGGCGCATTTCTGATGCTGGCAATGGGTTTCTCCATTAACCTGCTGACGCTGCTCGCCATGGTGCTGGCAATAGGTCTGGTGGTAGACGACGCCATCGTTGTCGTGGAGAACGTGCACCGTCACATCCAGATGGGTAAGACACGATTTCAGGCGGCCCTGGACGGCGCCCGCGAACTGGGCCTGCCCATCATCGCCATGACCACCACCCTGTTGGCGGTCTACGCCCCCATTGGTTTCATGGGCGGGCTGGCAGGCATCATGTTTACGGAATTCGCTTTCTCCCTGGCCGGTGCGGTACTTATTTCCGGCGTAGTAGCGCTTACGCTGTCACCCATGCTCAGTTCCAGGGTACTCAAACCGGCAGGTCAATCCGGACGCTTCGAGAACATGGTAGAACGGTTCTTCACCGCTCTGGCAACTCTCTATGTGAGGGTATTGCATCGTACACTGGAATATCCATCCACCATCATGATATTTGCCGCAGCGGTGTTGATCAGTATCTACTTCATGTTCAACATGACGCAAAAGGAGCTGGCGCCCACCGAAGACCAGAGCATTCTGTTCCTGATTGCCAGCGGTCCTGAGACCGCCACCTTGAAGTATAACGAGATGTATGGCCACCAGATTATCGATGTATTAAAGACTCTCCCCGAGTACAAGCGGAGCTTCCTGTTGCTCGGTTTCCGTGGCGATACCAACCTGTTATACGGCGGAATCAAGATGATACCACCATCACAGCGCCGGCGCTCACAGATGGAGATCCAACCGGAGGTACGGGCCAAGCTAAGAAATATCGCCGGTCTGCAGACGGCAGTGATAGCACGTCCGAGCCTGCCGGGTGCGGGCCGCGGCATGCCCCTGCAATTCGTTATCGTTTCAGAAGGCGGCTATGCCGCAATAGATAAGGCGGCGGACCAGCTCATTGCCCGCGCCATGGAGAGCGGCCGCTTCTCCTTCCTGCAGAAGAGCATCAAGCTTGCCCGGCCCAGATCCACCATTGTCATCGATCGTAACCGCGCCGCCGATCTGGGCATCTCCATGCGGGAGATTGGCCGCAACCTGGCCACCCTGCTTGGCGGGCATTATGTGAATCGTTTCAGCCTGGCCGGCCGCAGCTATAAAGTCGTCCCCCAGGTCACCCAGCCGTCCCGTTTCGACACCGGCAAGCTCGACGACTACTATCTGCGCACTGCCTCCGGCGGCCTGGTGCCACTGACGTCGGTGGTCCATGTAGAGAAGACAGTGGAACCAAGCAAGCGCACCCAGTTCCAGCAACTCAACAGCCTCACCGTGCAGGGGGTGATGGCGTCGGGCGTGACCCTGGGCAGTGCATTGAGTTACCTGGAAGAGCAGGCCAAAGCGATCTTTCCGCGTGGTTTCAGCTGGGACTACACCGGCAGCTCAAGACAATTTATCCAGCAGGGGGGGGCGCTCATCAGCACGTTCTTTATGTCGCTACTGGTCATCTACCTGGTACTGGCTGCCCAATTCGAGAGCTGGCGTGACCCACTCATCATCCTGGTATCCGTGCCTATGTCCATCGCCAGCGCCCTCGCCTTTTTGATGCTGGGTTTCTCCACCATGAACATATACACCCAGGTAGGGCTGATTACCCTGGTGGGACTGATTGCCAAGAATGGCATACTTATTGTGGAATTTGCCAATCAACTTCAGTCCCGTGAGGGTCTTTCCAGACGCCAGGCCGTGGAACGGTCCGCCGGCATTCGTCTGCGGCCCATCCTTATGACCACTGTCGCCATGATCGTCGCCATGATTCCACTATTGACGGCGACCGGTCCCGGTGCAGTCAGCCGCTTCGATATTGGCCTGGTGGTGGCCACTGGCCTCAGTATCGGGACCCTGTTCACCCTCTTCGTTGTTCCCGCCTTCTATGTCCTGATAGCGCGTATTCATCGTGCCGAAACCAGGATGGAAACGAATGCGGCGCCGGCGCCACTGATCCCGCAGGAGCGCTAGCCCGCATATTGCATGAGTACGCTGGAAATCGGGTTGAAACCATTGTTTGGCAAGGATTTCACCGTTTCCTATGAAAATACATTTACACCAACTTCAACGCTTGGCGAGCCCTCAAGCTTCCGCTCCTGCTTACGCTCCTTACCTACGTCCTGTAGGTAACTTGTTCTGATGCGTTTTGAGCGGCAGATAATTGCTCCTGCATATTCTGCACTCCCATCATCCATGATGGTCGCACATGCTCCCCACCAGACGACTCCAGGGATGGAGTCGATAGAGCGACGCACGACTGCATGGATGCAGGACGACTCCATGGAAGGAGGAGGTAG
>JBHHYN010000167.1:0-5086 GCA_046757565.1 Gammaproteobacteria bacterium | reverse complement strand
AATGACGGGCTACTGTTTATATATCAACCCACAGATTCTGCTGAAGACCCAAATGCGTTTGCTTTATACAATTTGTCTATGCCCCTTGAAGAGTCGTGTTCTTCAAGGGGCATATTATGTGTATGCTGCAGAATTATGGAGGTGCCCGGAGTCGGAACAGCTCTCGCACAGATGATTTAGGGAATCTCTGATTAAGTCAGAGCTTCCTTAGATTAATACATTGCCTTCTCCCAAGGAAAACCCTGACTTAAACAAAGTGTTCTTAAATTACATACGGGAGTTTATACGATGTCTAAAGAAAAAGTCCTGCAGTTGCTAAAGGATAATGAGGTCCGTTTTGCCGATTTGCGATTTACCGATACCCGGGGTAAGGAGCAACACGTCACCATACCGGTGTCAATGGTGAATGACGAATTTTTCGAATCCGGCAAGATGTTTGATGGATCATCCATCGCCGGTTGGAAAGGGATTAACGATTCCGATATGGTATTGATGCCGGATACGGAGACTGCCACTATTGATCCCTTCTATGATGACGTAACCGTCAATATCCGTTGTGACGTGCTGGAACCCGTCACCATGCAGGGTTATGACCGTTGTCCGCGCTCGCTGGCCAAGCGCGCAGAGGCCTATCTGCAATCCACCGGTATTGCCGATGAGGCATTTTTCGGACCGGAGCCCGAATTTTTCATCTTTGATGAAGCGCGTTGGGGAGATGATGTAAACGGCGCCTTTTATGAAATCGACTCGGAAGAGGGCAGTTGGAACAGTGATCGACTGTTTGACGATGGCAATATTGGACACCGGCCCGGCATCAAGGGCGGCTATTTCCCCGTGCCACCGGTGGATTCCATGCAAAATATCCGCTCCGGGATTTGTCTGGCCCTGGAAGAGATGGGCTTGTCCGTGGAGGTACACCACCACGAAGTGGCCACAGCCGGCCAGGCGGAAATCGGCACCAGATTCGCCACGCTGGTGAGAAAGGCGGACGAGCTGCAGATACTGAAATACTGTGTGCAGAACGTCGCTCATGGTTATGGCAAGACGGCCACATTCATGCCAAAACCCCTGGTCGGTGACAATGGTAACGGTATGCATGTGCACCAGTCTTTGGGCAAGGGTGGCAACAATCTGTTTAGCGGGGACAAATACGGTGCTCTGTCGGATCTGGCGCTGCACTACATTGGTGGGATCTTCAGGCATGCCCGGGCCATCAATGCTTTCGCTAACTCGGGAACTAACAGCTATAAACGCCTCATCCCCGGTTTCGAGGCACCGGTGTTGCTGGCCTATTCCGCAAGAAACCGGTCCGCCGCCATCAGAATACCCTGGGTGGCCAATCCGAAGGCGCGGCGTATTGAAGTGCGTTTTCCGGATTCCAGCGGCAATCCCTATTTCACTTTTGCCGCCATGATGATGGCGGGGCTCGATGGCATCCAGAACAACATCGATCCAGGTGAGCCGTATGAAAAGGACCTCTATGATCTGGCGCCGGAGGAGGAAAAGGACATTCCGACGGTTTGTTCCTCACTGGAGCAGGCGCTTGAAGCCCTGGACGGCGACCGGGCATTCCTGACAGCCGGCGCGGTCTTTTCCGATGCCCTGATCGATGGTTATCTTGAACTGAAAATGGAAGAACTCAACCGTTTCAGAATGGCCACTCATCCAGTGGAGTTCGATATGTATTACAGTCTCTAAGCGCTGTTTTGTATGCAAAAAACCCTCATGGACGAGGCTTTTTTTGAACCTGGGCCAGCTACGTACTGTCTAAACTTGTGACGATCATGATGATGGATTATCCTCAAACCATGCGTTGTTTGTTATTAATATCATGCTGCTTGTGCTGGGCTATGGTCTCTGCCGATGTTTATAAATCGGTGGATGAGAGCGGTAATGCCGTTTTCTCCGATAAACCCACCAAGGGTTCGCAGAAAATAGAATTGCAGGAGACGCAGATCATCAGGCTGCCGGCGGCGGAACCCATGCCAACCATGCCCGGACAGGAGAAATTACCAATAGAGTATAAAAGCATTATCATTACCACTCCGCAAGACGATGCCGCGATCAGGGCGAATAACGGCGGCGTCGATGTTGCAGTGTCCATCGATCCTGGTTTGAAGGATGGGCACACCTTGGTACTCTATGTGGATGGCAAGGAGGTTTCGTCAGGAGCGTCCACATCGGCCAAGCTGAACAATCTGGACAGGGGGACACACAGCCTGCGCGCCTCCGTGAAAGACGCAGATGGCCGGATAAAAACAAGTTCAAAGACCGTAACGTTTCACCTGTTACGCCACTCAATACAGCACCCTTCGCCCTGATGATGCCCAGTTAGGCAGTGGAGATACGGCGGGTGGTAGGGTGTGTTATTGCCGCTGTCTTCGTGCTATTCAGGCTAACGACATCCCCTCCGCATGCATCACATGCGCGCCTGTGGCTGGCCTGTTTTTTGCGTAACTGGTTAGGCTGTCCTCATAGTGACCGGGAATTCTTTTTGTATCTTATTGAATCTTTGAAATAATTTTTTATCTTTAATGGATAAGCTAAGGAATCATGTGGGTAGTGGTTGCACTATTTTAGTGCAATAATGTATGGCTATGCTGAATGTCGATGCGAAAGCACATCAACTCGTCGATAACATCACTACGGCAATATTGGTGTTTGATAGCGATTTGTGCCTGACTTACATGAACACCGCAGGTGAAAACCTGTTATTCATGAGCGCCCGTAAACTTACCGGGCTTAAAGCCGCCGCGGTCTTGCCACAATCTCCACACTTTATTGAGACGCTACAGCGTTCCCGGAATACAAAACAACCATTCACCGAGCGAGGCGTTGAACTCAAACTCCCCGGCGCCCGGAGCATTACTGTGGATTGCATGGTGACCCCGCTGCTGGAAAAGGAACAGTGCCTGGAAGTGATTGTGGAGATGGTTGGTACCAATTTGTTGGCCCGGGTCATGCGCGAAGAGAACCTCAGTGTCATCCATGATTCGGCCAGACAATCGCTGCGTGGCATGGCCCATGAGATAAAAAATCCACTGGGTGGGTTGCGTGGGGCAGCACAGCTCCTGGAGCGGGAGTTAAACGGCAGTGAGTTGACGGAATATACGCAGATTATAATCAGTGAGGCAGATCGCCTGCGGAAATTGATCGATAGGATGCTGACCCCAAACAGCAGACTGAGCATGTCTTTGGTCAATATCCACGAAATCCTCGAGTATGTACAAAGCTTGGTGCAGGCTGAGTCGGATAGTCTTATCGAACTTGAACGCGATTATGATCCCAGCCTCCCGGACTTTGAGGCAGATCGGGAACAATTAATTCAGGCTGTTCTCAATATATTCAGGAATGCAGAGCAGGCGATAAACGGAGACGGACACATCTGGATACAGACCCGGATCAAGCGCCAATGTACGATCCGGCAGCAGCTCTACAAGCTGGCAGTGCAGATTGAGATTATCGATGATGGTCCTGGTGTCCCCAGCGGCATCGAAGCCGGGGTCTTTTATCCACTGATAACAGGCCGCGCAGAAGGGACCGGGCTTGGACTTTCTATTGCGCAATCGCTGATTCAGTCCCATGGCGGATTAATCGAGTATGAGCGGATCGACGATAAAACAGTATTCAGAACCCTGTTACCCATCAGGTCAAACGATGAGTAAGCAACATACTGTCTGGGTTGTGGATGACGATAAATCCATTCGCTGGGTTCTCGAAAAGGCCTTTATGAAAGAGGATCTGGAGGTGGTGAGTTTCGATAAGCCCGACAAGATGCTGGCCCGATTTGCAGAAGGACCACCGGACGTCATTATTTCCGATATACGCATGCCGGGTACGGACGGGATCTCCCTGCTGGAGAATATTAAACAACAGGTCCCGGATATACCTGTGATCATCATGACCGCCTACTCCGATCTGGATCGGACCGTATCGTCATTTGAGGGTGGGGCCTTTGAATACCTGTCCAAACCCTTCGATGTTGATGAAGTTATTACGCTGGTCAAGCGTGCAGTGGAGCAGAAACAGGTCAGAGCTAAATATTCAGGACAACCTGCGGATACCGAAATCATCGGATCCGCACCGGCAATGCAGGAGGTATTCCGCGCCATCGGCAGATTATCATGCTCCCATTTGACCGTGCTGATCACCGGAGAATCAGGTACCGGTAAGGAACGGGTAGCCAGGGCGTTGTATCGGCACAGCCCCAGATCGGGTGGCCCTTTCATTGCCTTGAATACCGCCGCCATCCCCCGGGAATTGCTGGAGTCGGAGTTATTCGGGCATGAGAAAGGTTCATTCACGGGGGCGAATGCCAGACGTACCGGGCGCTTTGAACAAGCCCATGGCGGCACCCTGTTTCTGGATGAGATAGGAGACATGCCTGCGGATCTGCAAAGCCGGTTGCTGCGCGTCCTGGCGGATGGTGAATTTTACCGGGTCGGCGGCCATGAACAGGTTAAGGTAGATGTGCGTGTTATTACTGCAACCCATCAGGACCTGGGGTGGCGGGTCAAAAAGGGTTCTTTCAGGGAAGACCTGTTCCACCGGTTAAATGTGATCCGGGTTCATGTACCGCCGTTGCGGGAAAGAGCCGGTGATATCCCGGCATTGACGGATTATTTCCTGCAACAAGCAGCAAACGAACTTGCCGTCGGACCGAAACAGATGTCAGCACAGGCACAGACGCTCCTTAATCGATTCTCATGGCCGGGAAACGTCAGGCAACTGGAAAACGTTTGCCGCTGGGTAACGGTGATGGCGCCCGGCAAGGAGATCCATGGTGAAGATCTGCCGCCCGAATTGAAAGAGGCGGTTAATGTTGGGTCCTCCAAGGAGGGTTGGGAAACGGAATTCCGCAGATGGGTGGAGTCGAACCTGTTGCAGGGAGAAACCAGGTTATTATCCGATGCTGTGCCAAGATTTGAACGGATTATGATTAAAGAGGCCCTCAAGCAGTCGGGCGGAAGGCGCCAGGATGCGGCAAAACTGTTAGGCTGGGGACGGAATACGTTGACGCGTAAAATCAAGTCACTGGGCATGGACCTGTAACAGGTTTAAGGTTCATGGTTTAAGGTTTAAGGTT
>JBHHYN010000166.1:0-5091 GCA_046757565.1 Gammaproteobacteria bacterium | reverse complement strand
AATGACCAATGACCAATGACAACGAATGAACTGGAATTTTTACCGGCGGCCCTGGAAATCCAGGACACACCGCCCCTGCCTGCGGGCCGTTATATCCTCTGGGCCATCATGCTGTTATTTTCCTTTGCCGTAGTCTGGGCAACGCTGGGCCAGGTGGATATTGTCGGCGTTGCCCAGGGTAAAATCGTCCCCAGCAGCCGTGTGAAGGTCATCCAGCCGCTGGAAACCGGCGTGGTGCGTACTATCTATGTCAATGAAGGTGATCACGTTGAAAAAGGACAGGCGTTGATCGAACTCGACAGTACCCAAACCGGCGCTGATCGCGAACAGATCAGGGAACAACAATTGGCGCTCAAGCTTGACCGAGCAAGACTGCTGACGATACTGGATACGCTGAAAAAAAGACCGGTAACACATAACCAGGGGCAATTGACCCATGACAAATTTACTGATCTGACCGAAGCCACCCCCGCCCAAATCAGCCGCCAGCGTGGAAGGGCCCAGTCCCAGTTAAATGAATACCACGCCCGTATGGATGTATTGAAAGATGAAAAGCGGCAACGCCACGCGGATCGAGGCGGGATCCTGCAGCGCATAGCACAACTTAATGCCACCATACCACTTGTCACGGAGCGGGCAAATGCCCTGAAAGGGCTGCTTGAAAAAGACCTGGCGCCGAGGTCACGCTGGCTGGAGTTGGAACAGCAGCGTATCGAGCAGGTCAAGGAGCGCGATGTGCAGAAAAAGAACCTGATGAGCATTGAGGCGGCGATGGCGAATATCAGCCAGAGGCAGGCCGCGCAAAAAGCGGGATTTGAAACACAAATACTCACGGATCTGGCCGGTGTACAGGACCGCATCACTGCCCTCGAGCAGGAGTTGATCAAGGCGGAAAAACGGATCACCTTACAAAGCCTCCGTGCGCCGGTAGCTGGGACGGTGCATCAGCTCGCCGTTCATACAATAGGCGGCATCGTTACGCCGGCACAGGAACTGATGCACATTGTGCCGGAAGAAGACGCCATCGAAGTGGAGGCCTGGATAGCAAACAGGGATATCGGTTTTGTACATAACGGTCAGGAAGCAGAGATAAAAGTTGAAACATTTCCTTTTACCAAATACGGCACTATCGATGCAGAGCTGATCAATGTCTCCAATGATGCGACGCCGGATGAACACCTGGGACTGGTCTATGCCGCACGGGTCAAGATGCGTGCAACCACCATGAAGGTGAAAGATAAGATTGTGAATTTAACGCCGGGCATGGCGGTGACCGTCGAAGTCAAGATGGGCAAACGGCGATTGATTGAGTATTTGACGGCCCCGTTGTTGCGCTACAAAGACGAGAGTGTGCACGAGCGATAGCTCGCTGTCATTAATCCGTTGTCACTGAGCATCTGTAAAAGGCCAATGACAAAGAACAAATAAAAAAAATCAATTTACACGTAATTCAACGCGTCTCCCGAGCGCGGCCAGGGCTTGTTCCATTGAAGGCAGTTTTGTTCCATGGTGTGGATCCAACATACGACGAACCTCTCTCACGTCAACATTAAGGTCGTGCCATTTAAGTGAGGATCAAAGAGTCAATTTCCTAATCCGGAAACAGGCGGCCCGGGTTGAGGATATTCTGCGGGTCAAAGTTGTCTTTAATACGCCGGATCAGGGCCGCCAACGGCTCCGGCATCCGGGAAAAAACGCCAACGGACCGTTTCACCGATTCCGGCGCGGCATAAAGCACGGCACTGCCACCCGTGCTGGAGCACTGCCTGCGAAGGGCACTGATGAGTTGTCCTGCCTGGCCTTCAGTCATGCCAATCCAGAACCATCCACCTGCTGCATCCATGTACCAGCGAACGTTTGATGCTGCGTTCAAAATGGTAATAGTATCCAGGGCTGTCGCGGGTGGAACGGACACTTTCACCACGACCGCCGTTGCATCGTTATCGGCGAACGCGGCCACATCCCGCAGGCCGCGCCACAGTTGCCGTGACGATTCACCATCCAGTGTCAGCGTTTTTGTGTCGTTCTCAATAAGGCCCATGACGGACGCTGTCCGCTCCTTGACGGAGAGTTCCGTTCCCTCCAGGCGAATCGTTGTCAGGCTTGCCCCGGCCTCCAGTTCAACACAAGGAGTGAAGCGTGCAGCCAGTGCCGGGGGCAGGTAGGCAAGCCCGCTGATCTCATAGGGACTCTGCGCGAGTGTTGTCATGAACGCCAGGGCGCTTGCCGCATCCTGATCCGGGATGCAAAGGGTCCGGTTGTAGCGTGGCGCGGGTAGTACCTTAAACGTTATTTCGCATAGAATGGAGAGGGTCCCCCAGGAGCCGGTCAATAACTTGCTCATGTCATAACCGGTAACGTTTTTTATGACCCGGCCGCCCGACTTATAGAGCTGTCCCCGCCCGCTCACCGCCCGCACGCCTAAAATATGGTCCCGCGCCGCGCCGGATTTGAAGCGGCGCGGGCCTGACAGGTTGGCCATGAAGGTGCCGCCTATGGTGCCCGGCCCGGCACTGCTGTGGTATACGTTCTCCAGGTTCATGGGTTCGAATGCAAGGTGCTGGCCGTGTTCCGATAATGCCTGCTCGATCTCATCCATAGGTGTGCCCGGCAGGGCCTGCATGACCAGTTCGGTGGGGTCGTAACTCAGGATCCCCTGCATTTGGTCCATGCGGACAAGGCAGTCGGTGTTGTCGCCATAACCAAAATCCGCCTTGGTCCCACGGCCCTGGACCGACAGGCTCTTCTGTTCCGCCAGGGCCCAGTTCACCAGTTCCACCACCTGCCGTTCCGAAACAGGAGAAAAGCGATCCTTCATCAGAATCGGGGAATATCGGGAAACGGGAACCGACCGTGGTGGACATGCAGTCTGCCCAGTTCGGCGCAGCGGTGCAGAGTAGGGAAGACCTTGCCCGGATTGAACCGGCCGTCGGGATCAAAGGCGCATTTAAGCCGTTGTTGCTGCGCCAGGTCTTCCCGGGAAAAGACCTCGTTCATCAAGTCGCGTTTCTCCACGCCGACACCATGCTCACCGGTAAGGACGCCCCCCACTTCTACGCAAAGCCTGAGTATGTCCGCGCCGAATGCCTCGGCCTTTGCCAGCTCTCCGGGGATGTTGGCGTCATAGAGAATAAGCGGGTGCAGGTTGCCGTCGCCGGCGTGAAATACATTGGCCACGCGCAGGCCGTAATCACGGGACATCTCCGCTATGCGGGTGAGGACATGAGATAACTGTTTACGCGGGATGGTGCCGTCCATGCAGTAATAGTCCGGCGAGATGCGGCCAACGGCAGGGAAGGCGGACTTGCGGCCGGCCCAGAACTGCAAGCGCTCCTGTTCAGTGCGGTTCACCTTGATGGATGTGGCGCGACACGCTTTTGCCAGGTCGGTTATCTGTTCAATAAGCTGGGCCACTTCGGCTTTGGGACCATCCAGCTCCACGATTAACAGGGAACCGCAATCCAGTGGATAGCCGGCATGGCAGAATTCCTCGGCGGCCCGGACCGCCAGTTCGTCCATCATCTCAATGCCGGCGGGAATGATGCCAAGGGCGATGATTTCCGCAACGCAGGCGCCGGCGTCTTCATTGCCGGGAAACCCCATCAACAGGGCCCTGACGGTTTCCGGTTCGGGCAGGATGCGGACAGTGACTTCGGTCACGACACCCAGTAAACCCTCGGAACCGGTGACGATGCCGAGTAGGTCATAACCCTCCGGGTCCAGGTGTTTACCGCCCAGGCGCAGGATTTCACCGTTCATCATTACCATCTCAATCCCGAGGATATTATTGGTGGTGAGTCCGTATTTCAGGCAATGGACACCGCCGGAATTCTCGTTGACATTGCCGCCGATGGTACAGGCGATCTGGCTGGAGGGATCCGGTGCGTAGTAAAAACCTCTGGACCTGACGCTCTCGCTGATGGCCAGATTCGTGACCCCTGACTGGGCGACAACACAGCGGTTAGGGTAATCGATCTCCAGGATCCGGTTGAATTTTCCCAGTCCCAGGATGATGCCGTCCGGCAACGGCAAGGCCCCGCCGGAGAGCGAGGTCCCGGCCCCGCGTGGTACCACTTTGATCCTCATGGCCGAGCACAGCCGCAATATCTCCGCAACCTGTAAGGTTGAATCCGGTAACACCACCAGCATCGGTGTTTGCCGGTAGGCGGTCAGGCCATCGCTTTCATACACCCGCAGGGCAGACGGGTCACTGATACATTGCTCACGGTTAAGGATTTTCTGCAAGCCCTGGATGAGATCCTGACGTTTGGCCAGTACAGCGGGATCAGGCGGTGGCATATGCATGGGAAATAACAAATAGTTAACGCATTAGAGCGGTGATTATATCGCTACTGAACGGAGTAATAATTTAAATAATGTGCGAAATGAAAAAAATAATGCCCGCTAGTCGTGGACTCCTGATGAATCTCTGCATCACTCCCGTGCGCGCAGAGTGTTCCCCGCTTGTGCCCATTCAGGGAGGTAGGGCAGGGAGGCCTTACCCCAGCTGCTGCGCCAGGGCGACGACATGATGAAATGAATAAACAATAAAAACTATCCATAACCCTCTAAAAAACATAATAAATTTATCTAGATTCAACATGTTACTTTCTCCTGTATTAGGTTTCATATAAAACTAATATAAATCAATATATAATATAACATTATTAATGTAATATATTAAAAGTATAATATCAAGTATAAATTATAAAATTTTAATATATAATGATTTACTAAATAGATTAGAGAAAATTATGTCAGCTGAGCAGGACCGCTTCAGGGATGTGCGGTGTGGGCACAATGAGCCGAGAAGCTACCGGACCGGCTCAGCCCCATATCACTGAGTACTTATGGGGTATTTGGAAATCGCCTTCTCAAATGTGGCGTTTGGGAATCGGAAGGTCCGTTGCGGGTTGATTCGGTGATCCAGAAAATTGCAGCGGGGATCTGCTACAATTGCTACCTTGATCGTTTTGCAGTACTAACGATGCAACAGTTGTCCTGCATAAGCCGGCCAAAAACCCGCCTTTATAAATATGACTCTTCAGCAGAATCTGTGGGTTAACAAGAAAGACTTTTGAATAAAAACTG
>JBHHYN010000165.1:0-5124 GCA_046757565.1 Gammaproteobacteria bacterium | reverse complement strand
TGGGATGGTGGGAATCTTCAGGATCAGTTCTTTGCTTTTGTTATAGAAGCCGTGGCGGGCGCTCTGATTGGCCGCCGGACCACCTCGATCCAGCCTGCCGGGACAAATGGCCGGCTGCTGGACGAGCGGGAATAAACCCGTCCTGGTGTATACTGCCCCGTCTGCTATTGACCTGCTTCGGAGAGGGGTAAACGCGGTGTATACTGATGCACATTCAATGAATGCCACGTCGTATGGGGTTGGACGGAGCATTCAGCGTAGAGGCAGCTTGTATAATGAATACGCCTGATCCCGGGGAGGAATAAATGTTCATACAGTTCCGGGTTGAAAAACCGTGACTGAAGCGCTTTGGGTCGGAGTGGGCGGCTTCCTTGGCGCCAACGCACGCTACCTGGTGAGTACCTGGCTGGCGCGTTTTCTGGATCCTACGCTACCCTGGGGAACCCTGGCGGTCAACACCACGGGGAGTCTGCTCATCGGCGCATTTCTCGTCTGGACCACGGAACGTGTGATCGCCAGTCCCGATCTGCGGCTGCTTGTTGCCGTCGGGTTTTGTGGTTCCTATACGACGTTTTCGAGCTTTGCCTTTGAAACCATGCGCTTGCTGGAGCAGGGGCACTGGCTGGATGCGATCGGCAGTTTCCTGCTCAATAATGTGCTGGCGCTGGCGGCTGTGCTGGCGGGCATGACCCTGGTGCGCTGGGTATCATCATGAACGCGCAATCCCGGCAACTGGTCTCTGTCTATATCAATGAAGGTGACGAATGGCATCACCATCCGTTGCATCTGGAGATACTCAACATGCTACACCACCAGGGGATGGCGGGAGGCAGTGTCGTCCGTTGTGTCGCCGGTTTTACCGGCGCCGAAGGGGTACACAGCACGTCGCTTGTGGATGCGGGGGGGAAACTCCCCCTGATTGTCCAATTCATCGATACCAAGGAAAACATAGAACGGGTAATGCCCCTTTTGAAAGAGATGACGGCCCACCGGCTGGTGACCATTCAGCCGGTAGACGTGGTTCCTTAAGCACTCTCCAGGGGTTAATATCGCTTAACCGATTATTTCGATAAAAATAATGAATTCGCTTGATTCAGTTAAATCTTCGATTATACTGATCCGCTAATGGAACCCCTGTATCAGGATGATGCCAGGTTTAATGGATCTTTTGGATTGGCCGGATAAATAAACAACTGCCCAAAACCCTGTTCAATCATCTCCATACTGTTGGAATATGAGTCATGAATGATTCTTCCCCGCTGCGCAAAAAATATTTTACGCCCAGCGAAGTCGCCGAAATATTAATGGTATCACCGGTCACTGTCAGGCAATTGTCCCAAAAAGGAGAATTGGATTCCGTGTTGACCCCTGGTGGTCACAGGCGTTATCTGTACAAGCATATCGAGGCCTTTGCCAGGGCACGAAATCTACCACTCAATATCAGGGACTATTCAGGACTGCGTGTGCTCATCGTCGATGATGATGAGCAGTTTGCCCGCTATCTCGAGGAGTTGTTGACATTCTCTTCCGAGGTGTCTGAGGTAAAAGTTGCCAACGAAGGGTTCCGGGCCGGTTCGCTGCTGTATACCTTCGAACCACACATCGTTTTGCTGGACTTGATGATGCCATATATAGACGGCTTTACGGTTTGCAGCGACATCAAAAGCGGCCAGATGACCAAGGACATTCGTGTCATCGCCATGACCGGCTACTACAGCAAGGAGAATGTCGGGCGGATCCTCAGCGCCGGCGTCGAGGTGTGCCTGAAAAAACCCTTTGAACCGGAGGACCTGTTTAACGCTATGGGGATCAAAGCGGAAGATGAATAGCCTCTGTATCCGTTAGTTTACTGCCCCCACCGGGCCTGGATGACCGTAGCAAGAAAAGAAGATGACACGATGACGCAGGTGATGACAAAACAAATCGGTGAACTGGAGCAATATCCGGTACGGGTACTGGTGGTCGATGATGAGCCCCAGCAGAGGGCGCTTGAAAGCCATATTCTCGATGATCCCGTTTACGAAGTGGTTGAAGCGGCCTGCGGCCGCGATGCCATTACTGCGATCAGGCAACAGGAGTTTGATGTGGTTGTCCTGGATCGCCATATGCCGGGCATGGATGGCGATGAAGTATGCCGGCGGATCCGTGATGAAGAGGGGATGCGCTTTCTGCCCGTTATCCTGGTTACCGGGGACGATCCGGCCACGGTATTGACGCACTCCCTGAACGGTTACGCCAATGACTATATCAAAAAGCCCTACAGCGCCGATGAGCTCATCGCCCGGGTCAACTCCGCCGCCATATTAAAACGCAGGACCGATCAACTTGAAAATATAGAGGTGATCCTTTTTGCCCTGGCCCGCATGGTCGAAGCCAAGGACGGGAATACCGGTGATCACTGTAGCCGGCTCGTGCATGTCTGTACGGTCTTTGGTAAGTCCCTTGGACTAACGGAGCATGAGATCCTCACCCTGGGCCGTGGCGGGATACTGCACGATATCGGCAAACTGGGTGTGCCGGACCGGATTTTGCTCAAACCGGGCCCGCTGGACGATGATGAATGGCCTATCATGCGCCGGCATACCGTGATCGGTTACGAGTTATGCAAGGGCATGAAGACACTGAAAACCACCCTGCCGATCATCCGCCATCACCATGAGAAATATGATGGCAGCGGCTATCCCGATGGACTCGCAGGGAGTGATATTCCTTTTTTGGCCAGGGTTTTTCAGATTGCGGACATCTATGATGCCCTGGCGTTTCCCCGGGCCTATAAGCCGGGGCTGCCTGCTGCAGAAATCATTGCTGTAATGCAGGTGGAGGCAACGCGGGGATGGCGCGACCCGGAGCTGGTATCCCGGTTCATTCACATTGTCCGCGATCGCCCTGACGAACTGGCCATGACCGCTGACCGGAACAACACCCCGGGCAGCCGGATGCTTGACAAAATCATGCCGGTGGAGGCAACGGAACAGACGCACTGCCATCCGGGTCCGATACACGGATAAACAGCACTGCTGTCACCTTGCTGAACCTCCGTCTGTTTCAGGGTTCAATAAAAACATAAATAGCGGGGCGGGGCAGAGTCGGTCGATAAACGCCATCGTACATCGTTCCCAATACACTCAAGGGTAGTAATTGGCTCGATTTATGCCTTATCCAACAAGATGTGCTGAAGCCCGGAGCGGAAGGTTGTCGCGTCAATGACAGGCCGGGGGGCGTCCTGGCGGCATAACCTGTCAATCCGATATAACTAATGCGTAACGGGAAACTAAGCGGATGAACAAACCCTCACCAGGGGGCATTGCAGCGAAATTGCGGAGTGCGCTGGCGCGGTTACCGGAACTGTGGCCGGCTCTTTTCCGGTCTGCTACGTCGCCAAACCCGATCGATATCGGGCAGATACTGCTCACCAGCAACGGCAACTATATGGCCGTCGTGGATCGGGATTACACCTATCGGTGGGTGAACGACGGTTACCTCAATCTGTTTAACCAGGGCCGTGATGACATCGTCGGTCACAGCATAGCAGAGATCTTCGGTAAGGAAGTTTTCGAAACCACCATCCGTCCGGATATGGACCGCTGCCTGGCCGGCGAACAGGTCAAAATTGATGACTGGCGTGATCTGCCGAACGGGCGCCACTTCTTCAATGTGATACTCTCTCCCTATTACGCTGAAGCCGGTCATGTCGAATGGGTCATTGTAGATGCGCACGACATCAGTGACCGCAAAAGGGCACAACAGGAATTGCAGGATAGTGAAGAACGCTTCCAGCTGGCGGTCAGAGGCACCAACGATGGTCTCTGGGACTGGAACATCAAAAATAACCAATCATGGTGGTCTCCACGTCTGTATGAACTGCTCGGTTATACAGACGGAGAGATTGAAGCAGGCCACGAACATTTTATGGAAAGAGTGCATCCCGACGACCAGGGCCGGACACACGACGCCATCCGCGCCCATCACCAACAGCAAATCCCCTATGATATTGAACACCGTGTACAGACCAAATCCGGCGCCTACCGCTGGTTCCGAAGACGGGGCCAGGCCGTGTGGGACAATCAAGGCAAACCGGTTCGCATGGCGGGGTCTATGTGCGACATCCATGAGCGTAAGGCGGCCGAAGCGCAGTTAGACCTTTACCGGCATATTGTCTCTTCAACCAGCAACTTTCTCTCCTATATCGACAGGGACCTGATCTACCGTGAGGTGAATGATGCCTATCTACAGGCCTTTGGCAAGATCCGTGACCAGATAGTGGGGTGCCATGCTCAACAACTGTTCGGCAAGGAGGCCTTTGAGGGAGGGATCAAGGATTACATGCAGCAATGCCTTGGCGGTGCGGCGGTGAATTATGAATTGCGGCTGGACTTCCCCAACCGGGGCAAACGGCTGCTTGTGGTCCACTACGACCCGCACCGGGGAGATGATGGTCAGGTGCAGGGCATCGTCGTCAGCGCAGTGGACATCACCGAGCGCAGGCGCGCGGAAGAGGCGTTGAGGAAAAGCGACGAACAGCTGCGCTGTTTTTTTGATGCAGGGCTGGTAGGGATGGCAATTACCTCGCCTGATAAAGAATGGGTGCAGTTCAACCAGACGTTTTGTGACATCACCGGTTATTCACGGGAGGAACTATTGCAGATGACCTGGGTTGATATCACCCATCCGGATGATGTGGTAAGCAATGTAGCGCTGCTTGACCAAGCCAGAGCAGGTGTGATCGATGGCTACTCCATAGAAAAACGGTTTCTGCGCAAGGATGGAAAAACAGTCTATGCCGCACTCTCAGGCGAGTGTGTCCGCAGGGAGGACGGATCACTGGATTACATCATTATCCTGTTCCAGGACATCACCGAGCGCAAGCAGACGGAAACAGCGATGGCTACCCTGCAACACCAGTTGCTTCAGTCGCAGAAGATGGAGGCGATCGGCCAGTTGACCGGCGGCATCGCCCACGACTTCAATAATATTCTGGCAAGCATCCTGGGGTATACGGATCTGGTTCTGAAGCGCTGTGTCAGGGAGGGCGAAGATAAACTGAAAGAGTTCCTCATGGAGATCAAAATTGGCGGGGAACGGGCGCGGGACCTGGTCACGCAGATGCTGACCTACAGCCGCGCC
>JBHHYN010000164.1:0-5134 GCA_046757565.1 Gammaproteobacteria bacterium | reverse complement strand
ACGGGAATGACGGGCTACTGTTTATATATCAACCCACAGATTCTGCTGAAGACCCTAACATTTTAACATGGGGGAATTCCGGCTTATGCAAGATTCTGGAGAATCCTGTCGGCACCAATCAGAGGGATTATCCTTAATAGCACTTCTTCGAGCAGCCCTGTTTCCGCATTAATAGCGTGTTTAACTTTCCTGCTACGCCAGTCCAGAGTATGAATCAAATTAGCCACCACTACACTTGGTTGATCCAGACCCGAAACCGGTATTTCTGTAACTGCTCTTCTAATACTGGTACTGATCGGGCAACAGATTAACAGCCCTGTTTGTTTATTATACTCCCGGCTAGAGAGCACAAAAGCGGGTCTGTATTTACCTATCTCTTTACCTTTTTTAGGTTCGAAATCCAACCATACAATTTCATTCCGATCCGGTACGTATCTCCCCGCCATCTTTCACCTCCATTTCAGTTGTCAGATGCATCGGGATCTCATCGGCATGTGCCTTATGTGAAGTAAGCCCCTTTAGCAATGTAGCTTCCGAAGGTAGTCGAAAACGCCTTGGCTCATGTTTTGGACGCACCATGAGACCAGCCCTGGTAATTTCAATCGTCACTTCCGAGCCCTGCTTCAAGTGAGCCAGTTCACTCATGGATCGTGTGATGCGCAAACCCAGACTATTGCCCCAGCGTTGGATTTTGCCTTTAAACTTTGGCGTTGATTTCATTAAAACCTCCTGGACCATTTGGCTATACATTGTATATACCATAAAAATATATATTATGTATGGGAATTGTCAATACAATTCGTAATTTTCGGGATTTTCTTACCTCCAAGAAGAGGTCTCGCCCTGGTAATTCGTCATTAGCGAGACTATCCACGATATACCGGTCGGTGGTGAAAAATTCCTTTTATTTTTTGAGTGAAATAATATTATCCTTGATGGTGTTATCAAGTTGAATATTCTGTATTACTTCTTTTAATAATACCCTCAGTTTTTCTTCATCGAAATCAGATAATGCGTGTTCCAATTCGATTAACTTTTGATCGAGATATTCCTCGTTGATATGTGGATGTCTTGCAAGCAGAATTTTATCATGCGATGTGTTCTCACGCTGTTCAACAGCGTGGAATAACTCTTCGGAGAGTTTCTCACCATGACGCAACCCAACATATTCAATTTTAATATCATTCCCGGGTGTAGCACCTGACAGCTTTATCATCTGCTCTGCAAGGTAACCAATCTTTACCGGACTTCCCATATCCAATACGAATATCTCCCCGCCCTCACCCATAATTCCGGCCTGGAGTATAAGCTGGCAGGCCTCCCGTATGGTCATAAAATAGCGACTCACTTGTGGATGGGTGACGGTAACCGGACCGCCGTTTTTTATCTGCTCCTGGAACAGGGGGACCACACTTCCATCAGACCCCAGCACATTGCCGAACCGGACTGTAATAAAACGTGTTCTTGAAGAACCATTTTTGTTTCCACAAAATAGTTCCGCAACGCGTTTGCTCTCGCCAAGTACATTCACAGGGTTGACTGCCTTGTCAGTGGATATCAACACAAATTTTTGACAACCACATTTTTCGGCGGCATTGGCAATGCTGATCGTCCCGAACAGATTATTACGAACGGCCTCGCACCCCTGATTTTCAAGGATCGGCACATGTTTATAGGCCGCTGCATGAAAGATGATATCCGGCCGGCATTGCTGCATGGTGTGTTCGGTTTTCTCCCTGTCGCAGACATCGCCCAGAATGCCGGTGATCTTTAATGCAGAGTATGATTTCAGGAGCTGCTTCTGAATTTTATAGAGGTTAAATTCACTTCTCTCGTAGATAATTAATTGTGCCGGACCCAGATCAGCGATCTGGCGGCATAATTCAGAACCGATTGACCCTCCACCTCCACTGACCAGCACTCTCTGGTTCACCACTCCTTCATGAATTAACTTCCAGTCAAGTTCGACTTTCTCCCTGCCGAGCAGATCCTCAATGGACAGCTCCCGCAACTCATCAAGCGACGGATGCTTCGATATCATATCCGCCAGATTTGGCAGTGTTCTTACCGGGATACCGGTCTCTTCGCAATAGCCGGCTATTCGCTGCATTTGCTCATTTGATGCGGAGGGAATGGCGATGACAATAATCGTTGGCGCGTACTTTTTGACTAATCCATTCAGTCCGTCAATAGTGCCCAGCACGCGAATACCATGGATTTCCGAATTCTTCAGACGTGGATTGTCATCAACAAAACCAATGGGTAGAATGCTGCCCTCTCGCAACATCTCTCTGGCAAGCATTTCACCTGCCCGCCCCGCGCCAATAATAAACGCCAGGTTGCTGTGTGAAACCGTCTTCAGGCTAAATGCATGATCTTTCCGCAAGCGGTAAGCTAATCTCGGGCCGCCCAGCAAAAAGACCAGGAAGAGCGGGTAAAGTATCAATATTGATCGGGGCACACCCTCCAGTCGGAACAGAATAAACAATACCAGCGTGATACATAAACCGCCCAGCATGGCGGCACGGAGTATGGTCCACAGATCAGGCAGACTGGCAAAGCGCCATAGACCACGATAAAGATTAAATCGCCAGTAGATGGCCCCTTGTATGAACAGGACATAGGGCAACGTATACAAACTGATCTGCCATTCCGGAAAGGGAAAGGCAAAATTAAACCGCGCCCACCAGGCAAGCTGCCACGCCAGAAAAGTCATCACCACATCGTGGATAATGACTGTATTACGATTATTTATCCTGCCCATGAATTATGACCCTGTACCGGTGAATCGGCTGAATCTCCATTGTATGATAATCCATATCACCGTCATTATCATAACCGCCAACAGTGTCAGGGGAAGGGATAATTTCTTATAATAATAGGCCACATAGGCAAACGGCCATAAAATAACAACGTTAAGCAGCAATAACCAGAGTGCCAACCGCCTGTGATCCAAACCCAGTTGCACTAATCTCTGGTAGGCGTGTGACCGGTGCGCCCGGTACCATTGTTCTCCACTCACTATGCGTTTCATCAGGGTCAATGTTGCATCACAAACAAATACGGAGAGCAGAATGATCCAGATCAGCACCGGGACACTTTCTGTCTTCTCCCCGATTATTGCCAGGAGCGCAAAGGCGAACCCGATCAAACAACTGCCGACATCTCCCATAAATATCCGGGCCGGCGGCCAGTTCCAGACAAGAAATCCTATACAGGATGATGCCAAAACGAAACAAATCAACGCAAGACCCGGTTGAGCGCTGAGCCAGAATAACATACCCGACAAAACTGCTGCGGTAGTTGCCTGTGTCGCGGCAATGCCATCCGTACCATCCATGAAATTATACAGATTAGTCAACCAGACTATGCCCAGAATGGCCAGGAAATTACATAGATATCTTGAGTTCAGATAAAAAAAACCGATGCTGATGGAATCTAAACCGCCGATCCACGTAAGCGCCCAAACAGCAGCTATCGAGTAAATCACAGCTCTCCATATTGCAGGAAGATTCCTGTGATCGTCGATCCAGCCGACAACAGACACCAACACCCCCCCTCCTCCCAACGCCACGGCAAACTGTTCCGGAATCATTCCCCACAGGGCCAGCAACCCGACACCCACAAGAACAGAGAGCGTGATGGACAAGCCACCCCCTCTTGGGGTCGGTATCGAATGTGAACTCCGTTCATTCGGTTCGTCGATGACCGAATGCTTTAATGCATAACCTCTTACCAGGCCTGTTACAACAACTGAAAATACACAAGCAGCCGCCAGGCTTATGATTAAATTCAGCATAGTGATTGGTGAGGTCACGGACGCTTTCTGTACCACTCGGCCGTTGCCGCCATGCCCTCTTTCAGGGTACAGGCAGGTGTCCACTGCAGCATCCGTTTAATCCTGGAGCTATCGATCACTAACGATTGTGTCAACCGCTCAATGGCAGCATACCTTCCCGTTAGTATGCCGGTTATTTTCAGCATGGATACAGGACACGGCAGCAGCAACGCCCGGCGCCCCAGTGCCGAAGCGATGGCTTGAATCAACACGGGGACCGATGTATCCACATCACTGATAAGAAACAGCTGGTTGGCCGCCTTTGAATGCCGCAAACAGGCAAGGATCCCACTGCTGAGATTTTCCACATAGAGAAGACTGCGCAGGTTATTGACCGAGGCAAACGGTAACGGGTACCCCTTCTCCACCGCCTTGAGTAATTGCAGGAAATTCGCCTTGACACCAGGTCCGTAGACAAGGGGCGGACGCAAAATAACTGACTCCATCCCCGACTTTCTGCACACTGCCTGCAGAGCATGTTCCGACTCGAGTTTACTGACAGCATAGGAACCCCGTGGGGCCACCGGATCCTCTTCCCGAAATTTCCGGTAATTATCGTCGCGTTCATATGTGGTGCTGTCACCGTTGACCTTGATAGAACTTAAAAAGACAAACCGTTTTACACCCTGGCGGGCCGCCTGCTCAGCCAGCAACCGGGTGCCGTCGACATTGGTTTTTCGATAGATTCCCAGGTCATTCGCATCTTCATCGCCACGATGCACCCGTGCAGCCAGATGAACAACGGCATCCATGCCCTCTAAAAGCTGTTCATAATTATTCTCTCGTCCATCGAGATCCAGTGTGACGCGGTCCGTTACCGGGAAATCATCCTGGAGCGATTCCAGGGACGGTTTCCGGGCCGCTGCCCGCACATGAAACCCTTCCTTGTGCAGCAATCTTATCAATGACCGGCCAACGAAGCCATTTGCACCGGTAACAAGGACATTTTTCATTCAAGGCTCTTCCGCAGCATCTATGGGTTAACAAAAAGCCATGTGAATGGAAATAGTAAAGGCTCTGTCATTCCCGCAAAAGCATGGGACAGGAGTCCATATACCCTGAGTAACCCCATACCGTCCTGCTAACGTCATTCCCGCGGAAGCCTGTCTCTTGATCGGATCTATTCGCTTTGAGCCAACTCATAACCTTCTACCAGCATTTCCATTCTCAAGACGATTGTTGTGTTGCTGCTCTCTGATTCTGCCAAATACCTTCATTTAAGAGCCAACCCCGTGCAGCGCCTGTCATATAAAGGAACTACCTCTAATGAGGTATGCTGGAGTGGGGAGGAGAGAC
>JBHHYN010000163.1:0-5135 GCA_046757565.1 Gammaproteobacteria bacterium | reverse complement strand
CGCGCCGCCGCTGATGCCAAACGTTAAGCGCTATTAATCCAGAGTCAATATGAGCAATCAGAATACGCTATACATTGCTGAGCCAATCTTTTCAGAGCAACTGCAAAAATGTGACCCGGAAATAACTTTTCCTCCAATAAAAAAGATTGGAATCACCTCAGATCATCCAGAAAGGAGAGAGAAGGAATTATAAGGAAAAATGTCATCCATCAATTTCCTAATATTTGCCACCATGCGCCAGTCACAATGGATATATATGCTACCGGTATCCTTCAGGGCATCTTTACAGGTATGCAACCGCTCGTTGAGCATATGTAGATATGAATCGGTTCCTTTCCCCCACATGTCTCTATAAGCAACCATTTCGAGGGTCGATTGGTCCTTATAGACAGTAACATTTGAGTCGCCAATAGGAACATCCATAGTAAAATCCGCCCCCACGTCAAATGGCGGGTCGATATAGATCAAATCAATCTTGCCCTTGAACTCCTTCAACAGGCTGGCCATCACCAGCTTGTTGTCACCCCAGATCAAATGATTGCGGAAATCATCCTGCCGTTTGTGTTCCTGCGCAAACAAGTCCGCTTGCCCGGCGGCATGGGCCTCGAAGCGCGGCTGATCCACAGTCTCGATACGCTGCAACGGCATCGCGCACCCGGCCACATCCACCTCCCGCCGGTTGCCGTACTCGTCATACTTCCCTTCCCACACCAGCTCCGTCTTCATCTGCGACAGCGGATGCGGGTTGCCAGGGCCGTATGCAGGTTTCTTGTCGCTCACATGTTTTTCCTTGTTATCAGCTTATTGCTCGGCATCATTTCAGTCGCTGAAGCTTGTCCAGCAGGTCTTCTGCTGTGGATTTGAATTGGTTCAGTTTGGCAATCGAATCTGGAATAGATTGCGTCAGATTGTTGTACTCCTGGCTCTCAGCTTCCATATAGCCTAGCGCAGTCTTCAATGCATCATCATGAGAAATCGCCGGGTCCTGGAATTTGATATTGCGTACAAGATCATTCAGCTTGTTTTCGATTTCATATTTGCGGCGCTGTTGATATTCGAGAACATTGAATCGATCGGCGCTCTGAAGATAGTAACGAAAGATTTTCTTTCTCAGTTCCGGTTTATCGAATATGGTTACCCAGTCCTTGTTGTTCTGATAAGTCTGCCTTGATTCTCTCAGCTCATTGAGCGTCGCAAAATAAACGGTCTTCATTTTGTCCCACTCCTCCGCTACTTTCTCATAAAGACTTATCGAGTGCTGGAGATCATCACAGATGCCTGTAGTAAGCAGTTTCCTTAATTGCTTCAACTTTGCTTTCTCACGCCGCCAGTCGAGGAACCAGCCTGTCCCCGCCGCCAGGAAACCACCAACAACTGCTGCAATAATCTGTTCCATTAACAGTCCTTCACTACGATTGACCAGGCTTACTCATGCGACCACCGAAATCTTTGCTTTAGACCGTTGAGGTGCGTATAAGGCAGAAAGCCACGATGTTGTAACTGCCCGACAACCACGCCGGGCGCAATACCCAGCTTGTTGGCGAAGGCCAGCACTGCCTCCTTGCTGAAATAGCTTCGTTCTACAAAGGTATTAATCGCCTTTACTGGTATGAGGAGGTTGCTGGCGAACTCGTCAGCTTCCTGTTCCATTTCGTTCTTGATCTCATCGTTCTCCAGAAACAGCGCCTTTTTGCCGTGTTTAAGAATATGCCCCGCCTCATGAAAAAAAGTGAACCAGAGGTGATCGTCTGACTTATGGCGCAAGCTCAACTGAATCAGGGCCTTGTCCTTGTTCAACCAACGGGTGGCACCGCTGATATGGGTCTTGGGTAATTCCGGTACCAATACGACTGCCACACCACATGCTGCGCAGATGGTTTGCAGTTCAGGCACAAATACGTCGGGGTCATGCTCGCGCGTTAATCCACGGAGTTGGCTCAATGCCTCGCGGAATTTCCGACCATCGAATGGGATGCAATCGATCTGCTGGGCGAGAATTTCACCTTGCCGTAGCCAGGCGGAAATGGCCTCATAACTCCCCTCAAAGGCAGGCGACTTGCGATAGGCAATTTCCAACCGGCCCCACAGGGTTTCCCACTGTTCCACCGAGGCTATGCCGAAGAAACTCAAAACCTCGTTTAGCTGGGCAGCCTTGTCGTCGAACTGGCGCACCCAGCCAGATTCGGTCATTTTATTGAGAGGAAGTTTCTTGAGCCAGGCAGCGTCAGTTCGCAGTTTTTGCTGCTCGATCTGTCGCGCCCGGACCTCCTGGAACAGGTTTTCCAGATTAAGCCAATACTCGGCGGGCTGGCGAAAGACCCGCTCAAGTTTCAGGGCGCTCTCCGGCGTGATAGGCGCCTTTGCCTTGATAATTTCGTTGATCGTCTTTCGCGCCAGCCCGGTGCGCTGGGACAATTCGGCCTGTGACATCCCCCGGCTGACGAGCTCTTCTTCCAGTATCTCACCCGGGGAAACACTGTAGTTCGGAACAAATTGGTTTTCGATCAATTCACTCATGGGTGTCTTCAATTCCGATAATTTCTATTGCCGTAACCTTGGTCCAGTCGATACCGCCTTCTTTCCGAAGCGGCAGCGGATTGTGCGCCGGGCGGAACAACAAGCGGTATGGATGATCCAGATCGACCGAGAACACGCCTTTCCTGCCTCCCTTCAGTTCATGACACCTGGCCGGACCACTGTACGGTGGATGAAATGTCGCGAGGTTCGGCGCCGCCCTGATCTGCACCAGACGGCGCTGAATCAATCGGGCCCGCCTTGCACCGTGCCGCCTGACCAAAAGCCGGTCGTCATTGCATTCCTTCTCAAGCTTGTTGTTCGTGAATCCAATGTTCATATTAGCATGAAGAAGACAAATGAGTAACCCATTAGGTTAATGGTAATATATTTTTCCAGCGCTGGATGCAGAAATCAACATATTCTTGATAAGAATATTAAATATATATTGATTTTTGCAGATATTATGCAATTATCTACTCATTATTGATATTCTTTTGGAGCCAGGCATGCTTATCGTATTCAGTGTCAGCAATTTCCGCTCGATCCGCGATACCCAGACGCTATCGCTGGTCGCCGGCACGGGCAAGGAGTTGCGGGACGAGAACACCTTCGATCCCGGCGCGAAGAGCGCCCCGCGCCTGCTGCGCTCGGCAGCCGTGTTCGGCCCGAATGCCGCCGGCAAGAGCAACCTGGCCGAGGCGATGAATTTCATGCGCACCTTTGTGCAGGAGTCCGCGATGGGCCGCCAGCAGGACCAGCCCATTCCGGTGACGCCGTTTCGGCTCGAGTCGGCCTGTGAAACCCGGCCAGCCGAATTCGAGATGATCTTTGTCGCGGACGGGGTGCGTTACCAATATGGCTTTGCGCTCGACCGCAAGCGGGTATTCGAGGAATGGTTGCTGGCCTATCCGGCAGCCAAGGCGCAACGCTGGTTCGAGCGAACCTACAATACTGAGACCGGCGAGTACGACTGGTATTTCGGACCCAGCTTCAAGCGGCCGGTGAAGGTGCTGCAACAGGCGACCCGCGCCAATGCGCTGTTCCTCTCCACTGCCATTCAGTTAAACAACGA
Organism: Gammaproteobacteria bacterium; assembly: GCA_046757565.1. Lineage (GTDB taxonomy): Bacteria > Pseudomonadota > Gammaproteobacteria > Eutrophobiales > Eutrophobiaceae > JBHHYN01. The sequence goes on along the minus strand of JBHHYN010000163.1, from coordinate 1,546 downwards.
GCAGCTGCGTCCCGTGTTCAACTGGTACACCCAGCGTCTGGTGGTGATTCGCGCGCATCAGGAATTGCCCGGGGCCTTCCGTGGCTTCACCGTGCACCAGTGCCAGGATCCCGAAGGACGGGAGAAGATTTTGAAGTTCCTTAAGGTGGCCGATCTCGGGATCGATGGGCTGCACGTCGAAAAGCACACCTTTACAGAAGATGACCTGCCATCGGATATGGAGCCGGAGACGCGGGAACGCGTGACCAAGGAATTTCTGGGCAAGGAGTTGATGCACCTGAGTTTCCTGCATACCCAGGACGATACGGGTGAGGACGTTGCATTTGATTTCGATGAGGAGTCAGATGGCACACAGAAATTGTTTTCACTCGCCGGGCCCTGGATCGATGTGCTGGAACGCGGCATGGTGCTGGTGATGGATGAACTGGATATCCGGCTACATCCCCTGTTGACTCGTTTTCTTATCGGGCTGCTGCATGGTGATGAGACCAACCCGAGTAACGCGCAACTGGTGTTCACCACCCACGACACCACGCTGATGGAAGGTGATCTGCTGCGGCGCGACCAGATGTGGTTTGTGGAGAAGGATAAGTTTCGCGCGACCCGTCTATTCCCGTTGTCTGATTTCCGGCCCCGCAAACACGAGGCCATTCAGCGCGGCTACCTCCGCGGCCGCTATGGTGCACTGCCCTATGTCCGCCGCCTGGTCTCATGACCAATGGGCACGGATAACCTGCACCATAAACGAAAGGAACGCAGCAAGGCCTCCCTCAAGCGGCGCCGGGCACAGCGCGACTCCTATGATGTTGTGTTGATCGTATGCGAGGGTAGCAAAACCGAACCCAATTATTTCCGCGAACTGCGCGACGATCTCGGCCTGAACAACTTTAATGTCGTGGTCACGGGAGAATCCGGCTCCGACCCGGACAGTGTGGTTCAATTTGCAATACGAACGGCCAAAGAGGATGGTGGCTATGACCGTCTTTTTTGCGTGTTCGACAGGGACCGGCATGCCACGTACCGGGCAGCCATAGACCGCGCCAGGAATGCCCGAATAGGCATCCCGGTGAACACTATTACATCGGTGCCGTGCTTCGAATACTGGCTGCTGCTTCATTTTACCTATACCGACAGGGCATTCGCCGGTACAGGCAATCGATCACCTTGCGAAGAGGTTATTAGCGAACTGCATCATCACTTGCGCGATTACGTAAAGGGCGATCGTGGTATCTATATGCAGACGAAGGCAAATATGGATAGGGCCATCAATCACGCGCGGCGAGCCCTGGCTGCCGCTGAAGCGACTGGCACGGATAACCCGACTACTCTTGTTTTTGAACTCGTCGAGTACCTGAAAAAGCTGCGTGAAGATAGCCACTAACCAAAACCATGGTGATGGCAGTGCCATCACCATGCGGTTGCGTGATTTACTCGCCGAATACTGACGAATCCCCACGAATTACAAGGTTAACTCATTGATATATATGAACATAAGGGTCGACTTTCATGGCGACTTATGATCAAATCATAGTTATCAATAAAATAA
>JBHHYN010000162.1:0-5139 GCA_046757565.1 Gammaproteobacteria bacterium | reverse complement strand
CAGGTAAGCTATTCGCTGATTATCATAGCGCCTTGGCGTAATATACGGGTTAACAGCGCACTTTACGGGCGATGACCCTATATGGGCCTGAATACACAGAATCATGTCTAACTTATTTACACTATTCAGGCATCACGTTGCCATTGTCCTGTTGACGTTATCTCTTACTATCATCTTTCTGTTACACGCTGCAGGGTTCTTTCAGTTACGCTTTATACAGAAGATTGAAAATTTTCTGTATGACACCCGTATCTTGCTGACCATGCCGGAAGGGGTTGATCCAAGCATCGTTGTGGTTGATATCGATGAGAAAAGTCTTGACGAAATAGGCCGTTGGCCATGGGGCAGAAACCGGCTTGCCAAATTAGTGGATGAGCTGTTCGACTACTACCAGGTTTCGATAGTCGGTTTTGACGTGATATTCCGGGAACCTGATAGAAGTTCAGGGATGAGTGTCCTGACTGAGCTTGGAAAGAGCGAACTGGCAGACATACCTGAATACACGTCAAGGCTTGATGATTTAAGATCCCGCCTGGATTACGATCAATTCTTTATTGACAGTTTGAAAAAAGGGCCTGTAATCCTGGGGTATACGTTTTTTTCGTCATCAGAGCGCGCGGGTCTGATTAGAGATGGATACCTGCCAGCGCCGGTAATTCGCAAGAAAAACGTTCAGGGCAGGTATATTTTCGCACCGAAGGCAACGGGCTACGGCGCCAACCTCGCTGCCATCCAACAGGCTGCGGCGGCCGGTGGCCATATTACCCCGACGCTGGATGAGGACGGAGTTGTCAGGCGAGTTCCCATGCTGATCGAATTTGACGGGGATTATTATGAATCGTTTTCACTGGCATTAGCTCGAAATGTACTTGCAACAGAAAAGGTAACGCCTGTATTTGGGGAGCCTGTCCTGGAAGGTGATACAGTGTATCCGGACATGGAGGCATTGCGCCTGGATCACCATGTCATTCCTGTTGATGCCAATGTCCAGGCCCTCGTTCCATACCGTGGAAAGCAAAAAAGTTTCCCCTATGTCTCCGCAGTAGATATTATCAAAGGGCGGGCGGACATCAATACGCTGCAGGGAGCCATTGTTCTGGTGGGAACGTCGGCAAAGGGCCTGGTCGATCTCAGGCCAACACCTGTCAGTGAGGAGTTTCCCGGAGTGGAAATTCACGCCAATCTGATAGCAGGTATTCTTGATCAGACCATAAAGCAGAAGCCGGCCTATATGACGGGGGTGAATATCCTGCAACTGTTTCTGGGCGGCGTGCTGATGTCCCTGCTCATGCCTCTGCTCAGCCCCGTATTGGCAACCCTGTGCACCGTATTAACTCTTGGTCTGATACTCCTGGTAAATTTTGCCTTCTGGCAGTATGCCAATCTGGTCGTTCCCCTCGCTTCCATCCTCATTTTGGTAGTACTGGTTTTTATTCTGAATATGTCTTACGGTTTCTTTATTGAAAGGCGTTCTAAACGGAAACTCTCCGGCCTGTTTGGACAATATCTTCCTCCTGAACTGGTCGATGAAATGAGCGTTGATCCGGAAGCCTATACCCAGGCAGCGCAAAACCGTGAAATGACCGTGTTATTCAGTGATGTGCGGGGTTTCACAACCCTGTCAGAGGGGCTTAGCCCGGGTGAATTATCAGAGTTGATGAATGCCTATTTGACCCCCATGACAAAAATTATCCATGAGAACCGTGGCACCATTGATAAATACATTGGTGACGCCATTATGGCTTTTTGGGGCGCCCCGCTGGCCGATCCTGAGCATGCCAGAGATGCACTCATCACCGGCCTGGCAATGTTGGAACGCCTCAACGCGACACGCGATGAGTTTCTGGAGAGAGGTTGGCCCGAACTCCATATCGGCGTGGGTATTAATACCGGCATAATGAGTGTCGGCGATATGGGTTCCGAGTTTCGTATGGCCTATACGGTATTGGGCGATGCGGTCAATCTGGGTTCCAGACTGGAAGGTCTGACAAAGAGTTACGGGGTCGAAATCATAGTCAGCGGTTCGACCCGGGCAGCGGTCCCTGACTTTGTTTATCGTGAACTGGACGTGGTGCGTGTCAAGGGCAAAGATAAACCAATCTCAATTTACGAACCCCTGGCGCCGGCCACAGAGATATCGAATATGGAATTTAAAGAGATCGTGCTGCATGAGCAGGCATTGAAAAACTACCGCAAACAGGATTGGGATACAGCTGAATTGCAATTTCGGCAACTCCAGGAGCTATCTCCCGGCAGGAAACTTTACCCGCTCTATCTTGAACGAATTGAGGAATTCAGAATTGGCCCACCGGGGCCGGACTGGGACGGTGTGTATACACACACATCCAAATGACCGGCCAGACCGGCCCCGGTGGGCCAAAATAACCAGGGTGAAGTGCACCGCGGTATGGCGGGCAAAGTTTGCGGAGATTTACGCTGCTGAAAACTCCATCTTGATGCTGGCCAGCTCAATCAGATCACTGTCTTTTAACTGGTAGGCCTTTGGCCCGATGGGCTCTCCGTTTACCAGTGGATAGCGTTTTCCATCTCCATCGCTTTCAATATGGGTCAGGAAATACCCCTGTGGGCGGCGTGAAATTACCGCCACCTGGGTGCCGGGTTTGCCCAGGGTCACCAGGGCCTTGGTCAATTCCAGCTCTTTGCCCGCGATGGGTCCATTCAGAACGGTCAACCGGCCAAGCGGCATGCTTGAAGATGCGCTTGCTGCGGGTACGCCCGGCGATGTAGACGCTGCTGCAGGCGCCGCTGACGGCGCCGGCGCAACAGGACCGGCGCCCGCCTGTTCCGCTGCTTTGGCTGCTGCGACGGCGGCGCTTGCCGAACCCGGTTTGATGATCATGGTCTTTTCGAACTCGTCGTCATCAGCGGTTGCATGTTCATTGACATATTTGAGTTCATGCTTGCCGATGGCAATGACGTCACCATCCTTGAGCGCATGTTTCTTGACCAGTTTGCCGTTGACATAGCTGCCATTTGTACTTCCCAGGTCTTCCATGAAGGAGTCATCCAGTATGGTGATGATGAGAGCATGCTTGCCACTGACAGCAAGATTGTCGATCGGAATATCGTTATCAGGTTTGCGACCGATGGTTAATCGCTCCCTATCGAGTTGATATTCACCCTGTACTACGCCATTTAAGCTCAGAACTAACTTTGCCATAGCTCTGTCCTATTCCCCTGAATTCAAAAAATAATGACTAAAAAATTTTTTTATACGGCCCTTGAATACGGATGAACCGCCCAATTTCCGGATCAGTATCACGGAAATATTGTCCTTGCCCCCTTTTGCATTCGCCAAGCGTACCAATTCCCGGGCCGCTTCTACAAGATTAGCACTATATTTACTTAGGGTTAAGTGAATTTCTTCATCGTCTACCATATCAGTTAATCCGTCGGAACACATCAGAAAAATATCGCCCGGAAGCACCTTCTCCTCCAGGACATCAACCTCAACACTCTTTTCGATACCCAGTGCGCGCGTAACGAGGTTCTTCGGTGTGTTCGCCGCCGCCTCTTCCGGCGTGTACAGACCCCTGTTGATAAGTTCTTGAATTAATGAATGATCTACGGTTACCTGTTGGAAATCATTGCCTCTTTTTTGATACAGCCTGGAATCCCCAACATGGGCTACAGTGATAAGATCGCCATGGAAGAGCCCTACAACAACTGTCGTCCCCATTCCCTGGCACTGCAGGTCGCCTTGAGCAGTATTATAAATGCTTGAATTTGCTTTAATAATTGCATCTTTAACCAGAGTGGACGGTATCGATCCAGAGCCCCCATCCGTTTGGTCCGGCTGGATGCGTTTCAGGCCATCGGTAATTTCATCGTAAATGGCAGTAACGGCGATGGCGCTCGCTATTTCGCCCGCTTTGTAACCACCCATGCCATCGGCAAGAATGACCAGTCCCTGGTCAATATCGCTGAGTGTGCTGTCCTCGTTGTGTGGCCGCCGTCTTCCCACATCCGATACGTTGACGACTTCAATGGAGCCGGTGTTGTGCATGTTATTTTTTCTTAATGGTTTTCAAACATTTACGCAAATCAGCCGCAAATTCGTTACCTGTTTGATAACGGTTTTCCGGTTCTTTTTCAAGTACTTTATCAAGAATTGGTATAGATTCTGGTGCTTTTTTTGTCAATGCCGGCCGGATCTCCGTCATAGATGTGTGCTTCTCGCTGGTGATTCGGAACATCAATGTTGCCATAGAATCACCTTTAAAGGGCAGATCTCCACACAATAGTTGGTAGAACATAACACCCAGAGAGAAGATATCCGAGCGGCCGTCCAGATTGGTCACCCCCCGTAACTGCTCCGGAGACATGTAGGAAGGGGTGCCGAGCACCAGGCCCGCTTTTATTACGTTTCATTTTTTCTCTGATGTCGGCAAAATGAGCATCATGCCTTGCCATATATTCAAAAACCGATTGGGCTTCATGGTGTTGCTGTTTCTGTTCAAATAACAGCGCCAGGTCCATATAAGGGCCTCATGATCGTGTCATCTAACGGACACTGACGAAATTTCTCAAGTGCCAGATCAAGCCTGCCTTGCTGTTGGCAGGCAAGCGCTTGAGACCTGTTGTGTTCCAGTGTGGTTGCATGAGACTGCCCGATGGAGAGCAGGCGTTTTGTGCTCAGAAGTAAATGACCACACACCAGCAGCATTGCCGGGTACAACAACGCTATCCATAGTCCCTGGCCCAGCATAAAAAATTGATTACTCCCCAGTAACAGTGCGAACAGAACAAAGCTGATGACCGCTGCAAGGATCGTGTTCAGCCTCGGCAGGACCCATATCAGGTATAGCACCACAGATACCAGGACGATGCTTTCCACGGTTTCTGGCCATGCAGGGATGGTAAATGTCAGCATTGCCCCACGATCACCGGCGCTGTTGTCCAACCCTTGCTTCACTGCATTGAATAGCGGCGGCGCTACAGCCCGAAGCAGGCCGGTGCCGGCAGCGATGAAAAATAGACATGAAATGACCACTCCTGTAAACCAGTCTTGTTTCCAGAACCCCTTTTTCATAAAAATCATAGGGTTATCTATAATTAACCCGCATAATACTCTGACATTATTAACGATATCTGTTTATGCAGTAACAAGTAACAAGT
>JBHHYN010000161.1:0-5239 GCA_046757565.1 Gammaproteobacteria bacterium | reverse complement strand
GTTTTTATTCAAAAGTCTTTCTTGTTAACCCACAGATTCTGCTGAAGAGCCAATAAGTAATGGCGCTCCCGGCAGGACTCGAACCTGCAACCCTCGGGTTCGAAGCCCGATACTCTATCCAATTGAGCTACGGAAGCGTGGTTTTACGCATTTGCTTGCTCTGGACTCTGCTCTTATCATTATTGGTGCCTCAGGAAACGCTATAATAAACCAATCAGCAAGACCGGCGAATTGAATCAAGCGCAATCACGGTTGAAGCAATTCCAATCCCTGGAACTTAAATAAACCGTACTGCATACCATAAGCATATTGATATTTCATTGATACATGTCAAAAAGGTGGCTTGTAATAGCAATAATATGCACTATAATTCCATATTCCTTCATTTTTCGTTCAATTTATGTAATATTATTCATATATGAGCCAGCCAGCAGAAACTGTCAAGAAAGCGGTCGCGGGCACACCTGCAACCACCATTAACTTCCAGACCCATCCGGACAACTACCGGCACTGGAAACTGAAAATAACCCCACCCATCGCTGAACTCTCTATGGATGTGGATGAGTCCGGTGCAGCGTTCAGTGGCTACGAGTTAAAGCTTAACTCCTACGATATTGGTGTCGATATCGAACTGTATGATGCCATCCAGCGTCTGCGCCTGGAACATCCGGAGATAAAAACTGTCATTATCACCTCCGCCAAGTGGAATATGTTCTGCGCGGGTGCAAACATACGCATGCTCGGTAAAGCCGCCCATGGGCACAAAGTCAATTTCTGTAAATTCACGAACGAAACCAGAAATTCCATCGAAGACGCCAGTGAATTTTCGAGTCAACGTTATCTTTGCGCCATAAACGGCACAGCGGCAGGTGGCGGTTATGAGCTGGCCGCTGCCACTGACTATCTGATTTTAATCGACGATGGCAATGCAGCCGTGTCCCTGCCTGAGGTCCCCTTGTTGGCGGTGCTTCCCGGCACCGGTGGTCTGACCCGGGTAACGGATAAACGCAAGGTCCGGCGTGACCATGCTGACGTCTTCTGCACTGTTGAAGAGGGTATTAAGGGACAACGGGCCGTTGATTGGCGCCTGGTGGACGAAATTGTCCCCAGTTCCAAGTTTGCCGACCGTGTGCAGGAAAAGGCCAGGGAAATGGCCGGGACTTCTGACCGTCCGGACCGGGCACAAGGTATCACACTCGAACCGCTTGAGCGGGAATTCAACGATGATGAGATTTGTTACACCCACCTGACCGTCACTATCCATCGCCAAAAAGCCTATGCAACGATTACGCTCAAGGGACCTGGTGGCGATGCCCCCAAAAACGTTGACGACGCGGTCAATCAGGCCGGCAACTGGTGGTTGCTGGCATTGGCTCGCGAATTCGATGATGCCCTGCTGCACCTGCGCTTTAACGAACCCGCAATCGGTACGCTCATCATCAAGACAGAGGGGGATGCCGGGAAGGTGCAGTCCCATGATGAATTTCTAAATTCTAATCAGGGTCATTGGCTGATGCGCGAGATCCAGTTGTACTGGAAGCGAACTTTGAAACGGTTGGATTTAACCTCCCGCACCAACTTTGCCTTTGTCGAGCCGGGCAGTTGCTTCGTAGGCGTCCTGGCAGAAATACTCTTCTCCGTTGATCGCAGCTACATGCTGGAAGGCCAGTTTGAAGGCAACGCTACCCCGGCTGCGGCAATAACCTTGACTGACAGCAATTTCGGCCCTTACCCCATGCCAAACGGAATAACCCGGCTGGAAACCCGTTTTCTGGGTGAGCCTGAAAATGTCGCCAAAACCCGATCACTCATTGGTCAGCCACTTGATGCAAAACAGGCCGATGAAGCGGGCCTGATTACCGTCGCGCTGGATGACATCGATTGGGAAGACGAAATCCGTATGTTGCTGGAGGAGCGGAGCAGTTTTTCACCGGACGCACTGACGGGAATGGAAGCCAATTTACGCTTTGCCGGCCCGGAAACAATGGAAACCAAGATCTTCGGCAGACTGACCGCATGGCAAAACTGGATCTTCCAACGTCCCAACGCAGTCAGCGAGCAAGGCGCCCTGAAATTATATGGCACCGGTTCGCAACCCACTTTTGATAAAAACAGGGTGTAATTATGAACGAAGTAAGTGAAGTCGATTACGACACATTAATACCAAACAACGTACAACTGTCATCGGACCGTAATCTGAAACGGGCACTGGAGGCATGGCATCCTGAATATCTGAACTGGTGGAGAGAGATGGGACCTGACGGTTTCCAGGATTGCGAGGTGTATCTGCGCACCGCAATCAGCGTTGACCGGGAAGGCTGGGCCAAGTTTGGGTACGTAAAGATGCCGGAGTACCGCTGGGGTATTCTGCTGGCGCCGAAGGAAGAAGGCAGGACCATCCCCTTTGGCAAGCATAAGGGGGAACCTGCCTGGCAGGAAGTCCCCGGTGAGTACCGTGCTTTATTGCGCCGCCTGATGGTGGTTCAGGGTGATACAGAGCCGGCATCCGTTGAACAACAACGTTTCCTCGGTAAGACCGCCCCGTCCCTGTTGGACATGCGCAACCTGTTCCAGGTGAACGTAGAAGAAGGCCGTCACCTGTGGGCGATGGTTTACCTGTTACAGAAATATTTTGGCCGCAACGGCCGGGAAGAAGCGGAAGGCCTGTTACAGCGCCGCTCCGGGGACCAGGACAAACCGCGGATCCTGGGCGCCTTCAACGAAAAAACACCGGACTGGCTCTCCTTCTTCATGTTTACGGCATTTACCGACCGGGACGGCAAGATGCAGCTTGAATCCCTGGCCCAATCGGGATTTGATCCGCTCTCCCGCACCTGCCGGTTTATGTTAACGGAAGAGGGCCATCACATGTTCGTCGGCAGGACGGGCGTGGAGCGCATTGTCCGCCGTGCCTGTGAAATCATCAAGGAAAACAGTCTCGATCCCAATGACGTCGATGCCGTCAGAAAGGTTGGCGCGATTGATCTGCCCCTGATGCAGAGAAAAATCAATTTTCATTTCTCCGTCACCCTGGATCTGTTTGGCGCCGAGATATCCACAAACGCCGCAACTGCCTTCAATGCGGGGTTGAAGGGCCGCTTCCGGGAGACGACGATTGATGACGATCATCAATTACAGAACGACATCTATCCGGTTCTGGAATTTAATGATGGTAAATTTGAAACCGTTGAGGAACCGGCGCTGAACGCCATTAACGGTCGCCTGGCCGATGACTATATCCATGATTGCGAACAACTCCTCTCCACCTGGAACAAGGCCATCGCTTCCTATGGGATCGATTATGAACTGAAGTTGTCACACCGCGCCTTTAACCGCCGCGTGGGTGAGTTTGCCGAACTCCACGCTTCTCCAGAGGGCGAAGTGATGAGTGAAAGCGAGTGGAACAAGCGTAAGGATGAATGGTTGCCAAGCGCCGCTGATCTGGAGTACCTGTTGTCGCTCATGCAGGAGGGCACGCCGAAGCCGGGTGAATATGCGCCCTGGATTACTCCTCCCAGGGCAGGCATCAATGGCCAACCGGTTGAATTTGAATACGTCAAGATCCACAACACTTAACCATCAATAGGTCATGGTGGGCTGTTCCGGCATAGACGTCGAAACATGCCCGCCTGCCCTCTCTATTCCGCGTAGTTATAACGCGGCCTGCGATTTCATCGATTGCCACCTGAAAGCCGGCAGAACCGGTAACATTGCCGTTATCGACGAGACCGGCTCGTACACCTACGCGGATCTGGCGGAACGCGTAAATCGTGCCGGCAATGCCTTCATCGCCCTGGGCATAAGCAGAAATGACCGGGTTGCCATGGCGCTGCCGGACGGCATCGATTTTCCTTCTGTTTTCTGGGGATGTATCAAGGCAGGTATCATTCCGATTCCACTGAATACCCTCCTTACGACAAGCGATTACGAATACATCCTGACGGATAGCCGTGCCCGGACCCTGGTGATCAGTGCGGCTCTGTTTGAAAAGTTCGAACCACTCATCGAAAAACCGCCCTTCCTGAAAAACATTATCATTGCCGGATCCGAGAATAAATCTCCATACCCCTTGCTTACGGAACTCATGAACCGGAGCAAGCCGCTCCTGGAAGCCGCGCCCACCAGCCGGGACGATATCGCCTTCTGGCTGTATTCCTCCGGCTCGACCGGTATGCCGAAAGGGGTCATGCACCGTCACTCCCACCTGATTCAGACCGCAGCCCTGTATGGTATCGGTATCCTCGCGATTAATGAAACCGATCGGATGTATTCAGCGGCAAAGCTGTTCTTTGCCTATGGCCTTGGCAATGGCATGAGTTTTCCCTTCCTGGTGGGGGCAACGGCCATACTGTTATCGGGCCGTCCTACGCCAGAGACCGTCATGGACATCATAAAACACTACAAACCCACTATCTTCTTCGGTGTACCGGTACTGTTCGCAGGCATTCTGGCTGATCCGAACAACCGGCCGGCCCCCGGATCACACTGTTTACGGGTCTGCGTCTCCGCCGGTGAGGCCCTGCCTGAGGAGATTGGCCGCAGATTTGGCGACTGGTTCGGCGTCCCTGTCCTGGACGGCATCGGTTCCACGGAAATGCTGCACATCTTCCTGAGTAATCGCATGGACGATCCGGCTTACGGTACTTCCGGCAAACCGGTACCCGGTTATGAAGTCAAGCTCGTCAACGAAGAGGGTGAGCAGGCCGGCATCAATGAGATGGGGGAACTGCTGGTCAGCGGCCCGAGTGCGGCCGCAGGCTATTGGAAGCAGCAGCAGAAAAGCAGGCAAACGTTCCAGGGCCGCTGGACCTGTACCGGTGATAAATATCGCGTTGATGAAAATGGCTACTACACCTATTGCGGCAGGACGGACGATATGCTCAAGGTCAGCGGGCAGTGGGTATCGCCTTTCGAGGTTGAATCGGTCCTCATCCAGCATGCAGCGGTCCTGGAAGCAGCCGTTGCAGGGATGCGGGATGAAAACAACCTGCCCAAACCCAAGGCCTATGTTGTGCTCAAACCGGGCATTGATGCCTCTGCCGGGCTCGCCGCCGAGATTCAGGCATTCGTTAAAGCCAGGCTTGCCAAACACAAATACCCCCGGTGGATCGAGTTCGTCGACGCCTTGCCCAAGACCGCCACCGGCAAGATTCAACGGTTCAAACTGCGCCAGTAATTGCTTGCCTAGGAGTCTGTCGGATTTAGCCATGTCATTTGATAGAATACGCTTATCCTAACA
>JBHHYN010000160.1:0-5381 GCA_046757565.1 Gammaproteobacteria bacterium | reverse complement strand
AGTTTTTATTCAAAAGTCTTTCTTGTTAACCCACAGATTCTGCTGAAGAGCCGATGATTATTGAGAATCTATATATAAATGAGGGGCGGGTGAGCGTTAGTCACAGCGCCTTGAAAGGCAAAAAGCTTACTGCCGGCCTGCCGAATATTCACCTGCAGGATATCGGTAAAGATAAGAATGGTGCATCGGCCGGTGAAGTTGCGGAAAAAATCATGACAAGCATCAAATCCGGTGTAAGTTCTGTCGCAGATGTATTGAACCTGGATAAATTAACAGGTGTTATCACGGATAAGGTAGCGGGAGCTAAACAGGCAGCCAGTCAAGGAACGGCCAGGCTGGTTGAGAAAACCAAAAAGACCGGTAGCGCTGTCAAGGAAGGATTCGGCAAGGCGGGCGATAAACTTAAGGGGCTTTTTCATTGATATAGGGGTGGTTCTCTATGTTTCGTCTGTCTTGATCAGTATTACCTTATATAATTCCTCATATTCTTTTTCCAGGATTTTATTAAATACCGGATCTTCCTTATCCTGCATGTCAATATTGATTGAGCGCCAGTCTTCATCTCCCAATGTGTGCTCCGCGAGAGGGAATAATTCACTCTCTTCCTTGTCGATATGGGAACGGTAGGCGGTAATATAGTCCTTTAATTGCTGTATGAAGGTTTCGCGGGAGGAGATTCCCCCACCCTGTATTCGTGTTGCTTCATCAAGTATTTCTGTCGAATTAGATGCGATTACCTGATGTTCGCTGTATATCTCATCGATCAGATCAGCTGCATTCCTGTCTCTGTTCTTGAGTGCCTCGAATATCCGGTCCTCGAGCGGATGGTGATAAACATCCGGATAATTGGTAAAGTAGTGCATGATGTCAGAGATAAGCTGCATATCCGCATATTCACCAGATTCCAGATGTTCGGCCTGTATCTCGAGCAGATCCAGCAACTTTTTTATATTTCCATGATCTTCCAGGAGTTTTTCTGTTGTAGCATGCATAATAAACTTCCTTTACATAAGAGCGCAAGCGGGGTAAATCCTTAAACGCGACGATTTCATGGAAGCTCTGGATGATTACATCCAGAGCTTCCATGACGATACATCCATGAAGCACAGGGAGGTCCGGAATAATCAGAGTTACCCTGCCAATAGCAACTTTGTTAAACGCAAATATATCATTTGCTTTACAAAAAATCAGAATGTCTCTGTCAGTTAAGTATACGATATGGTTTATGATTATTACTATAAATTGTCAAAGAAACAGCAGGCTGTTTACCGTCGAAGTGACGGGATTGAGCGTGTCAGGTTAACAGTGCCCAGTGAATTTAAGGTCAACATCGTGTCTCTTGAGCAGGCGTTAAAAAGTGAGGATAGAGATGCAGCTGAGGACGTTTCGATCAAAATTATTGATGCCCTTGTTGCGGATACTGGCGCACCGGCCAGCCGTACCCGGGTCTTGACGGTACGCCCTTCCAGCAACTGGGGAGAACTTCATGGATTGTATGAACCAGAGGATGGAGTGCAAAGCGCTTGTATAACGGTCTGGATGCGAACGGTGAAGCATAAAAGAGTAGTGGCCTTCCGCACCTTTTTGAGAACACTATTGCATGAATTCTGCCATCATCTTGACTATGAATTATTTAAATTTGAGGACTCCTACCATACAGAAGGTTTTTTTAAACGTGAATCAAGTCTTTTTAAACAACTAGTTCGGGATTAGATTCAGCGCATTATTTTCGGTAAGAATCTGCAGGTATTCATCTTCAAAGAAGAATTTGCCTTGGTTGAATGCAGGTTGTAAATCAGTCAGCCATGTTGCTTCAGGATCATACTCTGCAAAGAAGGGGCGTTGTACCCAATTTTCGTTACGCCCCTGGATAAAACGCAAGACAAACAGTTTTTGGCCGTTTATTTCAGTTATTCCCTGTATTTCAATTTTACCTGGTCCGGAACTCATCGAAGGTCCACGCACCGTACGTGCAAGGCCTGATACATTCTTTATTGCGTCACGGTAAATTTGCCATGCGTTCACCAATGGAACTTCAAAAAATCGTTGTGCACCGGTATCACGTTCAACAAACATATAATATGGGATAATTCCAAGCTTGACCTGCTCATGCCACATTTTTGTCCACACGACAGGATCATCATTGATTTTTGCCAGTAAGGGGCCCTGGGCCCTGATTTCGGCACCGGTGTTTTTGATCCTCAAGATGGCGCGCTGTGTCATAACCGGATCCAGTTCCCGCCAGTGATTGATATGCGCCATGATGGAGACATGTTTGCCGGCTTCGATGAGTTTTTCAAATATACGCAACAGATCATCAGCATCTGCATCGGAAATAAAACGCTGTGGCCAGTAAGTCAGCGCTTTCGTGCCAAAACGCAGGTTTTGGACATGATCAAATCCGGTTTCAGTAATGCGATTCAGGTAGTGGACCAGATGACGTGTCTTCATCACCATGGGATCCCCGCCTGTTATCAGGAGATCCGTAATTTCCCTGTGCCTGGAAAGGTAATTGTACAAGATCTCAACTTCATTAGATGCGAATCTGAGTGACTTATCGCCTACAAACTGGGCCCAACGAAAACAAAACGTGCAATAAGAGTGACAGACCTGTCCCTGGATTGGAAAGAATAGCAGGGTTTCGCGATATTTATGTTGCATTCCCGCCAGTTTATGGTGTCCCAATTCAGGAATATTAAGTTCCATCTGTCCCGAGGGATGTGGATTTAACCCTTTTCTTAATTGTTTCGCCAGTTGTTCGATCTCGGCATGACCGGGATTTTTTGCAATCAATGCAGCCATTTGATCGAATGCAGCTGGCGGGATCATCCCCCGTTGTGGAAAGGTCAGGGTAAACAGTGGATCATTCTCAGGATTGTCCCAGTTAATCAATTCATCAATGACATATTGATTAACACGGAAAGGGAGGATATTTGATACAACTTTGGTCTCAAATTGCAGTGTTTCGGGAAGTTTCCGAAAAGGCAGTATTTGCTCTATCTGTCTCTGTGTATATACCTTAAATCTGGGGTATAAAACAGTATCTGGTCTGTCTATGGAGACAACATAACTCAATTTTTCTCTCCTGTCGGTTTTTTCCAGTCTGTTTCCAGACGTACGCTGGTTGATAGATCAATTATTATTTTTTATCCCCAGATGTTAAGCAGTATAACGGATAGTGCGCCACCAGTAAAAAAGGGTAAGATATCTTTGCAAGTTATAACGTTAACAATATGAAATTTAATAAGATAAACGAAATTGCCTCGGGGTTTTCCAGGGCCAAAGAAGAAATGGCTGTGCATAAAATGTCCATCTATACAAATAAATTATCAGGAAAAATCTTCAGCTGCCTGCGACACGCCGGTTTTATTGATTTTTTATTGTTATCTGCCACTATTATCCATGACTGAAAGCAAAACGTACGAGGAAGTGAGATGGCCACTTCGGCATTAATCGTTAGTTGTGTGTCATGTAGTGAAGGATTGAAGAAAGGCTCATGAATAACTCATTAAAGGGACTATTGTTGTCTGGTTTGATATTACCTGGCCTGGGTCAGTTTGTTTTAAAATCCTATAAACGGGGTACAGTCATAATGCTCACGGTCCTGGTCAGTCTGTCCGTGATCGTAGTAAAAGCAGTACAGCAAGCCCTTACGATCCTGGAAAAGATTGAGTTGGATGGCGGGATAATCAGTATGAGTACAATCTTAAACGCTACTACCCAGGCATCTGCCGATTCTGAGAACCTGACATTTAATGTCCTCTTTATGCTGATAATTGTCTGTTGGATCATTGGGGCTGTCGATGCTTACAGAACAGGGAGGAAAAAGGACATCGAAGAACGTTCACCAAATCAATCGTTCAATGACAATGACGGTTAATCGTAATCCGGTGATATTTACCAGTCTCACTATCGCGGCATATGAAACCTATTCACAGGCATGATAATGCCCTGTTAGCTGATATGCTGTCGTAGAGGTAACAATGTGTTAAACAGAAAAGTACAGATGCCACTTGAGCAAGAAGCCGTGCCGGGCCGGCCGGATCCCATGCCGGTTTCGAACCGGCATTTTGTTAACGCTAATCCGGTTAAACCACCATTTCCCAATGGACTGGAAAAGGCGATGTTTGGTCTGGGCTGTTTTTGGGGTGCGGAACGGAAATTCTGGGAGTCAGAGGGTATCTATACCACCGCCGTTGGTTACTCAGGGGGCTATACTCCAAACCCGCTCTATGAGGAAGTCTGCAGCGGCTTGACGGGCCATAATGAAGTCGTATTGGTTATCTACGACCCTGGAAAAACGGACTATGAGGCGTTGCTCAGGGTATTCTGGGAGGCCCATGACCCCACGCAGGGCATGCGCCAGGGTAATGATATTGGCACTCAATACCGATCCGGTATCTATACTTATAATAAAGGGCAAAAGGGCATTGCCATAAAATCAAGAGGGGATTATCAGAGAAATTTAACTGCGGCGGGGTTTTCAGCAATTACCACTGAAATCGTCGAAGCAGCGGAATTTTATTATGCCGAGGATTACCACCAGCAATACCTGGCAAAGAACCCGGCCGGTTACTGTGGCCTGGGCGGAACGGGCATACCTGTCACTTCCTGAGTGCTGTTTACAGCTTACAGTGTAGGGACACTGCCTGCATACTTGGAAATCCATTCTTCCGTAATGCGATCATGGTTGATGGAATACGGGCCATCGCGGTAT
The DNA here is from genome assembly GCA_046757565.1 of Gammaproteobacteria bacterium. Classification (GTDB taxonomy): domain Bacteria; phylum Pseudomonadota; class Gammaproteobacteria; order Eutrophobiales; family Eutrophobiaceae; genus JBHHYN01. The sequence continues at coordinate 664 of JBHHYN010000160.1, read as the reverse complement.
TTTTTCTCCTGCAGATATGTCTCAATATGACAGATCTGCTCTACAATACGGACACGGCTGGCATCGTCGTGGTGGTACATCCACAAACCTATTTCATAATAATCGCTATGATCACGCACCAGGACGACCTTTCCCCGGAACTTTTCGGTTTCATTACGCAAGGGGATGACGATTTCCACTGTTGTTCCCGGCTTGATGTATTTCTGCGATTCAAACATCACCCCGATTTTTCCGGTGTTGACCGCCCCGTCCTGTTTTTCCGGGAACCAGAGCCGCCTGAATTCAATAGGGAAATTAACCGGGTGATGAATAAACCCGGTTTGGGCGTCCCGCACCGGTTTCAATTCGCTACAATTCTTCTGAAACCGATAATGCCCCTTCTTACGTAGTTTCTTGGAATATCTGTTAACTTTTTGACTATACACAGTTTTTTTTCACTATAAAAAATAACATAATAGCTATTACTAGACTAGTTGAACAGTAAAATCAAGTAAAAATCCTTATTTATCCTATAATTATCGATGCTTTCAAAAGTAAAATTTCGTTGGTATGATTGAATAGAAAATTTATAACTTATTGATCTGTATAATGAATAGGTCAATATAGAGATGTGGCTCTTCAGCAGAATCTGTGGGTTAACAAGAAAGACTTTTGAATAAAAACT
>JBHHYN010000159.1:0-5389 GCA_046757565.1 Gammaproteobacteria bacterium | reverse complement strand
GACGCGGCCGGCCGGCATCTGGTGCAGGAGCTGTTTACCTGGCCGGCCATCGTGGAGCAGCTGACCACGGAATACCAAAAGGTGATCGACCGTCATCGCCGGGCTGCGGCTGTTGCCGGGGACGCCAAATGACGGGACTCGCCGCCAAGGCCCGCAAGCTCGCCGGCATTCTCGCCGTGCCCGCCTGGCGTGCGGCGCTGCGCCGCCACCGGGTGGCCGCCGGCGTGGAGCATGCCCGCGTGCTGAGTAACCTTGGCGGGGTTCAGTCGGTGGTGGATATCGGCGCTAACCGGGGGCAGTTTGGGCTGGTCGCCAGGCACTGTTTTCCCAGGGCGCTTGTGTATTCATTTGAGCCTTTGAAAGCACCTGGCGCAACTTTTGAAAAGCTCTTTTCCAGAGACGGTTTAACCAGGTTGTTCCCGTATGCGGTGGGCCCGGAAACCGGAGAGAGAGAGATTCATATTTCAGCCAGGGATGATTCTTCGTCTCTGCTGCCGATCACTGACCGTCAGGACAAGTTGTTTCCCGGCACGGCTGAGCAGGGCAGGGAGATGATTCGGGTTGTGCGGTTGAATGATTGCCTTTCGGAGGACGATCTCTCCGGGCCAGCGCTGTTGAAGCTGGATGTGCAGGGGTTTGAGTTGGAGGCGTTACAGGGGTCTGAGGAGTTGCTGGGCTGTTTTCAGTTGGTTTACGTGGAGTGTTCTTTTGTTGAGTTATATGAGGGCCAGGCACTGGCTGACGAGGTGATCGCTTGGCTGCGAGATCGAGGCTTCAAGCTCAGTGGCGTTTACAATATGGCATACGACTTGGACGGAAGGGCGATCCAAGCGGATTTCTTGTTCGATCGCGAGCAGGCCAATCCTTCTGCATAAATTTTTTTTGTGCCCCAGGTGGGTCAATTTTATTGGCCAAAAGTGGGGCAGTTCTTTTGGCCATTGACAGCTGCGCTATCGCGCATCTTCGGCGCGCGACCGGACACCGAGGCCGCATTGGCTCGGACTCGGCCCGTTCATGGCCTTGTCTATGGCCATGGCGGGACTGACGCACTACCCTATGCGCGGGCCGTAGGCCGAGGGTCGGGCCCGCGCCATGAAACGGGCGGTGGCGCTCGCGGTCTCGCTACAGGATTGGCAATGGCAAAGGACGCCGCATGAGTTACGAAATCACGGGCAAACGGGTGTGGGTCGCGGGTCATCGCGGGATGGTCGGCGGCGCCTTGATGCGCCGTCTCGCCAAGGAACGCTGCACGCTCCTCACGGCCGACCACGGCGCGCTCGACCTCACCCGACAGGACGCGGTCGAGAACTGGGTCGAGGCCAACCGGCCGCAGGCGATCATCGTGGCGGCGGCCCGGGTCGGCGGGATCCATGCCAATGACAGCTTTCCCGCGGACTTCCTTTACGACAACCTAAGGTTATTCCAGGGATACAATACTTAAGGAAACTCTGATTCATTGTCACCTCGAACTTGCAGTGAATGGTAATGCCAATATCATCATCAGTGGGGACAAGGATTTGCTTTCGCTGCATCCATGGATGGGACTGGAATATAGGGCTATATGTCAAGGGCAGGGCTGGGGTTCCTGAATCTGTTTGTTCAACCAGGGTGAAAATTCTTTCCACGGTATCGCTGTGTGTCCACCTGGCATTAAGGTCTGTTTCTGACACTGACAGACGAGCACGCCTGTGGGGTGGATGTCATCACCAGGCATTCGGCACATCCGTGTCAGGGGTTGAACATGTTTCGTTGTTGGTGTGGCAGTGAGTTTGATCTCAACCGGAAGTGCCCTGCTGCCCAATGCAATCAACAAATCGACTTCCATGCCATCTCGCGTTCGCCAGTAATAGACTTCCGGGATCTTCCCTGCATTGGTAAAGGCCTTGACAGCCTCACTGAGGATTAAACCTTCGAACAAGGCGCCTCCCATTGCACCAGAGAGTGCTGCTTCAGGGGCTGGCTGTCGTGTAAGAGTGCATACAAGAGCGGGATCAAGAAAGTATAGCTTTGGGGATTTTACCAACCGTTTCCCATAATTCCGGAACCAGGGGAATATCTGGCGAATAACATAAGCGGCCTCCAAAACGCTGGCCCATGATTTAACCGTGGGTTGGGATATACCGACATCCCTGGCCAGATCGGAGGCGTGAAAGATCTGCCCATGGCGAGCCGCGCATAAATTAACGAATGTCTCAAAGCGGTGCAGATCCTGGACATTGATGAGTTGGCGGACGTCTCGCTCCAGGTAAGTTTGAATGTAACCGCTCATCCACAGTCTAAGCCGTTCCTTGTGTAGTGCAGGTATGGGATACCCCCCCTGCCAGATCATTTCTGCGAGCGTTCTATCAGGCAATTCGGTTAGCGCAAATGGTAGCAACTCAAGAATGGCGACGCGTCCGGCCAGAGATTCAGTTAGATTATGCATGAGCTGGAACTGCTGGAATCCGGTTAGGAGCCATTGACCTGTCATTTCTGGCTGATTGTCAATACGCATTTTGATATAGGGGAACAACTCTGGCACGTATTGGATTTCGTCAAGGATAACTTGCTTCGAGTGAAACTGATTAAGGAATCCATTTGGGTCACTCAGGGCAAATCCCCGGTTCAGCGGATCATCAAAGCTGACATACTCAGATTGGCCGCCAAACTCATGCCTCAGAAAGGTTGTTTTGCCTGATTGCCGTGGGCCGGTAACGAGTACCGTGGGAAACGATGACGCGGCATGTTGTAAAGAAATTTTCAAAGCTCTGGGTAGATACATGCGTAAATATTAAAGTCAAATTTTCAATATGTCAAAGAAATACGGGCTAAATTCCCTTGCCAGTTCCGTAAGAGGATGAAATATGGAACTGTCTAAGCAGGAACCAAAGACAATAGGGGTCAAATCTTGACTTAACATATTAATGTAGAAATCGGCGTGAAACAGGCGATAGAGAGGCCTTCGGTTGAACAGGTGATTGCGCGTGTCGCCAACGCCTATGGGTGTGATGAGGAGGCGATCAAACAAACGGCGCGGGGGAAAGGGAAGAAGAATACAGTACGATGGATTGCGATGTATTTGAGCCAGGAAGTATGTGGGGAGACATTGGCGCACATCGCCGAGGCGTTTCATGTAGGTCATTACTCGACGGTCAATCAAACGATAGGACGGTTGAAAAGAGAGATGGCCAGGGACAAGAAACTGAATAAAAGTATTAATATGTTAAGTCAAGATTTGACCCCTTAATTATTGTGTGGATTCCTCCTTGCTTATTCCAATAAGCAGAATTATGCTATGTAAAGTATAGATTGAGTGATATAGCCCTAAACTTGTAAGGATCGCCGATATGTTTATGAAGAGTGTCGTGTTTCTTTTAATGGTTTTTCCGTTCCAACTCGCTGTGGCTGATATTGCCTCCGATATTGCCGCTGGATTATCAGCGGAACAAGCCGCACAAAATGCCCAGGTAGAGGGTCTTGATGCCAATGCCATTGCTGCCGCCCTGGTTGCGGCGGGTATTTCGGATGCGGGAACGGTTGCTGCCGCCCTGGTCGCGGCAGGGTTTACGGATACAGGGACGGTCGCATCCGCGTTGGCGGGTGCAGGGTTCTCCGGTACACAGCTGGCTTCTGCCCTGTCTGCAACGCCTGGCGTGACGGGTGGACCAGGTCCGGCCGCTACGGCGGGTACCGGGACCGGTGCCGGCGCCGGCGGTGTCGGTGGTGGTGGCGGCGGCGGCGGTGGTGGTGATTCCGGCGCCGTCCTGCAAGCCCAGGTAACAGCGCTTACCAGTCCGAATTGATTAAGACAACAGTACGGCATGAAAGCGGTGTGTGAAAACATGCCGCTTTTTTTATGGCCGGCTGAAATTGCACTAAGGATAAATAACAGAAATTGACAGTGTGAACCCGCATAATGGAACCAACGGAGAAGGGGTCTCCTCTATGCAATCCATTTTGGTTGACAAGCGGGCAGATTCGTTTCTGTTCTGCTCTTTTCTGGTTCTTCTCTTTTGGTTGCCGCTGCCCTTTGGTAGTAATCGGCCCTGGGCCGGGGCGATCATGGCAGTATGGGTATTTTTTCTTTGCGGCGCTTGGTGTTGGCTCTATTTCAGGGGCGAGGTCTCGTTCTCCGGCGCCTTGCACTCAGCCCGGTTTGTTTGCGGTTTATTTTTATTCTGGCTGCTCTATATTCTCTTCCAGTCCATCCCCGTTCCTGTGCACTGGGGCGAATGGCTTTCTCCCATGGCGGTCACACATTGGCAGTTGCTAAACCCGTCGGCGCAGCACATCACCCTGTCCGTTGATCCACATAGCTCCAGGGCCGGTCTGTTTCTAAGCATGAGTTATGTGTTGATATTTTTCCTGGCATTGGTGTTGGTAAGAAGTCACTCTCGCCTGCGGCAGCTTGCTTATGTGCTGGTTTGGAGTGCCGTCCTGCAGGCGTTTTATGGGAGTCTGATGAGCTTGTCGGGTCTGGAATACGGTTTTTTTATCAAGAAATACGCCTATCTTGGAGTGGCTACCGGGACCTTTATCAACCGGAACCACCTGGCGGGTTATCTGGAAATGGGTCTGGCGGTAGGGATTGGATTATTGATTGCCAGTCCCGGCAGTGCCATGGCGGTAACCTGGCGGCAGAGGCTACGCGATATTTTCCAGCTATTACTGAGTCCAAAGGCCAGGTTGAGACTTTATCTTGTGATCATGGTGGTTGCGCTGGTGTTGACCCATTCGCGGATGGGCAATACGGCCTTTTTTACGAGCCTGCTTGTTGCCGGGGCAATTGGACTCATTTTCTCCAGGCATGCGTCTCATTCTATGGTGATCCTGCTGATCAGTCTGGTCCTGGTTGATATCCTTATCGTTGGGAGTTGGTTTGGGCTGGAGAAGGTGAAACAGCGTATACAGCAGACATCTCTGGTGACGGAATCACGAGACGAAGCGTATGCAGATACACTGGATCTGTGGTCTGAATACCCACTGACCGGATCAGGACTCGGTAGTTTCTATGCTGCTTTACCGAAATATCGTGCTGGCAATTACCAGGGTTTTTATAATCATGTCCATAATGATTATCTTGAGTTTCTGGCGGAGTCCGGGGTGATAGGCATCGCCGTTCCGGGATTGATCGTGATGATGAGTTTTATTATGGCCTTGATGGCGCAATATCAGCGCAGGGACCCGCTGCTAAGGGGGATGTCTTTCGCCGGCATTATGGGGATCACGGCAATACTGATCCACTCCGCAGTCGATTTTAATCTGCAGATACCGGCCAATGCGGCGACGTTTGTCATCCTGTTGGCACTGTGTTGGATCAGTTATGGGTATCGGGTAACAGGTCACAGGCGATGAGGAAAATTTGGCTCTTCAGCAGAATCTGTGGGTTAACAAGAAAGACTTTTGAATA
>JBHHYN010000158.1:0-5418 GCA_046757565.1 Gammaproteobacteria bacterium | reverse complement strand
TTGGTTCCATAAAATATTACTTGTTTTTCAATGACTTTAAAGATCCTGCCTATGAGAATCTTTTAATTTACGTTATACCCGATAACGGCAGGTAATGGAGAAATACACATGATTGAGATACTCCCCAATTGGCATCCCATATTCGTTCACTTCGCTGTTGCGTTGTGGACGCTTGCAGTGGCGCTGCATTTTATGGTGTTTGCTCTGCCTGGGGGTAAAACCAGGCAGGAGATTGGTGTAGTTGCCCGCTGGCTCCTCTGGTTGGGTGCGGTCTTTGGTGTGATCACCGCCCTTGCCGGATGGCAGGCCTTCAACAGTGTCGTCCACGATGAGACCTCCCATGCAGTGATGGAGGAACACCGTAACCTGGCGCTGCTTACCCTGGTCCTGTTTGTCGTTGCCGCCGGCTGGTCCCTGTGGCGGAGGCGTGCCGGGCGTACGCCCGGGAAGATGTTTCTGTTATTGCTGCTGGTTGCAGGCGGTTTTCTGGGCAGTGCGGCCTGGCACGGCGGTGAACTGGTTTACCGGTACGGACTTGGGGTCATGTCACTGCCGCAACCGGAGGTTGAGGGTGGCCATGAGCATCATTCCCATTCCCACATGGCGCCATCAAATGATGAGATGAGGCAGGCCATGCCAGCGGCCCCGGCCGGCACTGAAATGCATGATCATACGCATTAGCGGCAGGAAATATTGTTTGGAAAAGAATAGCTATATGAATACGGCCGGGACAAAATGATATGACTGGATTTCCAGTAAGCAATCCATTATGGCTCGAATGGCCGTTACTTGATTTATATCAAACATTGGCTTTCACACATGGCTCACTATTAAAGAAATGCTGATCTCTTCAGAGGTCAGCTAACTATCAGACAGGAGGCGCAGTAATGACAGAGTTATGTCATGACCCTATGATGGCGGATCAGACGCCGGCGACAACCGGATCGTTTTATACCTGCCCTATGCATCCCGAGATCAAACAGGCCGGTCCCGGCAGCTGTCCGGAGTGTGGGATGACATTGGAGATGGACTCCATACCCGGCATGGTCAGGGAAAGCGGATACACCTGCCCGATGCACCCTGAGGTGAAACAGGACGATCCTGGAAGCTGTCCCCAATGCGGCATGGCGCTGGAACCCGTCTCCGTCCCGAATGCGGGCCAGAAGACAGAGTATGTATGCCCCATGCATCCGGAAATAATCCAGCCTGAACCGGGAAGCTGCTCCAAATGCGGCATGGCGTTGGAAGCACGCACGGTCACGGAAGAAGAGCGGGATCCTGAACTTGAAAATATGTCCCGCCGGTTCTGGTTCAGTTTAGTTCTTGCCCTGCCTGTTTTTATTTTAACCATGCTGTCCGATTTTGCACCGGGCGTAATGGAACGGTTAATCGCAATCCGGCCATTACAGACACTGGAATTTGTTCTTGCGACGCCGGTTGTGTTATGGGGTGGCTGGCCGTTCTTCCAGCGCGGCTGGGTGTCCATCGTACATAGAAGCCTGAATATGTTTACCCTGATCGCTTTCGGTGTCGGGATCGCCTGGTGTTACAGCACAGTGGCCCTGTTTTTCCCCGGCATATTCCCGCCAGTCCTGCGCGGTGAGACGGGGGCGGTGCCGGTCTATTTCGAGGCTGCGGCCGTCATCACTACCCTGGTACTGTTGGGACAGGTGCTGGAGATACGCGCCAGGAGCCGCACCAACACGGCGATCAAGATGTTGTTGGGGCTCGCCCCCAGGACTGCCATTATTATTCACGAGTGTGGCAAGGAGATGGAGGTCCCCCTCGAGCAGGTTAAACCGGGCGACACGGTCCGTGTCCGCCCTGGCGAGAAGGTCCCGGTTGACGGTGTGGTGCTGGAAGGAAGCAGCAGTGTCGATGAGTCTATGGTCACCGGTGAGCCAATCCCGGTTACAAAGCACGAGGGTGATGCTGTCATCGGTGCAACGGTGAATGGCACGGGAAGTTTTCTGATGGAGGCGCGCAAGGTAGGCAGCGATACCTTGCTGGCCCATATCGTTCAAATGGTGGCCGAGGCCCAGCGCAGCCGTGCGCCAATACAGCGCCTGGCGGATGTGGTGGCCGGCTGGTTTGTGCCGGCAGTGATACTGGTTGCGTTGCTGACGCTGGTGGTTTGGGGAATATGGGGTCCGGAGCCAAGACTTGGCCATGCCGTAGTGAATGCCATTGCCGTCATGATCATCGCCTGTCCCTGTGCACTCGGCCTGGCCACGCCCATGTCCATTATGGTGGGAACGGGGCGTGGCGCCTTAAATGGCGTCTTGATTAAAAATGCCGAGGTCCTGGAAATCATGGAACGTATTGATATCCTGGTCGTGGATAAAACCGGTACCCTGACTGAAGGTAAGCCGGCGCTGGTGAGTGTTATTGCAAAAGCGGACGTTGATGAAGATCGTCTGTTAAGCCTGGCGGCGGGCCTGGAGCAAAGCAGCGAACATCCCTTGGGCAGTGCGATAGTCGATGGGACAAAGGCAAAAGGTATCGAGTTGTCAAAGGTCAACAACTTTCAATCGATCACCGGCAAAGGAGTCACGGGCGATGCCGAAGGCCATCGGCTTGCTATCGGTAACGATCATTTACTTGAGCAGCTTTCGATTGCGTCCGATGCGTTCATGGAAAAAGCCGATGCCCTTCGCCGGGACGGTCAAACAGCCATGTATATCGCGCTTGATGGAGAAGTGACTGGATTGTTCGGTGTAGCAGATCCCATCAAGGCATCGACCCGGGAAGCCATTCAGGCACTGCATGAAGATGGTATTCATATCGTTATGTTGACCGGAGACAGTCAAACTACCGCAGAGGCAGTTGCCAAAAAGCTCGGTATCGATGAGGTGATCGCCGGGGTCCTGCCGGATCAAAAGGTTGATGTCGTTAAGCGGCTTCAGGCCAGGGGACATCGTGTGGCCATGGCCGGTGACGGCATTAATGATGCGCCGGCATTGGCGCAGGCCGAAGTCGGGATTGCCATGGGTACCGGTACGGACGTTGCCATGGAGAGCGCGGGCGTGACACTGGTAAAAGGCGATCTGCGTGGTATTGCCAAAGCACGGCGGTTAAGCCGTGCTACCATGCGCAATATCCGCCAGAATCTGTTTTTCGCTTTTATATATAACTCCATAGGAGTACCTGTTGCTGCGGGTGTTCTCTATCCGCTCTTCGGTTTATTACTCTCCCCCATTATTGCGGCCGCAGCGATGAGTTTCAGTTCACTTTCCGTTGTAACCAATGCATTAAGATTGAGAAGGATCAGTCTGTAGGAGTATAAAGAGACTATACTTTATTAAGAGATTTCCATAATCTTGAAGAGTAATGAGCATAAATGACTGAGGAGGATTATCGTAATGGATCAACTAGTTGAACAACACACATCAAACTCCAATCAAAAACAGCAATCTCAAGCGATTGTTACCGATCAGGCTGAGAAGATACTGGATCTCGCCATAGAATTATTGCATATCATTTTTAGCGATTACCAGGGCCGCGCGGCCATCAGATTATGGTACCACAATGCTGTGATTGGTGATGATAAGGCTGATTGCACGCTTGTGTTTAACAAGGACTACCCTTTACGCGAATTGATATTACACAGGGATCTGGGGCGTCTGACCGAAGCCTATCTGTGTGGTGATGTCGAGGTGGAAGGTGATATGGAGAAACTCTTTGATCTGGTTGATTATCTGCAAGACGGGAAATTGTCCCTATATCAACGCGCCAGGATTTTCCTGTTAGCTGTCCGACTCCCGAAACGAAAGGGACGGAGAGTCAATCAAGCCCTCAATACCGGGACGCAACGGGATGAAAACATAAAAGAAAGCATTGCTCACCACTATGATATCAGTAATGATTTTTACCGGCTGTGGCTGGATCCGGAGATGAACTATTCGTGCGCCTATTTCTCCCATCCGGAACAAACTCTGGCCGATGCGCAACGGGACAAGCTGGACTACATTTGCCGTAAACTACGGTTATCCCCGGGTCAGAAACTGCTTGATATCGGTTGCGGCTGGGGTGGACTGGCGCTATGGGCGTCAAGGAAATATGGTGTCCGGGTCCACGGGATCACACTGAGTAAGGAACAGTATCATTATGACGTTGAAAAGGCGAAAGCCTTACGGCTGGATGATCGGGTCAGGTTCGAGTTACGTGACTATCGTGAACTTCCGGAACAGGAACATTATGATCGAATTGTCAGCGTTGGAATGTTTGAACATATCGGTGTCAGAAACTTCCTCACCTATTTTAGCATAATCAAGCGATTGCTTGCGCCGGGAGGCTTGTTTTTAAACCATGGTATTACCAATGATACCGGTTGGCAGCCGACTACCATCACGCGCTTTATTAATGATTATATATTCCCTGACGGTGAACTGGCCCGTATCAGTGATGTTATTGATATGATGGAAAAAGCCGGCCTTGAGATACTGGATGTGGAGGCGCTGAGACCCCATTACGTCATGACATTACGTCACTGGATCAAGTCACTTAACGAGAACAGAAAACAGGTGGTGAAAGCGTCGAGCGAATATATTTTCAAATTGTGGCGGTTATACATGGCGGGCTCCGCCTATTATTTTGATCAGGGAAGTACAGGAATATATCAGATCCTTGCCTGTAACATGCGGCAACCATGGATGTTGCCACTTCGCCGGGACGACCTTTATCTGAATACTTAACTGGTCAAAATCCGGAGGATTATGAATAAGGCCATAAAAATAATCACAATTGTTTTTTTGATCACGTTGTCTGGTGTTGGTTGCAGCCAACGCTTATATCCTGCCGAGATGGCCGGGATTTTCTGGCGGGCGATACAGACGAATAATGTCGGGAAACTGCGTTGGAGTATTACCAGGGCTTCCCTCAATGAAAACGATTTAATGGGGAATATCCTGGATATCGGCGAAGTATCATTGGGGAAGACGGTTATCGATGGCAGTAATGCCTGGGTCGACACGACTGTTGAGATCAAAGCGGAGAATTCGTTTAAGGCGCCTCTGAAAACCGTCTTGCGGCAAGAGAAGGGCTTATGGAAGGTTGACTATACAGCCACTGTCGCATCGATCTCCAGGCATAGCGAGATGGCAAGAGTAATTGGGCGCATGCATGAATTGGGCGATCAAATTGCCGGGCAGTTTGATGGAGTGATTGATGAACTCCAGAAGAGCATTCCGGAGGTGCAGCGTGAGCTGAAAAAACTGGAGGAACATATCAAGTCACAGATCCCGGAGTTGAAAGAGAGGTTGGAGGATTTTGCAAAAGAACTGGATAAGGCGTTAAAAATCCCCCCGGAGCAGAAACAACAGCCTATCAAGATATAGAAACAACTCCGGGCCCTTAAATTATAAGGCTCTTCAGCAGAATCTGTGGGTTGATATATAAACAGTAGCCCGTCATTCCCGT
>JBHHYN010000157.1:0-5438 GCA_046757565.1 Gammaproteobacteria bacterium | reverse complement strand
AGTTTTTATTCAAAAGTCTTTCTTGTTAACCCACAGATTCTGCTGAAGAGCCGATATTTTTTGGCATTTACCCACCTGTTGCCTAGCGAGTTAAATCCAGGTGAAAAATCAACCCATTAACAGTCTTTTTAAAAAACGGGACAGGTAATCATACAATTTATAAATCTTTTTAAGTTTGTAGCTTCTATTAATTTGTACCGTATTAAATTTGACACATTTACTCCCAAAATGAGCTTTATAGTATGAGTGTTTACCTGGTCCAGCCAACAAATCAAAATAATCAGTGGATTTATCGCCGCATGCGGATTCTATTACCATTCCGATATGCAATAATCCAACAGAAACCCTGTTGCCGAATCTTTCATCAAAACCAGTTTGAATATTATATTCCTTATTGCCCATCTTAAAATCATATAGTATTGAGATAGGTTTCTTATTAAGCGATAATTTTGAAAATCTAAGACATCCGTGTTTATATAGTTCTTTTGCAAGCTGTTTATGAAATGACAGGCTGCTCCCTGCAAAACAGGGTTCTCCCCATCTGGAAGAATGTAAATTATTTAAACAGACAAAATAATCATCAATTGATTCCTGATCGGCATATTCCAGAGTCACCTCACCAAGTCTGTGAAGATAATTTCTCCTGTTTATTAATCTATACCGGGTATTTCTACCCAATTTTGATAAAAAGCTCGAAAAACTATCATATGTATTTACGTAAGTTACGAAATCCTCATACACGATCCTACGATAAGTGTTTTTAAAATATTTCTCTTGTAAGACAAGATTAATCGTTATGGAATTTCTATTTATATCTGAGAATATAAATTGGTCCCATGTTAAGTCCTGATCCAAATAGGACAGAAAAGCATTTCTGACATGAATAGACCTGGAATTATCCACAATGAAGTCAAGATATTCGGTTCTTACTGTTTCAATCGACCCCCAACTACTGCCGATAAATTGAATTTGCCTGTAATGCAGCTTTTTAAGGTATATATAACAACTACATTTGTATAGCGGTGCTAGACCGACCAATTTGTTATCATCCGTATACGCAGCTAATAAAAAAAGTTGAAATTCATTCGTCTTTGACCATTGCCGCCACCAGGTTATTTGCCATGTCCAATCCAGAAATAACGGATCGGCGTCTGATTTTTTCAGCAAATTATTCCAACCGTCTTCAAGCGCCAGGAAATCCTCTTCAGACAGCTCTTTGACGGAAATATTCGGATCCTGGCAGGATGAATAATCATCAATGAATGGCCCGTCTTCTGCTGCTTCCAGCATATCACCATCGCTGTCTCCTCCCATGATAAACCAGTCATCCGTAATATCGGGATCATCACGCGATGACGAGTGGATATAGAATCTCATATGTCCCTGCATTTTGCGAAAGCCGTTTGATAATAATATTTTTTTCAACTCTTTGTCACTTGTTATGCAAGATTGCGTAACAGTATGTTTTGTGACAGAGAAATATTCCTCAAGGAGAGCCGCCTTTAATGCCATATCATGAGCAGGTCCCAGATAATCCACTATCCGCGCGTAAAGTCCGGTGACGCGTATAACAAGTATTCCCATAAGACTTCCATCCGATTCAGCAGTAATAAATCCATATTTTGCCAATGGATGACATTCGTATTTCCAATGCAGGTAAGAATAATTTCGCACTACACACCTATTGTAATCGTTGGCCACCCTTTCCCAGAGCAATTCAACAAGATCGCCATCTGGCAGGCTGTTCGTATATTCAGAATAATAGTCATTTCTTTCAAAATGAGTTGCGTATTTAAATCGATTGAGTATCTGCATTCCATATATTAAGAATGATTTCGCGCCGGTAAATCTCTGGATTCTATGGAATGTCTCCACTTCACAATTCTTTCTCCAACCCATACCCAGTAATACCGGTGACGCCATATCACTGATGCCCAGTGCCATGATAATCGGAGAATGGTTATTAAGTATCTTTTTCAATTTTTTTCCTATTCCCATTCCGCGATAACGGCTATCCACAAAAAAATCACAACTCCATATTCCGTCTGAAACTCGTTCGCCAATTTTGATTTTGACAGGCATAACTCCATTAAAACCGATTACTGAATTCCATTGATCGATTAAAATTACGGGATTAAATTGTTCAGAAAAAGGATTTTCTATAAACTGCCAGTTCCAGATTTCCTTTTTAAATGGCCTGCTATGCATGAGGTCAGGAACTGATTCCCTGTACTCCTTACGGTAACCAACTACCCGGGAAACCTGCCTTGGAATTCGGTTGATATGAGATGTCATGGTTCAGGTAATTAACGATTTCTCCTGATGGGACGGATACCTTTACCCTCCTGAATGAAATTGCATGGAAACGCAGACCGCTCCTGTATTGTAAGGTTGAGTACTAGGTCCCGTGAAAAACAGGAATTTCACTTCAATATTCCTGTCTTATTTTACTGATAAATTAACTATTCGATGTGCCGTTGAAAACATCAAATATCATATTGACATGATTTATCGTAGAGATGTAAGTAATTCTTCCGCCTCTTTTCGCTCGGTAAATGATTTGTGTTCATCAAGCAGGGATATTAATTCCTTCCGGGCGCGTTTTTTGTTTCCGGACGCGGCAATCGCCGCGGCAACATGAAACCGGATATCCGGGGATTCCGGCATGACTGCCTGTGCCGATTGCAGATATTTTAGACCCTGCTCAATCTGATTCTGCTTGACCATTATCCAGCCCATTGTATCCAGGATCTCCGGTTGATCCGGTGACAACGCATAGGCCTTTTGCGCCAGTTCAAATGCGCGAGAATCATCTTTTTTAAAATATAGCCAGGAGAGATTATTCAAGGCCATTGCATTATTCGGGTCTTTATTTAAAATCTGACGATAGAGGATGATAGCCTTGTCAAATAGATTCTCCTGCTGGTAGGAAGAGGCAAGCAATAGTCTGACTTCCTGATCATCTGGATGATCCTCCGACCAGTCTTGAAGCACGGAACGGGCTTTATTCACATTACCACTGGCAATATAGGCCCGGCTAAGCTTTAGTATTACTGAATTACTTTCATCAGCTTTCAAGGCCTTAGCATAGAATCTGATTGCATCACCAGGATTCCCCTCTGATAACGCAATATCGCCGGACAGAATATTAATTTCATTCGCTTCCGGATGTGTTTGCCTAATCCTGTCCAAAAGCTTCCTGGCGGTTTTATGGTCTTCCCCACGAAGCGCCAGATCAATTAAAAATGTCAACGCTCCAATGTGATCCGGTTGTTTTGCCAGAATCTTATCCATGGATTGCTTGGCGGCGTTCTGATCTCCCTTTTGCAACTGATCTATACCAAGTTCATACAGGGCATCCAGAAAATCCGGATACTTATTCGCCAGGGATTGAAGCAGGGAATATGCTTCTTCCAGCTTGCCGTTTAGTCTCCTGGACTCCCCCTCTAACAATATTGCCCTGGGGTTATTGGGCGCCAGTTTGTACGCCTCGCCTGCCACCTCCCGTAATGCTTTGTAGTCACGCTCATTCAAATAATATCTGCCCAGTAGTAAACGCGGTTGCAAGGCAGTCTCATTTTCAATCCGTGCCTGTTGCAATAAACGGTACATCTTGTCCTTGTTACCCCGCCGCTCCTCGAACCGGCCAAGATTCACCAGCGCCAGGACATTATTTTCATCAATACCGAGTATCTTTTTGTATCTCTTCTCGGCTGATGCTTCATTACCCTCCTGGAGGTCCAGCAAAGCCAGATTGGCAATGGCGGGGGTAAAGTCCGGTTTCGCTTTCAGTGCCTGTTCAAATTGCTCCCTTGCTGCTGCGGTATCCCCTTTTCCTAAATAGGCCACTCCCATCAGATTAAATGGCAAGGGATTATCCGGCTGCTTTTTTATCATGGCCTGTGCCGCTTCAATGGCAGCATCGTAAGCCTTCGCCTCAATTTGTGAAAGCACCAGCAGGATATCCGCCTGGGTCAGATTTGAATCCAGCTTTACAGCCGTTTCCAGTTGGGAAATGGCCTCTTCCCTGGATCCGGACGCCAATTGACCGATTGCAAGTTGCGTACGTAAGCCTGGCGCATCGGGATTGAGTTGTACTGCCTGTTCGAGATAATCTGATCCCTTCGCCAGGTTACCCGCTTTTATATAGGCGCTGCCCAATAGAGAAAGCAGTTGTGCGTCACTTCTGTAATTTGTTACTACTTGCTCGAGCCGCTTGATGGCCGGTTTCGTCTGATTGTTTTTAATCTGTATATAGGAGAGCAATTTAATAGCGGGCAGATGATTCGGGACAATGGAGACCAGTCGGGTCAGATATTCGATGGTCTGCTCTACCTGACCGCCTTCCTGATAAAGAATGCTGCTTAACAGGAGCAGACTTTCCGGGTGATTGGGATAGGATTTTAAAATTCCCCTCAAAATGTCTTTTGCCTTCTCTTTATCGTTGTTCTTGAAAGCAATATAGGAGCGAAAATATCTGGCTGTGGGTTGATTGGGATATCGCGACTTAACCCTATCCAGCGGGACAACTGCGGCCTCATATTTCCCCTGGGCCAGTAACGAACGCGCCAGGCCAAGCTGTGCCTGCATATTGTAAGGAGCAATAGAAACCGCCTTGGAAAAGACCTGTTCAGCCTCTAGATACCTGTTTTCGAGGAGGGCAATTTGCCCATACATAATCCAGATCCGAACATCCTGCGGGGCGATGGCCTGCGCCGCATCCAGTATCTGTCTTGCCTTGACCAGGTTTTTCTCCACGGCTGATATCTGTGCAAGCCCCAGTCTGGCATCAATGGAGGAGCTATCCATGGCAAGAGAATTATTGAAGGCGGACTTGGCCTCTTCAAGGCGTTTCAGCCCAAGGTAGGCATTGGCCCTCAAAGCGAGCATCGCTGCAGGACTGGATGAAGCCTTGACCATATCCTCCGTTGTCTTGTCCAACACGGCCTGGAATTCACCATTGAGTAATAATACTTGCAAAAGGGTAGTCTCCAGGTCCGGTTTGTCATAACCAAGTTGGCGCGCATGCTCCAGCTCCTTATAGGCCGCCTGTCCAGCACCCAATTTAAGGTAGGCATTTCCCAGCAGCCATCGCGCCTCAGCCAGGTTCGTATCCTTCTGTAGAGCATTTTTTAGTTCAATGATCCCGCTATTGATATCTCCCTTGTCAAGATAACCCCTGGCTTTCTCTATATGCTCCTGTGGCGTCAACCCACTAATCGAATCACATGCCGGAATGAGACTCAGGCAGACAACCACAACCAGCATTCTAGAGAAGGATAGAAAGGTAAACGGCACAGCTTGGTTAGAGTATCTCATCGACATCACAAGGCTCCTGACAGGTTGCTTATTGTATCGCTATTTTAAAGCAAGATATTAGACTACTAAACCGGGCCCGGGAATTAAATAAATCCCTTCGTTTGTGCAAGTGATTCTAG
>JBHHYN010000156.1:0-5528 GCA_046757565.1 Gammaproteobacteria bacterium | reverse complement strand
CCATGTTAGGATTATAGCGTATGCTTCAATGAGGCCGCAGCGTAACGCTGCGGAAAACGTCAAGTCGTTGGTTTCTGATAAATCTAATCCACCAGCTTCAATGAGGCCGCAGCGTAACGCTGCGGAAAACTGCCCCACTCGAACCTCGCAAGTGACGCAGGTTTCGAGCAAGAAATGCGAGAGGTGTCCAAAATATGCCGTTGTTCATAGGAATTTTACGGATTCCATGTTCAATGACAATGTCTAACTTTCTAATTGTTAAAGAGCTTTCCCAATTCGAGCACTCCCCAGGATTCAAGTAAGCACCTGAGTGCTCGTGATCGATAGGCAAAAAATTATACGATAGTTGGTTCACGGACAACAGGATTAAATTCCTTCCCCAGGCTCACCACCCGGGGTTTGATGCTATCAGCCATTCCTAGATCCAGCATTAACACATGATCTTCGCTGTGGTGAATTATTTCATCAACTGTGGCAAGAAGCTCGGCATGCCGGCGCCGTGACAGGCGGCATTGGAAAACCGATAGTTGTAACCATTCCCCATAACCGTGCATTAATCGGAAGATCGAACGCCAGCGTTTCGAATCGCTAATATCATAGGTCACAATATAAAGATGATCATCCATAATATTTACCGTGTTGTAAATTGCGGGAATTCGATGATATCACCCAGAAGAAAACGTGCAAGTAACCTTGATTGTACTTCCAGTAGACGCCGGTAACTAATCTTATACCCAAACAACGGATGAGTGATCTCCTGACTTAATCGCCGCTCGTAGGTGGCAATGAATCGCTTTCTGCCATCTGACGTGAGATTGACGCTGCCTGCTACAGATATGAAATCGCTGGGCCGGACCTCGCCGTTGTTAATTGCCATCAGAACAGTTGAATCGGCGATCAACGGCCGGAAAGGTTCCATCATATCAAGGGCCAGTGCGGGACGGCCATAACGGGGCTGATGATAAAAACCGCGATAGGGATCAAATCCTACGGCCGCTAATGTAACCGTCCAGGTTCTTGCCAGCAGGCTGTATGCGTAGGACAACAAGGCATTGACCGGATCAGCCGGGGGGCGCCGATTGCGTTTGGTAAAATCAAAAGTATATTCCTTTTCATCACTATCTTGTTTAATAAGGTTTGATAAGGCGCCGAAGTATTTTGAGGCCGCATTTCCTTCCACTCCCAACAGGCTTGGCATGGACGTAACCCTGGTGCATTGATCCACATCGAGGCGGAATTCCGTTAATAATGGATCCACTGACTTGTCGGACTTCCAGTTCCGGCGCATCAGTGTCCGGCAATTTTGAATCTTTGCACGGACAAAACCTTTTGCAAGAGCGAGGCAGACAGGCTCATCAAAGCTGGCCCGGTATTGAACTGTACGCAGTTCCACATTCTTATGACCGACACCAATGGTGTGTCCGAGAAACCAGCCACCATAAGAATGCCAGGTAACAGGAATCTCCCTACGCATGAGTTCGTGCAGGGTGGGTGTTGTCAGATAAATATTACCCATAAGAACGACCTGAGAGGTATCCAAAAGACGCACCTTCGTTGCCGTTTTATCATCTACAGCGATTTCCAATGTCTCGCCTTTCTTGCGTACCGATGCCTTGTTGGCTTGCACATAAACAGGGAGGGCTTCATCCCGGCCGACCGCAAGCGGACGGGGTGGGGTTTCCTGCCTGCGTAAAAAGTTAACTTCATCCGGCAAACAAATCCCGACCAGCGAGCAGCGTGGACATTTGGGGCTGTCCTCCAAGGGTGGCGGAATCTGGCCTCCTGCAGCAACAAGCCTCAAGCCGTTTATCGCGGATAAAGTGGTATTGCGTAGGTCATCGTCGAACGCGACGCTGACCCGTTCCCTGGAATCGACAAAATACAAGACACCTTCCTGACATTCATAACCGTGTTCTTCCAGTAACATCCCTTGCAGGCATAACTGCACACGTTCCGGTTCATAAGCGCCTTTGGCGACATGCGGGCGTTTTCCTTTTTTATAATCGACTGGTGTGACAATGCCTCCTTCTCCTTCCACCAAATCCAGCTTGGCAATCACCCCCAGTTGATTAGAAGAGAGTGTGATGGAACGTGCATGAATCTGATTAGTACCTTCAAGCTCGTCAGGTTCCGGTAGTTTGCCGGCAGGTTTATCGACACGGCGATGCTGATATCGGCCCTTGACCGTATCCACCGACTCCGCCCACTCTCCCTGCACCCATTCCAGATAGGCGAGCCGGGGACAATACTGAAATTCATTAACCATGCGGGCCGGTAGCAGTGGCAGATCCCCTGATAGATCGGGGAAAGGCAAGGGCAGTTCAATCTGGACTTTTTCCATTGGTTGCCTCCATTCAAGTTCTTGTTATTTATAAGGTTAGCAATGGAATAGATAATGTGTCTGATAAAATTCTTAATTCGTCCCAAAATTTATTCATTTCCTGCCGCGTTGCCGGCAATACTCAAGGCTGTCCGGAGCAAGTATCAAGGTTTCCCTTCCGGCCAGTAATTTGGGTTTACTCACCAGAATGGAGATGTTTGCCGTGCCTCTTAATCTGGACAGACAAGATATCGCCGACGAATATGAAACTCTTTTATCGCACTATCCCAACCTGACGTTCGCGCGAATCGATAGAGCTATACTACTCCAGGTCTCCGGAAACTGCCGTGGGTGTCTGGCATGCACTGCGAAGTGATTAGCGTAACTGTTACTGTCCGTATCTTCCGCCGGATAATAGGCATGCTCGTGTCCTGTTTTATTTCAACCCGGTTTCAAGAAACGGATTAAATATACGTATACCTTCTATGACCTGGCCGTGGTTCATATCTTCGGACAGTAATACGGAACAACTGGCTTGGCGGGCGGCATGGAGTATAAGTGAATCCCAGAAGGATAAGTTGTGTAGCTGGAGCAGATCGATGGAGGCGAGTATATCGTCCGGTGTAATTTGCACCACATTCATTCTGAAAAAAAACTGTGTCCGGCGTTTAGCGGTGACAATGTCAACGCCCAGTTTTCGGGTGGTGGCCGAAAAATATTCTTGAAGCACTTGAGTGGAAATAACGCCCTGGTTAGTGCGTACGGCATCTTCCACCAGGTTGACGGCTTGTCTGGATTTTTCAGGTGAACCGGCATCATCGGTATAAACAAGAATATTGGTATCGATAAAGCTACGTTCTCTCATGCAGTTCGTCCCTGTTGAACTTCCAGCCCTTGCGATGGCCGGTGCCGCTGGTTTGGCGAAAATCTAGCAATGCTTTATCCAGGTTCTCTGCGGCGGACAATTGCTCCAGGTATTCCCGGACCAACTGGTTGACGCTCTTGCCCTGCGCCTGTGCCGCTTTACGGGCGCGCTCCAGCAGCTTTTTATCAATGGACAAGGTCAAATTCATGGCAATCTCCACGTATTATGTGTGCACGTATTAAGTGTAGCACAACTTAATCCAGGGGGATGAACATTCCCAATCCGTAATGACAACCGAAGCCGAGGGCGAGCGGGCCTTGTATGGGTCTATCGAAAGTCATCCGCCCTGTTTGCCATGCCGGCACAGGCAGGCAGAAACCGCCGTGGGCGTCCGGTTGCGTTAAACCGTGCTTGCTGCGGAAACGGCGAGAATGTACGGGTTTGCGTTCCCGCCTGCCTGTGCGTGGCCGCACGCAGACAGGACCCTTGATTTGGATAGACTCCAGGCGCTCAAACCTTACCGGTTCCGGCAACCTGCATGTGCGTCTCTACGTCTTATTTTTCCGAACCCAGAACCCAATCAGCAAGGTAGGTGATGTGGCCGAGTTGCCTGCATTTTCTGTAATATCGCCTGTCGGCTGTGAGTAACGTCACATCATGTTCCATAGCAACGGCGTGATACAGCGTATCGAAAAGATGCTGATCAAGACGACCCGCAATTTCCACTGCATGTTTGTATATCGCTGTCTCCCCTGCAACGGGCAACTCCATGGCATCCAGCAGATCGATGGCCTGCGCCGCCTGATCCCGTTCAAGCCTTGTAATCACTGCTGCAACTTCAGCCAACCAATGTGGCGGTTGCAACGGCTCCAGGTTGCCGTCACGAACAGCTTCAAGAGCCGTAAGCGCCTGCTTGCTATGCGGTTCTTCAGCCGGATCCGGGAAGAACCACTTGACGATAACGCTCGCATCAAGAACAACGATCACGGACGCCCTTTCGATCTTGCTTTACGGATTGCGGTATCGCTCACAGGTTTGGAACGTCTGTGCATCTTCAACACGATTTCAGCCGCTGCCGCGCGGCGTTTCTGCCTTTTACGTTTTTCAACCGCCTGTTGCATCAGGCGAGTCAGGACAGCGCTTTTATTTTCGCCTTTAAAAGCCTTATTAAAAGCCCTTTTAACATCCTCCGGCACACTGAAATTGACGGTAGACATATATGCTCCTGATTGTTGAATATTTCAACAATCAGTATAACGTAATTTACGGGAAGGCCAAGGGCAACTCCGGAGAATCGGTGATTATTTCTCCGGCACAAACATCCCCAAACCATAATGACAACCGAAACCGGGGCCAAGGGGCCTTGTATGCCTTGTATGGCATATCGAATGTCAACCCCCTGTCTGCCATGCTGGCACAGGCAGGCAGAAACTGCCGTGGGCGTCGGGTTGGGTTAAACCGCGTTTGTTTCAAAAGAGGCGAAAGTGCTCATCGCAATCTCCGCTGATTACTCATCAAAAGGGTTGATTATCTTGACCCCTGTTCCCTCGTAATCTTTCCGATTTCTGGTGACGACCGTGAGGTCATGAATCAGCGCAGTAGCAGCGATTTGTTTGTCGAGCGCGTTTTTTGGATGGGGTGCCCGCAGTTTGCCCCACACTTGCGCTATCTCTTCGTCGATTTCAAGGATGTAATCACTGTACTCGCTCAGAATGGATGACAACCACTCCTCCAGATGTTGTGCCTGGCGCTCGTCGCCCCGATACCGGATCAACTCTATCCCGCGTCTCAGTTCCCCGATCGTCACCACAGACAGGAACACCTCTATCTGCTGAGCAATAATGCCACTGAAGAACTGCCGGACTCCCTTGTTCGCTTTTCGGCCTTTCCTCGACTCACTGATGATATTGGTATCAATCAAATACACCGGTCGCTTCCTTGCTATCTACACGTTCAAAATCCTCATCCCGTCCCACATTGGGCATGGCGGTAAGGGCTTCGACAAGGCTCTTACGCTTTGTCTTAAGCAGTACCTTTTCCAGGATAGCTCGGTGCTCCGCCTCCGCACTTCGATTGTGCCTGGCTGCACTTTTTTTCAGGGCTTTGACAATTCGTTCATCAAGATTACGTACGACCAAGTTCGCCATCGTGATTATCTCCATTAACTTCAGAGTGCTATCAATGATAGCACTAACTAATAACGTCAGGCAAACTCACAGATTCACCCTGAACATCCCCAAACCATAATGGCAACCGAAGCCGGGGGCCAAAGGGCCTTGTATGCCTTGTATGGCATATCGAATGTCAACTCCCTGTCTGCGTGCACCGCACAGGCAGGCAGAA
>JBHHYN010000155.1:0-5557 GCA_046757565.1 Gammaproteobacteria bacterium | reverse complement strand
ATTGACACTCCAGGATTTAAACTAAGAAGTACTTCCTGTTAAAGAGTTCTAGTTAACCAAGCCACCTTGAGGGCGTCAAATGGCTGGGGAATACAGTCCATCAGAGATTGAGACGATTACCAGTCATCTGAACAAGCTGGCGGCAAGCTCTGTGTTTGCCCAGGCCGGGCGGCTGGTCCGGTTCTTACGCTATGTGGTTGGAGAGTCATTAGAGAACCGCGGTGGGCAGGTCAACCAATATGCCCTGGCCATGGAACTCTACAATCGTGACAAGCGCTTTGACCCGGCCACGGATTCCATAGTAAGAGTGGACGCGGGCCGATTACGCACCAAACTGCGGGAGTATTACGATACCGATGGTCAGGCGGATTCGGTGCAGTTCGAGTTACCGAAGGGAAAGTATGCAGTCAAGATCCATGTTGATTCAACTATAAGCAGTAATGCGCCTGCTGCATCTATTGATGTAGCTAAAAACACGGAAAACTCTTCGGCAAATATAAAACAATCCTTACCCGGAAAGTTTTCAATTGTGGTGTTACCAATAGAAGCACTTTCAAAGGATACGCAAGACGAAGAACTGGCTGACGGTATAACAACAGAGGTGATAAATGCACTGGGTCATGCCGGTGGTCTGGATGTTATCTCACGCCGTTCTGCGTTTGCCTATAAAGGACTGAATAAAGATGCCCGTGAGGTCGGTCAGGAACTCAACATTAATTATGTGGTTGAAGGCAGTTTACGGAAGGCCGGAAAGCGGGTGCGGGTGGCAGTGGCACTGATTGATGCCCGTAGTAATCATCAGGTGTGGGCGGAGTCCTACGATTATGACATGGGTGACCCACTTGAGTTGGAAGACAAGATTGGTCGGACTCTTGCGACTACCTTGGGCAGTGTGTTATGGCGGGCGTCAATGGAAAGAACACAGCGAACACCAACAGATGAATTGGATGCGGATAGTTTTATAGACCTGGCTACTGCAATATTTTTAAATTACTCACGCCGTAGCTTCGCTGAGGGTAAACAGCTTGTTCAACGTGCAAGGGAGAAAGTCCCCCACCTTGGGAATGGTGATGCACTCCTTGCATTCCTGTTGGCCCATGAAGTCGTTAATCGTTGGACGGACGAACTGGAAGAAACACATATGAACGCACTTGCTGCCGCTGACCGTGCCATTGACCTGGGCCCGGGAGATACCTGGGTACTTGGCGTCACGAGCGAGGCATTGGTGTGGCTTGGTAAAGCTCAGCGAGCGGTAACGCTGTCGGAGCGTGCAGTAGCTATCGCTCCTGACAATCTTATAGAACAGGCGCGAGCACGTTTGGGGCATGCGTTACTTCATGTCAACCAGGGTAGGGAAGGTGTTGCCCATATCGAACGTGCATTTGAGACTAGCCCGGGGGATCACTTTACACCACCGTGGCACTATCTGTTTCGAAGCTGGGCCTATACAAATCTTGAGCACTACGAAGATGCAGCTAAGGCTGGCCAAAAGGCAGTTGAATTTCATTATGGGAATGCCCCTTGTCTGCTCGTTTATACAAATGCGCTTGCGGAGACTGGCCAGCTTGCTGAAGCACAACTCGCACTTGCTGAACTTCGTCGTCTGAGTTCGAAGTTAACACTGGAGCACCTGGAGTGGGTCTACCGCATGGCTTTCGAACCCGAAGAAGTTGCAGAACGTTATCTATGTGGATTACGTAAATTGGATTGGTAGGAACCCGGCATTAAAGTTTTAAAGTCAATCCAGAACTTTGAAGGAGATCGCTGTGTTGATATCTTCGTTCGCGCAGACGGGACGTTTGGTTTTGAAGAGTATCGTAGCGATCCGGAGGACGGCGGAAGATGGTATCCTTTAAGCTATTATTCCAGTCAGGTTTTCGATACTGAGGAGAATGCGTTCAAGCAAGCGAAAACCTGTGTGCCGTGGTTGGCAATGGACGCTGAAAGCCAGACTTTTTAGCTATTTATTGTAGATCGCCTGGCCATCTTCGCGACAAGTTTCCCGGCAACACCCGGGCGGCTCCAGGGGCAGATCGGAAGGCAGATTCCACACCCATAGGTCTCATTGAAATAGGAGACACACCTATCGAAATCGACGTACCATTTCTGTACGCCTCTTACCATCTGTTTTTCCGGATAGATGGCATTCGGTGGACAATGCTTGATGCATAACTGGCAGTTCGTGCAAAACTCGTCGGCGCCGAAATTTACCGGTTCACCAGGCACCAGTTCCGCTTCCGTCAGGATGTAGCCAATGCGGAAATTGGAGCCGTACTTACGGTTTATCATGGAGCCATGCTTGCCGAGTTCACCCAGGCCACCGGCAATGGCAGCGGGGATTGAGGTTAGACGTCCTGAAGCAGGCCCGCAATGGCCATACGCATGATAGCCCCGATCACGGAGCCAGTTGGCCCCCGATCGGGCGATGGTCGTACCCCTGTTATATTTATCAATGATATGGCCCCCTGCAGTCAGATCACAGCCGGTTTCGGCCACCCGCATCATGGTGGAATAATCCATGGGTACAGCAAATGTGACAATGAAAGGCTCAGTCACTTCCGGCATACCTTCGAGCACCCACTCGGGCCGCATTCGGGCAACGGCCACATCACCGGCGCCATTTGCCAGGAGGAAGTCAGTGAGTTGCCGGCTAAGTGTGGCGGGATCAGTTTTGCTTCGGCTGGCAGCTACAGGCCGGAATGGCGAATAACGCAAAATAAATGATCGGATTATTTTGCGCAAATAGGTGACCGATAAACTGGTCCTGAAATAAAAGGTGTTTTGCCATAACCACCACGGATGCAGAAACAGGATGTAATGATAAACGGGCGTGGGACGCCGAGTGCGGGATTCGCCGAGGCCGTTAATCGTGTTTCCTGATTTCTCCGGTCTCAACCATTTATATAACCATGAGGGATCGAAAGTACCATCCGTTTTTCTATTACCCCTGAATATACCCATAGTGCTAATACTTGCTGGAGCGGTATTTAATGCAAGCAGAACAGGATTCAGCTCGAGCTATTCGTCCTTCACTTCGATTGTATTATCGACTAATCGTACCTGGTATGAAGGGACCGACTCCGTTCCACCCACATGTTTACCGGTGCGAACATCAAAATCCCATGCATGCAGAGGACATGTGACCATGCATTCATCTTTGTCGTAGAAACCCTCTGACAAGGGCCCACCCTGATGAGGACAGATATTCCCGATAGCACAAACTTCATCTTCTCCCACTTTGAAAAGCGCGATTGGTTTCTCATCCAGTTGCACAAACAGGCCCTGGTCTTCTTGCAAGTCACTCAGCTCGGCGACTTTTATATAGTTGTCACTGCTCATTTCTGTTATTTTCCGGGCTTGTAACTTCCCGGCTTAATGGCCAGCATCTCCTCATGGCTCATCATGCGGACCATTGCATCCTGCCGGATCTGGTAATCATCGACAAAATCCGCTAAGGAAACTTTCCCTTTACCCATCGGCCAGGCGCGATTTTGATCCCACCACTCAAAATCATTCTTGGGAGGAAGAATAGTCGCATCGACCATTGCCTTACCTCCGAGACGATAGGGGATACCTTTAATCGTCTCTGCGCTGGGCCTCAAGGGAGATGAGGGTGTATCATAAATCTGTGTAATGGGTTTCCCCCAGTGTGTTCTGACTCCGATCGCCCACATCACGTCCCGGGCATCATAAATATTCACGTCACGGTTTACCGCTACCACGAGGTGACTCATGAAGCTTAATGTGGTGTTGTCCCACTGTGTGGCTTTTAACATTGCCGCCTGGGCTTCGCCTGGCCCATGGGGCGTCATCTGGATGATTGTTACACCGCATCCGCCCCATGATGGAATATAAATATCATGTACTTCGATACCCATCTCCAGAAGCGCGGTATACAGATTAGCCTCAATAGGCAACATGACAAGGCGCTGGTGCTCGGTCCACACAGTTGATTGAAGATGTCTGTACACGGGCTCCTTGCGCATTGTTATCCGCTTGACTTTGAATATAACGGACTTTATTACACCTTCCCTTGCCAAAGGCCCTCCCGCATAAGTGCCCAGGTAGTTTCCGAATGGTCCCTCGTCTTGCACCTGGCCGGGAGGCACCTCTCCCTCGATGATAATTTCCGCACTTGCGGGGACGTCAACATCGATGGAACCACATTTTACAAATTCCATTGGTTCACCCAGGAGGTTGCCGGCAAAATCAAGTTCACCACAATTCGGGTGATGTATGGAGAATGAAGCCGTGATGTCGATCAACGGATGGTGCCCTATGGTGATCGCCATCCCCATCGGTTTACCGGCCTTTGCATACTTCGCCGTAATTCGACCTACATGTGGTGAATAGATTAACCATGGGCATGTCTTGCCATCGGCGATCTGAAGCCTTGGCCAGGTGGTATTGTGATGGCCGCTGTCCGGGTCCACGACAATACCGATACCACAGCCGATATAGGGTCCGCCGTCGAGCTCTGAATGTTGAACCACCGGGAGACGCTTGAGATTTGCATCATCTCCCTCCCATACGATTTCCTGGGCCGGAGATTCTGAAATGATCTGATGGGAATGGGTACCCAGATCGATGCACGCTGCCAGTTTCTTTATCACTTCATCCCGGCTATCAACCCCTAGGGCCACCATCTCCATGTCGCGGTTCTGGCAAAGATTGGCAGTAATTCGCCAACCGTCGTAGCCCTTGATGTTGTCAAATAGAAGCGCCCGATCGGATTCATCTGACAGTGCGCCAATATTAGTGAGTGGATCAACCTGTTTCCTGATTCGATAGAGCTTGCCGGCGTTCTCGGCATCTGTAAGGAAACTTCGTAGGTTATTTTTCATAACAACCTCCAGCTATGACAGTTCTTGTTTAGTCCAGATAAAATGAAGATGAAGTAATCATTAAAGTTCTTCCATGGATGTTTGATGCAGTACATTTGCAATTTTTATTTAGTCAGAATCATATCATGAATTTAATAAATACCTAAGTAACTTAGGTATATATAAAGAAATTTTCCGCTAAAAACAATCCATTTTGCAAATGTTACGGGTTTCATAGAGAAAATTAGCAGCTTCTATCAGAGCAAGCTGTCAGAAAGTTAAACATCAAGGGATTATACATTTCTGTACGTTTAGCTAACCTGCATCTCCTACTGTATTTCGATTAAAGGTTGTGGGACAAAATTCGTTATCTTCAAGCTGAATCTTAACGGCATCCCACTCAAAAAAAGCTACAAATCATGTTGGATCATGCGCGTTCCGGCTGGATCATCAACCAGGGGTTTAACACGACCTTCAGCCTTCTCCCATATTGTCTTGAAGCGGTCATCAATGGCCTTTTGGAATGCCGAGACGTCGGTATTACGAAAACGCGCCTGAAGCTTCAGGTACTCCCCAACCGGTACCTGCGCAGGCAGGTGGGTGAAGCGGTATTCACCGCGCTCCACTTCGTACAGGGGATGTATGCGGGTAGTGACCACCTGCCTCGCCAGCTTGATACCGGCTTCGACCTCATAACCCCAATTAACACAACTCGTCAGCAGGTGCAGGAACTT
>JBHHYN010000154.1:0-5587 GCA_046757565.1 Gammaproteobacteria bacterium | reverse complement strand
GACGAGTACGAAGATGAGGACGAGTACGAAGATGAGGACGAGTACAAGCACGGGCACGGTAAGCATAAAGGCAAGAGGGGCAAGGGTAAAAAACACGGGAAAGGCAAGAGAGACCTGCCACCCGGTCTTGCCAAAAAAGGCAAACTTCCGCCGGGCCTCGCCATGAGGAAAACATTGCCACCGGGTCTCGCCAGGCGGAACTTGCCCGCCGACCTGGCAAGGGAGTTACCGCCACCACCCGAAGGTTATGAACGCCAGATCGTTGGGGATGCCACCATCGTCCTGGTGCACAAGGCCACGGGAAAGGTCGTGGACATCGTTAAGGATGTAGTGATTGGTGATTGACATGGCAGAAAGGCACGTAACCAAAACAGAGGATGAGTGGCGCGAACAACTCACCCGGGAACAGTTTGAGGTCTGCCGAGAGAAAGGCACCGAACAAGCATTTACCGGTGAATATTATGCCTGTAAGGACCCCGGCGCCTACCGTTGTGTCTGCTGTGGTAACGAATTATTCAGTTCGGACAGTAAGTTTGACTCCGGTACCGGCTGGCCCAGCTTTTATCAGCCGATCGATAATGGTGCGGTTAGCACCCTGGAGGACAGCAGCTACGGGATGCGGCGTACCGAGGTTCTGTGCAGCAGCTGCGACGCCCATCTCGGTCATGTGTTCAACGATGGTCCCAATCCCACCGGACTGCGTTACTGTATCAACTCTGTGGCATTGAAACTGGAAAAAATGAAGGTGTAAGGAACTCGATCAATGAAAAATGACAGATATAAAACCGGATGGGACAAATTAACAGCGATACATGGCGAACCGGGGAAAAAGGTCATTCAGGAGTTAAAAGCAATCTCCCCGGATTTTGCTGAATTACTCATTGAGTTCCCTTTCGGCGATATCTACAGCCGCCCGGGCCTGGATGTGAAGATCAGGCAGATTGCTACCATAGCGGCATTGACAGCCATGGGTCATGCACGCCCCCAGCTTAAAGCCCATGTTCACGGTGCGTTAAACGTCGGTTGCACCGAGCAGGAAATAATCGAAATCATGATCCAGATGGCAGTATACGCCGGTTTTCCCGCAGCGCTGAACGGCCTGTATGCGGCAAAAGAGGTATTTGATGAACGGAAAAAAGAGGGCCCGTTATACGCCTGACCGGTTCCGGCGCGTTATACCGGTTCGTACCACGCCAATTTCTCATGCAATTTCACTACCTCCCCGACAATGACCATTGACGGTGGTTTTATTTCGTTTGCCTTGATGACATCAACCATGCTGCCCAGCGTACCGATATACACACGCTGCTCCGGGGTAGTCCCCTGCTGAATAATGGCTGCCGCTGTCTCGCACGGCATCCCGTGGTGCATCAGCTCATCAGCGAGGAGGTCCAGCCCTTTTACTCCCATATACACGGCAAGGGTCTGGCCTGGCTGGACCAGCGCGTCCCAGTTGAGGGCCAGTTTCCCCTGTTTCATGTGACCGGTGATGAACACGCATGTGTGGGCATAATCACGATGGGTCAGCGGAATACCGGCATAGGACGCGCAACCTGCCGCAGCGGTGATCCCCGGCACGACCTGGAAGGGGACGCCTTCCGCCGCCAGGGTTTCGATCTCTTCGCCGCCCCTGCCGAATATGAAGGGATCGCCGCCCTTGAGGCGCAATACCCGCTTGCCCTCTTTTGCCAGCGTGATCAGTGTCTGATTGATCGCTTCCTGGGGTAATGCATGCTGATCACGCTCCTTGCCTACATAGATACGCCTGGCATCCCTGCGCACCAGATCCACAATTGCCGGCGCCACCAACCGATCATATAGCACCACATCTGCTTGCTGCATCAGCCGCAGTGCCCGGAAGGTAAGCAGATCCGGATCGCCCGGCCCGCCACCAACCAGATAGACTTCTCCCGTGATCTCCGGTGGCCCACCGTTACCAGTGAGTTGTTGCTCCAGGGCCTGCTGCGCGGCCCGTTCCTGCCCGGCAAACAGCATCTCGGCAATGGGCCCCTGCAAGACCTGTTCCCAGAACCTGCGCCGCGCGCGTACATCGGGGAAGCGCTGCTTGGCCCGGGAGCGGAATCCCTGCATGAGGCCGGCCAGACGGCCATAGGCCGCCGGGATCATGGTTTCCAGCCTGGCCCGCAACAAGCGGGCCAGAACCGGCGAGGCGCCTCCGGTCGAAATGGCCACCTGTACCGGCTCCCTGTGCACCACGGAGGGCATGATGAAACTGCATAATTCCGGGTTGTCAACGACATTCACCGGTATATGGCGGTGTTGGGCGAGTAGCGATACCTGTTCATTGATGGTCCGGTCGTCTGTTGCAGCAATGACCAGTACAATGTCATCCAGTGCCTGATGGCTAAATGCCACGGGCCGATGCTGTATCCCGCCTTGCTCCTGTAATGCCCGGAGTTCCGGACACAAGTCTGGCGCCAGTACGTGCACTTCGGCACGGGCCTTGAGCAGTTGATTTACCTTTCGGGCCGCCACCTGCCCACCGCCGACCACCAGGCAGGGCCGCCCGGCAACATTAAAAAAGATGGGCAGGAAGTCACTCATAACCCCGATATCACAAGCTGTGAGATCGATTTAGCATCAGTCTGATAGATTCTTCCGCGCCTCTCTCCAACACGATTATCAGCCTTCGGGAATTTATCCAACAATATGAAAAATCAAAGAAATCTGTAAAGTTTATTGCCGCCATTCCGATATTAAACACGTGGCTTACAGAAAAGTCACTTATTGATTAGTGTCTGTTGCCACGAGGCTATCCCCGTCAAGCGCAACTGAATTTTAATTAAGGAGAATTATGTGGATCTTGCAACCCTGATTGGCCTGATCGCCGCCATCGTTATCATCTTGGGATCGATTTTTATGGGTGGCAGTGCCGGCACCTTTTTCAATATCCCCAGCATCATGGTCGTGGTCGGCGGTACGGTAGGTGCCGTGCTGGTGCAATTCAGCATTGCCCAGTTCATGGGCGCCGTCAATATCGCCTTAAAGGCATTCTTCCATAAACCCGAATCGCCGCTTGAATTAATAGAAATGACTGTTGACATGGCAAGCAGTGCACGCAAAAGCGGTCTGCTGGCGCTGGAAGAGAAAGAAACCGGCAACCCGTTTTTCCAGATGGGTATCCAGATGATGGTCGACGGTCATGAACCGGATGTGGTCCGGCAGATGATGACCAGTGAAATGGAGTTGACCGTACAACGGCATGAGCAGGGGCAGAAAATATTCAAGGCGATCGCCGACGTCGCCCCGGCAATGGGAATGATCGGCACCTTGATTGGCCTCGTGCAGATGCTCTCCAACATGGATGATCCGAAATCCATTGGGCCGGCAATGGCTGTCGCCCTGTTAACGACACTTTATGGTGCGGTGATTGCCAATGTATTTGCCAGTCCCATTGCGGAAAAGCTCGGCCTGCGCAGCAGTGAAGAGCAGTTACTCAAATCGATGATCATTGACGGGGTGAACGGTATTCAGGAAGGTCGCAACCCGCGCGTCATCGAGGGGATGCTGCTGACCTACCTGCCCGGGTCAAAAAGGAACTTTAGTGGCGAGGATGACAAGGCGGAGCAGGGGGCTGTTGCTGCCTGACGTTATTTCATCAATGAGATAATGGCATGAGTAATGGGCAGTCGAACAAGCCAGCCGAGTCCGCAGGTGCGCCTGCCTGGGTCGTTACCTTTGCCGATCTGATGTCACTGCTGATGACGTTTTTTGTGTTATTACTCTCGTTTTCGGAACTCGACCTGTCAAAATACAAACAGATTGCCGGCTCCATGGAAAAGGCATTCGGCGTTCAACGCGAAATCAAGGTTTATGATATGCCGAAAGGGACCAGTATCGTCGCTCGTGAATTCACTCCCGGCCGTCCCAGTCCAACAATACTGAAAGTCATTCGCCAGGATGCCATCGACGAAACCAAACAGACCCTGGATTTCACCGACACCAAAACGGAATCGAAGGAGGGGCAGGATATTTATGAAGAGGGGCAGGGCGGGAGCGCGAACGATAATAATCCGGAATCACAGAAAGATGTCGCCGATGCCGAAGGCGACGATAAGGATAAAGCCGAATACACGGAACAGGGCGGGCAACCGGAAAAGCAGACCCTGGCGGACGCGGGAAAACTCCTGCAGGCCATGAAAGAAGAGATTAAAAAAGGTATCGTTGAAGTCGAAACAGAAGGTAAAAAGATCCTGATCCGCATAAGGGAAAAAGGGTCTTTTCCGTCTGGTTCAGCCACTTTCAGGCCCGATTTCCTGCCCGTTCTTGGGAAGCTGCGTAATGCCTTGGCAACCATAAGGGGAAAAATACTCATTGCCGGGCATACCGATAATATCCCGATCCATACCACAAGGTTCCGTTCAAACTGGGAGCTTTCGGCTTCCCGCGCAGTATCGGTAGTCCACGAGTTGCTGAAGGAGAATTCACTTGATCAAAGGCGTTTTCTGATAGAGGGCCACGGAGAGGCACACCCATTGGTCGCCAATGACACACCGGAAAACCGGGCGCTGAACCGCCGTGTCGAGATAACAATCGTGCAGGGGAATAATCCGGATGAATCAAAAGAACAGGCAGCAGAGAATCTGATCACCCGGGCCCTGAACAATCAACTAAAGTTGCCGGAAGATATGGCGCCTGAAATCATTACTGAAAAAGAGTCCTCCCAAAAGAACGAAAGCGATGTGGAGAAAACCGCTGACATCTCGGCGGAAGTCAGGCCCAATGCCTTAATCTCTGTCGAGACACTTATCATGAATGCAGAACCCTCCACGCCGAAGGCTGAAGCACCGGGGGAAGAAGTTCCAACGGCCGGGGGAAAAACGGACGAACTTCCCACTGAGACCGGGAAACAACAAGTCAATATTAATAATATTGAGGCGAGGATAAGGGATTTCTCCCGGAAGATGCGGAAACTAAAACAGGCAGACAGGTGATTATTATGAAAGACCGCAGACAATTTTACCGAATCGATGACATGATCTCCCTGAACTACAAGGTAGTGCGACCGTCTGATGCGAAGGGGGAAATCGAAAAACCCCGACTCGGTTATACTGAACTGGCCGACTTAAGGAATGCCCTGTACTGTATCGACGCGCGCCTCGATGATATCAGCAATCAGTTATCGAAGGATAACCCCCTGATTGCTGAATTGGCTACCTTGATCAACAAGAAGATTGTCCTGCATGCGCGTATGACTGGTTTTCATGCAGACGAAGATGATGAGCAGAACCTAAGCCCTGCATGCAAGGTTAATCTAAGCGCAAACGGCGTTGCCTTCGAGACAGAAGCACCCTTGCCGGATGGGGCAGCCCTGCGGCTTGAACTGGTCACCTACCCTGAAGTCCACTATATACCCGTCTATGCCCGCGTTGTATCCTGCCGGAAAAATGAAGAACCCGGTCAAACCGGCTATACCATCGCCGTTGAATTTGAGGCCATGAGTGAAAAAGATCGCGAACGAATCATCCATCACGTGTTTTCAAGGCAAGCACAGGAGCTGAGAGGCGAGCGTGAAGTTAAGGGGCCGGAGTGATTTAATTTTAATCACTCCGGCCCCATTTCCCCC
>JBHHYN010000153.1:0-5624 GCA_046757565.1 Gammaproteobacteria bacterium | reverse complement strand
ATGCCGCGCTCGACGCTTTCCGAATCAATCTCGCCAACGGCCATCAGGCCGAGCAGGGCCCACGCTGTTTGGGACGCCGTGCTCTGCTTGCCGCGGAGTTGCGGGTCATCGTAGCTGTTACACTCTTCCCCCCAGCCCCCGTCACGGTTTTGGATCCGCTTTAACCACTCGATCGCTTTGCGGATATAGGGCTGGTTGGGATCTTCGCCAAGGCCCCCCAGGGCAACAAGGACGGCCCAGGTGCCATAGATATAATTGACCCCCCAGCGTCCATACCAGGCTCCATACGCTTCCTGCTCTTTGCGTAAATATTCCAGTCCCCGGGCGATGGGAGGAAAACTCCGGTCAAACCCCAGCATCGCCAACATCTCCAGACAACGGCCGGTCATATCCGCCGTACTCGGGTCCACCAGTGCCCCATGGTCGGCGAACGGGATATTATTCAGATACTCATAGGAATTATCGATATCGAATGCCCCCCAGCCTCCGTCCCGGTTCTGCATACCCAGGACCCAGTTCACCGCCTGGGCCAGCCGTTTACGCTTGTTCGGATGCCGGTGTGCCCCGGCGCGTAACAGCGCCATGACCACCATGCTGGTATCGTCGACGTCCGGGTAGAAGTCGTTTTCAAACTGAAAGGCCCAGCCGCCCCCGTCCAGGCCCGGTGCATTGTCGGCCCAGTCGCCCCGGACGAATACCTGTTTGTCAAACAGCCAGTCTACCGCCGTTGTCAGGGCGGGATGGTCCTCGACCATGCCTGTTTCCGTCAGCGCATTGATGCTCAGGCAGGTATCCCAGATGGGTGACACACAGGGCTGCACATAGGTCTCCTCCTCATTCTCCAGCACCAGATCCTCAATGGCCTGAAACCCCCGTGCCAGGTCCGGATCAGACCTGTCGTTGCCCAGGGTTTTCAGGGCCATGACGGCATTGGCCATGGCCGGGTAAATCGCTCCGATACCGCCTTCTCCCCGCATATGCTCACGCATCCACGTCTCCGCCTTGCGCAAAGACATCGCCCGCAACCACTTTGGCATAACCCGTTCCAGCACCTTCAGGCAGCGGTCAATCAGGATGAATCCATTCTTGAGCCAGTGTCCCTGATTGAATCGGTCCAGGTGTTTCAGCCGTTGTGGTGGCGTCAGAAACAGCTCGGAGATCCCCTGTCCCGGTGTTAATACACACACCGGTTTTTTGGCAAACAGGATCAGCAGCGGCACGATGACACAACGTGACCAGTACGAGACTTTCTTCAGGTTGAAGAAAAACCAGTTCGGCAGCCACACCATCTCGGACAGCATGGCGGGAACGGTTCTCCAGGGGATCTGGCCGAACATGGCGAGGGTGATGCGGGTGAAGACGTTTGCATGTTCCGCACCACCATGGTTCAGGACCCACTGCCGTGCCCGCTTCATCTGCTCCGAGGCCGTATCTTTTCCCGCCAGCTTTAAGGCAAAGTAAGCCTTAACCGTAGCACTGATATTCCCCGGACCACCTTCATATAATGGCCAGCTGCCATCCGGCAATTGCCGGCTTTGTATGTAGTCCGCCAGGCGCTGTTCCCGGTCAGGGTCCACGCTTTCCATGAAATACTGCAGCAGCAGATACTCGGAGGGAATGGTACAGTCTGCCTCCAGGTCAAAGCGCCAGTAGCCCTGGGCGTACTGCCTGGCCAACAGGGAATCACCGGACTGGGCAATGGTGTGGCTTAGCAGGTCCGTCGCCGGAACCGGCGCCTGGATTGCCTGCTCGCGGTTAAACAGGGGGTCGAGCGTCTGTTGCAGCGCCAACTCGTCACCGATAAGTGATTTGGTATCTTTCATAAGGCCTAAAATTTTTCTGATTACTTTTTCTAATTATGTTGGCTGGCTTGTTACCTCTCCGCTTGGCAATGATTCAGGCTGCGGATCATCAAGTCAATCATAAGATCTACCCGTTGTTGTACATGGGGCTGGTTAACCCAATCATCAACCAGTGCGAGAGAGACGCTGTTTGTCATTTAAAGTGCGCGTAGATTACCGTAGGGGAATAGCAGATTGATGGTGCGATCTTACACATGCTTACCCCCTGCTAACCCTCCGTTGTAATGAGTTTGCGCGACGCACCCAGGATCTTTTCACTCACCTCGACCCTGTTGCGTTCACGCCTTGCAGCGAACCCCATTAAGTGTTTCCCCCTAAAACGGAGCCATTCTATCTAACCCCGTTATTTTTCACAAGTTTTTCATTTAAATCCCTGCCAATTATGGGGATTATTTAATGTAATCCTTCATATTCAAGGCAAACACGCCGGCCCTTCGGCCCGGGTAATGGACGGATAGCTTTGCCTGACCCTGCCACACGGATTATCCGTGTCCCCTTCATCTCAATTATTTCTTGATTACTAAGGAAATTTACGTGTTAGTAATTAGGTTGCTCCCAGTTGAAAAGTTCCTTTCCCACGCTAAATTTTCTGGAATAGCGTGAAACGCGTGGCATCGCCCATTGGAAGGTATTACGGACAGGTTGCCCGGTAGCAGGTAAAATACCGGGTAGCCGGCCGGATCTCAGCTTATCTCGTTAAAGGCATACTCCGCCGCAGCCACTGTCTTTTCAATCTCTTCGGTGTCATGGGCAGCGGACATGAAACCTGCTTCAAAAGGGGACGGGGCCAGGTAGATCCCTTGCCGCA
Source organism: Gammaproteobacteria bacterium (assembly GCA_046757565.1). Lineage (GTDB taxonomy): Bacteria > Pseudomonadota > Gammaproteobacteria > Eutrophobiales > Eutrophobiaceae > JBHHYN01. The sequence continues at coordinate 2,954 of JBHHYN010000153.1, read as the reverse complement.
GCATTGCCTGGAAAAATACCCTGAAGTCTTCCTGCCTGCCAGCCATGACCTGGGAAAACCGGGTGATCGGTTCCTCATCGTTGAAAAAGATAGCAAACATCCCTCCTGCCTGGTTCGTGGTGAAAGCGATACCGGCAACGCCTGCCGCGTCTTTCAGTCCCTGCATCAAGGCATTGGTCTTTGCCGCGAGCCGTTCGAAAAACCCGGCTTGTGAAATGATATTCAACGTGGCCAGGCCGGCGCTCATGGCGACCGGATTGCCCGACAGCGTACCCGCCTGATAGACTGGCCCGTCGGGGGCAATATGGTCCATAATTTCAGCGTAGCCGCCAAAAGCACCCACTGGCATGCCGCCACCGATGACTTTCCCGAGCACCGTCAGGTCCGGCCTGATAGTGTAGAGGGACTGTGCCCCACCTAAAGCCACGCGGAACCCCGTCATCACCTCATCAAAGATAAGCAGGCTCCGGCAGCGATCACAGCAGTCCCGCAACTGCTCCAGAAAGCCGGGCACCGGCGGCACGCAACCCATATTGCCGGCAATCGGTTCCACAATAACAGCCGCTATCTCATCACCCATCTCTGCGAAGACTGCCTGGAGTTGCGCGATGTCATTAAAGGTCAGGGTAAGGGTATATTTGGCGCAGTCCTCCGGCACCCCGGGTGAACTTGGGATCCCGAGCGTTAACGCCCCTGAACCGGCCTTGACCAGCAGGGAGTCGGCATGACCATGATAACAGCCTGCAAATTTCACTATCTTGTCCCGGCCCGTAAAACCGCGCGCCAGGCGTATGGCGCTCATGGCGGCCTCTGTCCCTGAGTTGACCATGCGCACTTTTTCAATGTTGGGCATCAATTCGCAAATCTTCTCAGCCAACTGGACCTCCAGCTCGGTCGGGGCGCCGAAACTGAGGCCCTTGTCTACAGTTTGCTTGACTCTGGCAATCACTTCCGGATGCGCATGACCAAGGATCATCGGTCCCCAGGAGCCGACGTAATCGATGTAAGACTTGCCTGCTGTATCGAATAAATAGGCCCCCTCTCCACGGCTGAAGAAAACCGGTTCACCACCGACTGACTTGAAGGCGCGTACCGGCGAGTTAACGCCACCCGGAATGACTTCCTGCGCCCGTGCAAACAGATTATCTTTCACTATGATACCCGGACAGTTTCTGCAAACAGTTTATTGAACCTGAAGACTACCTGTTGTGGAGCATCCGAAGCGTAAAGGCTACTGATGCATGCGAGCATGTCAGCGCCTGCTTCAAGCAATGGTTTGCCATTTTCAACGGTAATACCACCGATGGCAACAATTGGAATAAACAATTTTTTTTTCGCTGCGGTTATCAGATCAGGTGAAGCTTTAACACTGTTTTTTTTTGATTCTGTAGGGAAGAATGAGCCAAAAGCGATGTAGTCGGCCCCCATGCGTTGAGCGGTCATGGCGTCCGGCAGGCTGTTGTAGCAGGAAACACCAATAATGATTTTCTCTCCAAGAATGGCCCGGGATTCCTGGTAGCCCGGGTCGTCCCTGCCGATATGCACACCATCCGCATCAATCTGTTTAGCAATGCGGATATCATCATTGATCAAGAACGGCACACCATACTGGCTGCATAGTTTCTGTAATGCCCTGGCCCTGTCCAGGCGAAACTTGGCAGCACTGAATTTGTCCCGGTACTGCAAAGCCGCTATGCCGGCATCCAGTATCAGACGGGTTTTGTTCAACACCATTTCAAATGAGAGATTATCGCAATCGGTGATGGCGTATAAACCGTTTTTTATCGGCGGACTCATGCCTGCCACACGTTTTCATTCCGGTAATTAAAGAATCTGTTCGGATGCCACTGGTTATTGCCGAGCTTCATACCATGTTTGAGTGTCTGCCAGGTGTATTGTTGGGCTTTTTCCACCGCGGTGTAGACATCGAATCCCCTCGCCAGGAACCCGGTAATACCGGACGACAGAGTACAGCCGGAACCGTGATATTTATGGGGCAGCCGTTCCCATTCAAACCGGAACGGCGCCTGATCGTTACGGAACAGTGTGTTGATGACCCGGGGTGTGTCTTCATCTGCACCGGTTATGAGGACATTCTTGCATCCGCGTGTAAAAAATTTGTCAGCAGCGGCCTGTCGATCATCCGTATCAGTGAGGGCAAAGGCTTCTTCAGTATTTGGTGTTAATACCGTGGTAAGCGGGATCAATGTTTCCATCAGCCTGTTCAGGGATTCCTTGCTTGCCAGTTCCTCACCGGTACCTGCCGCCATGATCGGATCAAGCACAATCGGGGTGTCACTCCTGTTTTTTAAAAAGTGGGCAATAATCTCTATCAGTTCGATACTCCCCGGCATTCCGATTTTACAGGCATGGAACTCCAGGTCCGACAACAGTACTTCAGTCTGCCGTCTGAACCGGGCGGGATCCTGTGGAGTGAGCCGATCAAATCGGGTGGTATTTTGCGCGGTAGTTGCTGTAATCACCGAGACACAATGACAACCGGTGCAGGCGATGGTCTCTATATCAGCCTGCACCCCGGCCGCGCCACTTGGATCATGGGCAGAAAATACCAGCACAATCGGTTTTGTGTACCCGGAACTGTTCATTGGAGTATTCTACACAGCTATCAGCAAGGCTGGAATTCCACCGGGGGGAATGGGGCGCTTTCGTGAAAAAATATATGTGTATGATATGTGGTTTTATCTATGACGAAGAGCAGGGCTGGCCGGAAGACGGTATTGCCGCCGGTACAAAATGGGAAGATGTCCCGCTGAACTGGTCCTGTCCGGATTGCGGCGCCAGGAAGGAGGATTTTGAGATGGTCGAGGTTTAGTTACAAGTTATAAGATCCCGCCGCTTAGTGTTACTGTTCTTCTCCACTGAATCACTTATAACTTGTAACTAGTGTCCGTCCATAAACGACAACGGACTGATTTTATTAAAGATAATCGACA
>JBHHYN010000152.1:0-5654 GCA_046757565.1 Gammaproteobacteria bacterium | reverse complement strand
ATACTCAGGATTTTATTCGCCCGCTTGACAGGAGACGGCTAATGGGTGACCCCTTTGATTGCGGGAGAATAGGGGTAAATATTCATGGTTTTGGCCGTTTTCGGCATTGCAAACGTTTGCAGCCCCTGTGATCTAGTCTATAATAGTTAAAGACTAAAGCGGTTGGGAGATACGTCGAAGAACGTAGCGCCGCAGGGGCAATTTTTTAAAAGCTATCGACATATTTAAAGTAAAAACCTTTTGGGGAGGGTATTTCTAATGTTTATCTCAGAAATCGTATCCGCGTTGCGCCCTATCCGGGGATCGCATCGTGCTTCTACTGTTTTCACGCTGGCCGCTGTGCTCATGCTGTTGACTGCACCGGTGCCACAGCTCTTCGCCCAAGGGGCGGTCCTGGAAGAGGTAACGGTCACCGCCAGACGCTATAAGGAGAGTCTGCAGGATACACCGGTGTCGGTGAACGCAATGAGCGACGAGTACCTGGAGGCGCAGGGTATCGGCAAGGTCCATGATATTATCCAGTTTTCCCCTGGCACCACCTACATCCGTTTCAATAAGGTACAGGACGAATACAGCATGCGGGGCAACAGCTCCCAGACCGAGGGCACCTCCGGCGATTCATCGGTACAGTCAGTCATCGATAACGTGGTGATCTCTAAGGACTTCATGAAAAACCCGGCGTTCTTCGATGTGGAGCGGGTGGAGATCCTGCGCGGCCCACAGGGTACCTCCTTTGGCCGTAACGCCTCGGCCGGGCTGGTGCATATTATCACCAAACGGCCCACACAGGAGTTCGAGGCCGGCCTGACCCTGGGCGCCGGTGACTTTCAAGCCTATAATGTGGATGCCTATGTCAGCGGCGGTTTGATGAATAATCTGGCAGGCCGCCTGGCTGTTCATTTTGATACCAATGACGGCACTACGGAGTCCCGCTCCACCGGCAATGGTCTTGATGGACAGCAAAATACCAGTGTCCGTGGTTCCCTGCTGTTTAATCCCGTCAGTAACCTGCAGGTCTACTTCAAGGCCGAATTCAATCGCGACGATGACGATGCGCCGGTGCGCCGTTCCCAGGACTGTACCAAGCCACAGGTTGTCTTTGCTCCACCAGGCCCACCTAATTTTCATCCTACCTTCGCGGGTGGTGGTGTTGTTCCAGAGACCTCCTTTCCTGACTTTACCGATCCCTGTGATGTCCACAAGACGGAGATCTCCTCCGGGCAGGACTTTTTCCTGACCCGAAACATCCTCAACCTCACCTCGGAAGTGGTCTGGAATGTCACCGACAGCATCAGCGCCACCTGGATAACCGGCTACCTGGACGGTGATTCCAGTTACCTGCTGGACGCCCAGGGTACGCCGTCGAACGTGCTGTTCCAGCGCACCATCAATGATGCCCATTCGTTCACCCAAGAGGTGCGGGTGGACAACCATGCCGGGGGCGGTTACCGTTTGAACTGGCTGGGGGGTATCGGGGTCAAATGGCTGTTGGGCTTCTACTACCTCAATGATGACCATGACCGCAACGATGAAAACCGTTTTTATGTCCAGCCCGGCGGGCCTAATGGCCGCAATGCTGGTAACCCACTGACCCTGGACACAAAGATATCCAGTGGCGACACGGAATCCTTTGGCGGCTTCGGTGAACTGAGTCTAGACTTCACCGATAAGATCAGCGGCACCGTCGGCCTGCGCTGGAGTGGTGACGAGAAGGACTACCAACTGGCCCATACCGCCATCGGCTGGGCCCCGAAGGTTACCGGTTTTGTGTTTGTGCCGAATGCCGGCGCCATATGCGATTTTCCTTCCGGCCCCCCTGCGCCCAGCAGCGGTTCCGGCGGCTGTCCCTTCAGCGGCTTCGCTACACCGGTGAAAACCAACGCCAACTGGGACAACATCAGTGTGAAGGGTTCACTGCAGTATGCCGTCACGGACGATGTCATGCTCTATGCACTCTATTCCGAGGGCTACAAGACAGGCGGTTTCCAGCCGGAGGCGGCTAGCGCTGCTGACGCGCTGATTCCCTTTAACGAAGAGACCTCCACTAACTACGAATTCGGTATGAAGAGCGAGTTCTTTGACCGCTTGCGCCTGAATATCACCGGCTTTTTCACGGACTATGATGATATACAGATTACTCAATTTTTATCCGTCCCCGGCGGTTTCAGGGCGTTTATCGCCAATGCCGGCGGCGTGGAGGTACATGGTGTTGAAGCGGAGGCCGTGTGGCAGGTAACGGACGTCCTGCGCCTCAGTGGCAGCTATGCCAATCTCCATTCGAGGTTTGTGAATACGCTGCTTACCACGGATGACACCGGCACATTGACCGATTTCAGCGGCACCCGCCCGGACAACGCCGTTGACTGGACAGGCACCCTGGTTGGGGAGTTGAACTTTCCTCTCAGTGACGGCTCCACCTTGACCTTCCGTGGCGACTGGCGCGGACGCAGCGCCTCCTTCGATGATGTGGGTGAGCTTCCGGACCGCAAGCGCCCGGCCGCCAGCGTCTTCGGCGCCCGTGTTACCTGGCGTTCCTCCAACGAAAAATGGAGCGCCGCCCTGTGGGGCAAGAACCTGAACCAGGAGGAGCAGATCCTCAATATCGGCCCGCCGCAACCGGATACGTTGCAGCATCCGGTGGCCTTTGCGCCGCCACGGACCTTCGGCGGTACGGTCAGCTACACGTTCTGATCACACGCAACCAGTTTACACTGCGGCGGCACGCTGTGTGCCGCCCGCTGTGTCACGGGCAAACCGGTGAACCAGCCGCAGCAGAGGCTGTCCCTAATAAGGGAAACTCGATCAAACCGGAGAACCTCCTGGCATAGTAATCCTGTTACCCGGAACCAGTGCGGGTCGATCATGACCATAAAACTCAATATCAATGGCACCAGCAGGCGCTTGGACGCGGGCCCCGATACCCCCCTGCTGTATGTCCTGCGCAATGACCTGGAACTGAACGGCCCCCGTTTCGGCTGCGGCCTGGCCCAGTGCGGCGCCTGTTCCGTGCTCGTCGACGGTGTCTCCACACGCAGCTGCGTAACCCCGGTCAGCACCGTGCAGGGACGTCGTATCACCACCCTGGAGGGGTTGGGCAACAGGGCAAAGCCGCATCCCCTGCAGCAGGCGTTCATCGACGAGCAGGCCATGCAGTGCGGCTATTGCTCCAACGGGATGATCATCAGCGCAGCCGCCCTGCTGGAAAAAAATCCCGATCCTTCCAGGCAGGACATCATCCGGGTGCTGGCCGGACATCTGTGCCGTTGTGGTACCCACAGCCGTATCATCCGGGCCGTACAGCGTGCGGCAAAACTGATTAAAACAGGTAAGGCGTAATGCTGACCCGCCGGCAATTTCTGAAGGCAAGCGGTTCGCTTACGGTCTATTTCAGCCTCGCTCCCAAGATCCCTGTTATGGCTGCGAACAATCGGGGCGGGCTGCCGGGCAGCCTGGTCAACAATTCGCAGCTGGATACCTGGATCCGCATCGACGCCGCCGGCAGTGTAACGCTGTTCTCCGGCAAATCGGAACTGGGGCAGGGGATCCGCACCGCCCTGGCGCAGATCGCCGCCGAGGAACTCGATGTGGCCGTCGGGCGTATGCGCATGGCCGGGGTCGATACGGACCACTCCCCTGACGAGGCCTATACCTTCGGCAGTATCTCCGTACAACAGAGCGGTAGCGCCCTGCGCGTCGCGGCCGCCGAAGCCCGCCATATCCTCATGCGGCTGGCAGCGGATGAATTGGGCGTGGCGGCTTCCGGACTCCGCGTCCGTAACGGACAGTTTTATCTGGGCAATAAGGCAGCAGGACTGGATTACTGGAGACTGCTTGGCGGCAAGAGATTTGAAACGACGCTCACCAACGCGGGTGATACCAAGCCAAGGTCAAGCTATGCCGTTGTCGGCACATCGATCAAACGTCTTGACATCCCCGCCAAGGCCTTCGGCGAGGTCTCCTTTATCCAGGACCTGCGTCTTGCCAACATGCTGCACGCACGCATGGTGCGCTCCCCAAGGCCCGGGGGGCGCCTCATCGATGTGGATAAAGAAACCACCGCCCGGATGCCGGGGGTGGTCAAAATTGTGCAGGACGGCGGCTTTCTGGCCGTGGTGGCGGAGCGGGAGGAACAGGCCGAGCGTGCCGCGGAACGACTGAAGAGCGACTCTCATTGGAGGGACCAGGGCAGGCTGCCTGACGCAAAACTTATGACGGATTGGTTACGATCCACTGCCGCGGACGTTTCCGTCGTCTCGGAAACCGGGCGACCCGGCAGCGTTAACGCAGCGAAAAGATTTTCAGCCGGTTACTCTCGTCCTTACCAGGCCCATGCCTCCCTCTCTCCTTCCATCGCCCTGGCCCTGAAAGAGGATAAGGGACTGACTGTCTGGAGTCACGGCCAGGGGATGTATCCGCTGCGCGGCGCCATTGCCAGGGTGGTCGGGTTGAAACAGAAACAGGTGCGTTGCATTCACACACAATCGTCGGGATGCTATGGCCATAACGGTGCGGACGATGCCGCCTGTGATGCCGCCGTTATCGCCATGCATCTGCCTGGGCGCCCGGTCCGCCTGCAGTGGGCCCGGGCCGATGAGTTTCGCTGGGAGCCGTACGGATCGGCCATGTCCATGCAGGTTGAGGCAGGGCTGGATGGGCAGGGACGCATCGTCGATTGGCAGTACCATGTCTGGAGTTGCTCTCATTCCACCCGGCCGGCGGGTGCGGTTGGTGCGGGCAGACTCCTGGCGGCAGGGGAAATAAGCCGGTCTGTCCCGGCACCGCCGCCGATTAATATCCCGCCTCCCCTGGGGGGCGGCGACCGCAACGCCGTGCCGCTTTATGCCTTTCCCCATCAACGCGTCACCAAACATTTCGTGAAGCAGATGCCCCAGCGCGTCTCCGCACTGCGCGCCCTCGGCGCCTACGCCAATGTCTTTGCCATCGAGTCCTTCATGGACGAGCTGGCCCTGGTTGCCGGCGCCGATCCACTGGAATTCCGCCTCAAACATCTGACCGACAAGCGGGCCATTGCGGTCCTGGAAAAACTGGGGGAAACCAGTGGCTGGTCACAATTCAGAACGGCCGGGACACAGGGCAAGGGCCTGGGATTTGCGCAATATAAAAACCATGGCGCCTATTGTGCCGTGGCGGTCTTTCTTAAGATCGACCCCGCCAGCGGTGATATCAAACTCGATCGTGCTATCGCCGTGGTGGATGCAGGGCTGATTATCAATCCCGACGGCGTCCGTAACCAGGTTGAGGGCGGCCTCATTCAGGGAAGCAGCTGGACCCTGAAGGAGCAGGTACAATTTACGCAGGACGCCATCACCACCCATGATTGGATCAGTTACCCCATCCTGCGCTTCGACGAAGTCCCGCAGATTGAGGTCGAGCTGATCGACCGGCCCGGTTTACCTTCCCTGGGGGTGGGGGAAGCCTCCCAGGGACCGGTGGCGGCCGCCATCGCCAATGCCGTGGCCAACGCGACGGGCAAACGGTTACGTGATCTGCCGCTGATCCCCTCAAGATTACAAAACCCTGCCGTATAGAGGTTCCGTGTATCTCAACAAAACCCGGGCAGCAGGTCATGAACATAAAGATAAGGCTCTTCAGCAGAATCTGTGGGTTAACAAGAAAGACTTTTGAATAAAAAC
>JBHHYN010000151.1:0-5699 GCA_046757565.1 Gammaproteobacteria bacterium | reverse complement strand
GGTTCCAGAAATGTCAGCGAGATCATCTGGCAAAAACCTTTGCCGTTCCCTCTCCCCTCGGATCACTGGACGCATAGACCTTGTTGGCTTTCTTGTCCCACATCACTGCCTGCATGTTGCCATAGCGGCGCTCGAGTTCCCTGAGTTTATGGCCAAGTGCGCGCAGTCCTGTCTGCTCTTTGTAGGTCAGGCCGAAAGGTTCAAACTGGACCACGTCGGGCAGATACTGATGATGATAGCGGGGCAGGCTGACCCAGGAGTCCGGCAGGTGACCGACCATGAAGTCAAGCGTTGCCAGCAATACCATGGAGATGATGCGGCTGCCGCCCGGCGTGCCCAGCAGTGCAACGCGGTCCTCCGATTCCAGAAAGGTCGGCGTCATACTCGACAACGGCCGCTTGCCCGGTTGGATGGCATTGGCTTCGCCTCCCACCAGTCCATAGGCGTTCGGTGTGTTGGGTTTACTGGAGAAGTCATCCATCTCATCGTTTAACAGAATACCTGTCCCTGCCGGCACGAAACAGGAACCAAACGCCAGATTAATGCTCAGTGTCGCGGCGACGCGATTCCCTTCCCTGTCCATGACGGAGAAGTGGGTGGTCTGCGCCCCGGCCTGGTCCAGGCCGGGGGTATCGCCCAGTTCGGAACTGGGCGTCGCCCGATCCAGGTCGATCGTCAGCGCCAACCCGTCGAGGTAGTCGCTGTTTAACAAGCGTTGCACCGGCACCTCGACGAAATCCGGATCACCGAGATAGACGGCCCGGTCTCGATAGGCGCGGCGCATCGCTTCGATAATGAGATGTTTGCGGTAAACACTGTCAAGGGAAGCCAGATCGAAGTGTCCGAGGAGTGCAAGCATCTGCGCCAGGACGATACCGCCAGAGGAGGGCGGCGCTGCAGAGATGACTTTTACGCTCCGGTAATGTGTGATGATCGGTTGCCGTTCACGCACCTTATAATCGGCCAGATCCTGCATACTCCAGATCCCGCCGTGTTTATTCACCTGACGCACCATCTGTCCGGCCAACTCACCCCTGTAGAACCCGACGCCGCCGTCAGTAGCGATCTGTTTAAGAGTCGCGGCCAGGTCTTTCTGCACGATACGATCACCGATCATGGGGATGTGGTCGTCTATTAAAAAAATTGCAGCGGCATCAGGGTAACGGCGCAATACCTCCAGCCGGGACGAGACCCGGTTTTGATAACGGGCGCTGACACGGAATCCGTCTCTTGCATAACGGATGGCCGGATCCAGAGATTTCGCTAAAGGCAGCCGTCCATAGTGTTTCGCAAGATACACCAGCCCGGCCGGGATGCCGGGGATGGCGGCCGCCAAAGGGCCATTGATTGAAGCGCCCTGGCGCACATTTCCCGCATCGTCCTGATACATACGCCGATGCGCCAGGGCAGGGGCCGTTTCGCGTCCATCGATCATGATCTGCTTGGCGTCAGCGGCGCTATACAGCAACCAGAAGCCGCCGCCGCCCAGCCCGGACGAATAGGGCTCCACCACTGCCAGGGCCGCCGTGACGGCGACGGCCGCATCGAAGGCGTTGCCGCCCTGTTTGATAATCTTTTCTCCAGCAGCCGTCGCCAGGGGATGGGCACTGACGACGGCGGCAGCGGACGGCGTTTCCGCCGCCGGGTATTGGTTGCCGATAAATAAAACGAAGAAAAAAAACGCTCGCAGAACGGGCATAACTTTTGTTATGTGCTTTTTAATGTCCCGGAAGGAACCTGCATGGCCCTGTCTGATCACTTCCGCCACGGGTCTTGCCGATATATCGTAGAAAAGAAGGATTCGTTCAAACCTTATAATAGTGTTTCAGCGCATCCATTACTTCTGCGTCAACAAATTTGCTGACATCCCCCCCCAGGCCGGCGATTTCCCGCACCAGGCTGGAAGAGATATAGTTGAGGTGTTCCGCCGGCGTCAGAAATATTGTCTCGATATCGCTCTTTAGTTGCCTGTTCATACCGGCCATCTGAAACTCATATTCAAAATCCGATACCGCCCGCAGGCCACGGATGATGATCGAAGCGCCTTGCGATTTGGCATATTCGGTAACCAGTCCGGAGAAACCGCTGACTTCAACATTTTCGATGGATGCCAGGGCCTTCTCAGCCAGCTCCACACGCTGTGTCGTCGAAAAAGCGGTTTTCTTGGCAGAACTCTCCGCGACGGAGACTATGACCCGGTCAAACAACCGTGACGCCCGCATGACAATATCAGTATGACCATTGGTGATGGGATCAAACGTGCCTGGATAGATTGCTGTCTTCTTCATTCGTTGTATTCCTCTGTGCCGGCCTCCAGCAGCATATATTGAACCCGGCCCGCCCGGGATTGCTTGACCGCATGAAGAGAGGGGTTGACGATCTCCACACCGGGTCCGCTTTCTGCGTAAACGCGCCCCCCCGGACGCAAGTGTCCCCTGTTTACCAGTAAGTCACAAGTCATGCCGAGCAGGTTTTCTGTAAAGGGCGGATCCAGAAAGATCAGATCAAAGGTTGAGTCGTTGGCTTGTAGCCAGTTCAAGGCATCGCTACAGACAATTTCCGCCCTGTCTGTCCCGAAAGTCCGGGCTTGCTGTTCAAGGCCCGCTACAAACGACGCATTCTGTTCGATCATCACCACCCTGGCGGCACCCCGGGAGAGGGCCTCAAAGCCCAGTGCGCCTGTGCCGGCAAACAGATCCAGACACTCGGCCCCTTCAATAACGTCCCGCAACCAGTTGAACAGTGTCTCCCTGACCCGATCCGGGGTAGGGCGAAGCAGCGGGTCAGCCGCAACGGACAATTTGCGGCCCCGCCAGCAGCCGCCAACAATACGTATCCTGCCGGGGTTACGGTACTGCCGGCTCAGTTGCCTTGCTCCGTTGCCTCGCCAACCGGGCCCACCATCACCGTCACCATTTTATCCGGGAAGAGCCTGCGCCGGAATGCATCCCCGATCTGCTCGATGGTGACGGCCTCAACCCTGGCATTAAACGTATCCAGATAGTCCAACGGCAATTTGTAAAACCCGATTACCGCCACGTAACCCAGGATATCGCTGTTACTATCGATGCGTAACGGAAAACCGCCGGTAATGTTTTTCTTGGAGGCCTCCAGTTCACCGGGGGTCGGACCATTTTCGACGAATTTTCTCAGGCCCTCTCTCAGGAGCTTCAACGCCTCATCCGCCTGTTCTACCCGGGTCTGGATGCCGGCCGTAAACGGTCCATATTCGCGCATGGGGGTAAAATAGCTGTAGGCGCTGTACGACAGGCCACGCTTCTCACGGATCTCCTCGAACAGACGCGACACCATGCCGCCGCCGCCAAGTACGTGGTTGCCCACATAGAGTGGAAAATAGTCCGGATCGCCCCGTTTGTCCCCCGGCTGTCCCACCAGGATATGCATCTGTGCGGAAGGATAGTTGATCTTTACCTCTCTGCCCCGGGTCAATGGCCGGACTTCCTGAAGGGGCGGGGGCTTTAGTCCTTCCTGAAGCGATTGGGTCAAGGTTTCAACCAGTTTTTCGACCGCCGCCCGATCCATGTCGCCGACGATGGCAACGGTGGCATTCCTCACGCTGTAGTAGTGCCTGTAAAATTCCGCAATATCTCCCAACAGCAGGGACTTTACGCTCTCCTCCGTGCCTTCATTCGGAAAGGCGTAGGGATGCTGTTGGAAGAGGGCAGCATAGAATGCGTCCTTCGCCAGGGCAGCGGGAGATTGCTGTTTTTGCTGTATGCCGATCAGGATTTGTCTGCGCTGCCGCTCAAATGCCTTGACGGGAAAGTCCGGAGAGGAGATGACCCGTTTCAGGTTGGCCAGTGCAGGTTGTAATTTTACGGCGTCCGACAGGCTTCGTAATGACACGGAAGCAGAGTCATAACCCGCATTGTTAGCGTAAACGGCGCCAAACCGTTCGAACTCATAGCTGATGGCATCGGCATCCATGCCGCCGGCGCCTTCCGCCAGCAGGCTGTTGGTGAGCAGGGCCAGGCCATGTTTGCCGGAGGGATCGCGGGTGCTGCCGGCATCAAAAATAAGCTGGATATCGACAATGGGCAGTTCATGGGTCTCCACGAAATATACCTCTGCCCCTTTGCCAGTCTGCCAATGCTGTATGGTCGGGGTTGCCGCAAGCGGTAGTGACAACAGGAGCAGGATAAACAGGCAACTAATACGCATGATGGGGCACTCCTGCGCGGGGCCTGCGGCGCTGTTTATCCATTGGCTGCGGCTCCAGCACGGCCACGGTCAAGCGGTCATTGTTGAAATATTTCCTGGCAACCTGTTGCACCTGTTCCCCGGTGACAGACTGAATACGGCCGACATATTCATCAGCCAGCCGCCAGGACAGGCCGACCGTCTCCAGGTTACCCAGGATCATGGCCTGGTAAAACACCGAATCACGCTGGTACACATCGCCTGAAACCACCTGGGCCTTGACCCGCTCCAGCTCTTTTTCGTCTACCGGATTTGCCTGTAACGCCTTGAGTTCTGCTGTGATTGCCTGTTCCAGCTGTGCCGTAGTATGGCCCTGGGACGGGGTACCACTGATCACAAAAAGCGTATCGAGCCTGTCGGTCATGTCGTAACCGGCGCCTACCGAGGCGGCTATTTCCTGTCCACGTATGAGCCGGGAAGCAAAGCGGGCGCTACTCCCGCCATCGAGCACGCCGGCCAGGACGTCCAGGGCATAAGGCTCCCACTCTGCAACGGTTGGCGATTGTTTCAGCGTCGTCTTCAGGACGGGGACCTTATATCCCATTAACAGATACGGCACTTCGGCGGGACGTTTCACCGTGATGCGCTTGACTCCTGCTTGCGGGACTTCCGGTCTTGGTTCCTGAATTGTTATCTTTTCCGGCTTGAGACCGGCAAAATATTTTTTTGCCAGGCTGTGTACCGCCTCGGGATCGACATCCCCCACGACAACAAGGGTTGCATTATTCGGCGCATACCACTGCCGGTACCAGTCCCGCACGTCAGCGATCTTCATTGCCTCAAGATCCGCCATCCAGCCGATGACCGGATGCCGGTAGGGACTGGTTTGATAGGCGGTGGCAAAGGCCACTTCACGGGTATAGGCCTGTGGCTTGTCCTCGGTACGCCAGCGGCGTTCTTCCTTCACCACCTCAATCTCTTTTTTAAATTCCGCCGCGGGCAGGCTCAGGTTGCGCATCCGGTCCGACTCAAGCTCGAAACTGACCTTGAGACGAGACTTTTCCAGGGTCTGGAAATAGGCCGTATAGTCCGAGCCTGTGAAGGCATTTTCCCGGCCCCCGTTGGCGGAGATTATGCGGGAAAACTCACCCGGGGGATGTGTTTTTGTGCCCTTGAACATCATGTGTTCGAGGGCGTGGGAGATCCCTGTTAGTCCGTCGTATTCATAGCTGGAACCAATCTTGTACCAGACCTGCGATACAACGACTGGGGCACGGTGATCTTCCTTCACCAGTAATTTCAGGCCATTGCTGAAGCGATATTCAAAGACACCCGCCTGGACGCCGGCACAGAAAAACAAAACTGAAAACATACAAAAGACGATGGAGGTTCTTTTCAATACTATTTCTCCCGGCAGGTTTTCTTGAAAATAACGGCATGAATACTACCAGCAAACCCGGACACAGGCATTAGAAAATGTTTTCAGGCTCTTCAGCAGAATCTGTGGGTTAACAAGAAAGACTTTTGAATAAAAACTG
>JBHHYN010000150.1:0-5772 GCA_046757565.1 Gammaproteobacteria bacterium | reverse complement strand
TTTACTTTCAACTGCTCTAGGGGCCAGCGCGGATGGGCCACAAACGCCAGCGCTTCATTAGCGCCCTGCTGCAGATGAAGGTAGCCTGCATAAGCAATCATGGCGCCGTTGTCGGTACAGAATTCCGCGCGTGGATAAAATACCCGGCCACCCTCTTTGATCACCATCAGATCCAGTGCTGTACGTAGCTGAACATTGGCGCTGACGCCGCCGGCAGCAACCAGTTGCCGCAGCCCGGTCTCGCGCATGGCCCGTCGGCACTTAATCACCAGGGTATCCACCACAGCATCGACAAATGCCCGGGCAATATCAGCCCGTGTCTGTTCATCCTCCGCGGCCTGATGCACGGTATTCAGTACATAGGTCTTGAGGCCACTGAAACTGAAATCCAGACCCGGGCGTTTCGTCATGGGTCTCGGGAAACTGAATCTGTCCGGCCTACCCTGCTCTGCAAGCACCGAGAGCTCAGGACCACCAGGGTAATTTAGTCCCAGTAACGTAGCGGTTTTATCAAAGGCTTCACCGACGGCATCATCCAGCGTCTCACCCAGCAACAGGTATTGTCCAGGAGCATTGACCCGCACCAGCTGTGTATGACCACCGGATACCAGTAAAGCCAGAAAGGGATAGGCCGGTGCATCCAGTTCCAGCATCGGCGCAAGCAGGTGCGCTTCCATATGATGGACGCCAACGGCCGGTACGCCCCAAGCATAGGCCAGACTCCTGCCAATCGCTACCCCCACCAATAACGCCCCGATAAGCCCCGGCCCCGCCGTGTAGGCCACACCACCGATCTCGGCGGGTTCTACGCCTGCTTCATCGAGCACACACCGGATCAGCGGGAGAATACGGCTGATATGGTCCCGGGAGGCCAATTCCGGGACCACCCCCCCATAGGCACGATGTAACGCCGCCTGACTATGCAGGGCATGGGCCAGAATGCCCCGCTCAGGATGATACACAGCGATCCCCGTTTCATCACAAGAGGTTTCTATGCCCAGTACATTCATTCAAGTTTGTATATTTCCTCAAAAATCGCATATTTTGCTTTGCAATCGCTTTGATTAACACTAAAATCACCAACTTTTCCCGTTTCACCAGGGAACCCAGGAATTAAATAATAGATGCCATCAATAAAAGTACGAGAAAACGAGCCCTTTGATCTCGCCCTGCGGCGCTTCAAGCGTATCTGTGAAAAGGCGGGGACACTGGCGGAAGTTCACCGCCGTGAATTCTACGAGAAACCCACCCAGGTAAGAAAGCGCAAGGCCGCCGCAGCCGTCAAACGCAATCAGAAACGTGTCTCAAAGGATAATCTACGTCATCAGCGCCTGTATTGATCCCGCCCGCTCCACCGTACCTGATAGTTCCACGTGTCTGATCTAAAACAGCTCATCAGCGATGACGTGAAAACCGCTATGCGCAACCGGGACAAACAGCGAGTTGCTGTCCTGCGTATGATCATGGCCGCCATAAAACAGAAGGAGGTAGACACACGCACTGAACTGGATGATTCCCGGACATTGGCCATTCTGGATAGACTGGTGAAACAGCATCGTGACTCCATTGAGCAATTTGACCACGCGGGACGGGATGATCTCGTTGAGAAAGAGAAACGCGAGCTTGAAGTAGTACTGGAATATATGCCTTCACCACTGAGCGATGACGAAGTGACGCAACTCATTCAGGCAGCCATCTCTGAATCCGGCGCCTCCGGCATGAAGGATATGGGCAAGGTCATGGGGATCCTCAAGCCCGGACTGCAGGGCCGGGCTGATATGGGCAAAGTCAGCGGCCTGGTGAAACGGCAACTCGGTAACTAGCCTGACGAAAAAAACGCAATACCCCGTGCCACGGGTACTTCCCCGGTTTATACTTCAGGGGACAATGTCTGGACGCATCCCACAAAATTTTATCGACGACCTGCTGGCGCGAACGGATATCGTCGATCTCATCGACAGCTTTGTGCCGCTGCGCCAGGCGGGCCGCAATCACCAGGCGCTCTGCCCCTTTCATGATGAAAAGACCGCGTCGTTTACCGTCAGCCGGGAGAAACAGCTGTATCACTGCTTTGGTTGCGGCGCCAGCGGGACAGCCATCACTTTCCTGATGGAATACAAGGGCATGGAGTTCGTACAGGTGATCGAGGATCTTGCTGACCGGGCCGGCCTGGAAGTACCCCGGGAAGGCGGTCATCCCGGTAAAAGCAGCGAACTCACCGAACTCTACGAACTACTGGAACTGGTCGTTCAATTTTATTGCCGGCAGTTACGGGAACATTCACAGTCACGGCGCGCCGTTGACTATCTGCAACAACGTGGCATCAACGGTGAGGTGGCCTCTAAATTTGAATTGGGATTCGCGCCCGGTGGTTGGGACAACCTGTGCAACGCCTTGGGAAAATCCGAGGCCGCCCGGTCGCGCCTGACCAAAGCGGGTATGATCCTCCAGCGTGATAATGGCGGCTATTATGACCGCTTCCGGGACCGCATCATGTACCCGATCCGTGATCAGCGCGGCAGAGCGATTGGCTTTGGCGGCCGGGTACTCGACGACGCTTCCCCGAAATACCTGAATTCACCGGAGACCCCTGTCTTTCATAAGGGCCGTGAGCTATACGGCCTCTACCAGGCGCGACAGACCAACAGGCAGATGCAACGCTTATATCTTGTCGAGGGTTACATGGACGTGCTGGTCCTGGTAGAACATGGTATTACCAATGTTGCCGCCACACTGGGAACCGCTGCGACCAGTGACCATCTCGATCGCCTGTTTCGCAATACACCGGAGATCATCTTTTGCTTTGATGGGGATGAGGCAGGCCGCAAGGCCGTCTGGCGGGCAATGGACACCGCCTTGCCGTTTCTGCATGACGGTCACCAGGCCTACTTCATGTTCATGCCCGAGGGCGAAGATCCCGATAGTTTCGTGCGTCAACATGGCAAGGAGGGTTTTGAAAACAGCGCCAGTTACCTGCCCCTGTCGGATTATCTTCTGCGGGAACTCACCGGGGACTTTAACCCGGCGATAACCGAGCATAAAAGCAGGCTGCTCTATAAGCTAACGCCTTATTTGAAGCGATTACCCGGTGGTAGTCTGCGGCAATTACTCCTGCATAAAATAAGCAGGCTCACCGGCTCCAGTACGGAGGAGATTGGCCGACTGCTGACAACAGATCGGAAGATATCCAGCCATAACAGGGCTTATCGGGCACCTAGGCAAACGGAACGGACGTTGATGGCGCAGATAGTAAAACTGTTACTGCGCAGTCCAAAACTGGCATTTCTAATCACTGACATGGAAGACCTGGCACGCATCAATCTGTCCGGCTCCGGTTTCCTCGCAGCGCTTATTAAACTCATTCAAGAAACTCCCGATATAACCTGTGCGCGTATTATCGAGCATTGGCGTGGAACAAAATTCGAGCAACGATTGTCTGATTTGGCGCCTGCCGCACACGCTCGTTATGAAAAAGATGAGGAAATCCTTCATTCGGATGAATATCTGGAATCTGAATTTACCGGCGCCATGACTCGATTACGCGAGCAATTGAGAAAACGGCAATTAATAGAATTTAGCGGGGTATCAAGCCCGGAAATGCTCACTGATGAGCAAAAGGCCCTGCTACGTAATCTTAATCCAGACGCCAGATCGGTGCCTGAAAACTGAATTCGTCTGGATTGTTGCAAAGCAATATGCTATACTAACCGATTATTTTTTTACCTTATATAAAGGCCGATCAACCACTTAGAGCATAATCTTAAAAGCCATGCCACAAACAGAGCAAACCGAGGAACTCGCCACCAAACATGATGAACAGTCCCAGCTGAAGCTCCTGATTGCCAAGGGCAAAGAGCAGGGATTCCTGACCTATCACGAGGTCAATGATCATTTGCCCGACGACATTGTCGATCCCGAGCAGGTCGAGGACATTATCAACATGATCAACGATATGGGCATAGAGGTCCATGAAACCCCACCTGATCTCAGTCTGGTGATGACCGACAAGACCGAAATACCTGATGAAGACGCTGCCGCCGAGGCCGCTGCGGCCCTCCTCAGCGTTGATAAGGAATTCGGCCGCACCACTGATCCTGTGCGTATGTATATGCGTGAAATGGGAACCGTAGACCTGTTGACTCGAGAAGGGGAGATCAAGATAGCCAAGCGCATAGAAGAAGGGATCAACCAAGTACTCACTGCGTTGTCGCAATATCCAGGCACCCTTGAAACCCTGCTCAAGGCTTATCAGTCGGTAGATACTGAGGAGATAAAACTTGCCTCCATAATTATCGGCTTCAGTAACCGCGAGGAGTATCCCGACTCTGGCGCGCCACCGATCCAAACGCAAGTGAAAACCGCTATTCAGAACGGCGATGATGATGCACAGGACGAAGATGCTGACGAACCTGACGCAGGCGTTACCTTGGAGGAAATTCGCGCGCACATCAGCAAGATTGAAACCCAATACAATAAACTCACCAGGTCAATCAATCGCTATGGCAGGGACCATAAAAAGACACAGGCCCTGCAGGAAAAACTCTCCGAGCTTTTTATGGAACTACGTCTGACCCCAAAATTTATCCATGTACTAACAAGGAATGTTCGTATGCTCATCGAGAATATCCGTAAAACCGAACGCGATATTATGAAGCTCTGCGTGAAGGACGCCAAAATGCCACGCAAACAGTTTATCGACTCCTTTCCCGGTAATGAAACCAATGTGGCGTGGATACAGGGCCTTATTGACGAAGGCAAACCTTACTCACAGAATCTTCAGGAAATACAGGATGCGGTTATTTATATTCAAAATAAACTGGCAACTATATTTGACAACAACCTGCTAAACATCTCCGAGGTTAAGGAGATCAACCGGGAAGTTTCCATCGGCGAAGCCAAGGCACGCCGGGCCAAGAAAGAGATGGTTGAGGCAAACCTGCGTCTTGTTATCTCCATTGCCAAGAAATACACCAATCGCGGATTGCTGTTCCTGGATCTTATCCAGGAAGGAAATATTGGCCTGATGAAAGCCGTAGATAAATTCGAGTATCGCCGTGGATACAAATTCTCGACCTATGCCACCTGGTGGATACGACAGGCAATCACCCGCTCGATTGCGGACCAGGCCCGGACGATACGGATACCGGTTCACATGATTGAGACGATCAACAAATTAAACCGGATATCACGCCAAATCCTGCAGGAAATGGGCCGGGAACCGACCCCGGAAGAACTGGGTAAAAAAATGGAGATGCCGGAAGAAAAGGTGCGTAAAGTATTGAAGATCGCCAAGGAACCCATCTCCATGGAGACACCCATTGGCGATGATGACGATTCGCATCTTGGTGATTTTATCGAGGACGCCAATATACAGGAACCGGTGGATTTTGCCGGCTTCGAAGGACTGCGTCACTCCACAAAAGAGGCCTTGAACGGCCTGACCCAGAGAGAGGCCAAGGTGCTGCGCATGCGTTTCGGGATTGAAATGAATACCGACCACACACTGGAAGAAGTTGGCAAACAATTCGATGTTACCCGTGAGCGCATACGTCAGATTGAAGCCAAGGCGTTACGCAAGTTACGCCATCCGAGCCGTTCGGACGAACTCCTGACGTTTCTGGATTAGCCGAAAACAGGGATCACCTTCTGGTGATTTCCGGATCCCTGAATCAGGTAGCCCGATCACCCCTTTTTACTTTAAACTTTTCATTCAAAGAGGGCCTGTAGCTCAGTTGGGTGAGCCGGAAACAGAAAAAGACACTTAACGTGTCT
>JBHHYN010000149.1:0-5791 GCA_046757565.1 Gammaproteobacteria bacterium | reverse complement strand
TCTCGCATCATCTCCGAAACAATATCTGAAAACGATTTTGTGGGGGTCCAGCCGAGCTTCTCTCTGGCTTTACCGGCATCGCCAAGTAAACTATCGACTTCAGTGGGGCGGTAGTAACCCGGGTCAACCGCGCCGATACAATGACCGCCGGCGTCATAACCTTTTTCCTGATCGCCCTTGCCTTTCCAGGTAATGGTCAAATCGATCTCTTTTGCTGCAGATTCAACAAATTCACGCACGGAGTGCTGCTCTCCCGTCGCGATGACAAAGTCATCCGGTTCGTCCTGCTGTAATGTTAACCTTTGCGCTTCAACATAATCCTGCGCATGGCCCCAGTCTCGTTTGGCATCGAGATTGCCCAGGTATAAGCAATCCTGCTTGCCGAGTTTTATGCGTGTCAGAGCGCGTGTGATCTTACGTGTGACAAATGTTTCACCTTGAATCGGCGATTCGTGATTGAATAAAATACCACTACATGCATACAGCCCATAGGCTTCACGATAGTTTACTGTAATCCAGTAGGCATAGAGGTTTGCGACACCATAGGGTGAACGTGGGTAAAAAGGTGTGGTTTCGTTTTGTGGACTCTGCCGCGCCTTACCAAAGAGTTCTGATGTAGAAGCCTGATAAAATCTCGTCTTTTTCTCCAGTCCCAGGATACGAATGCCCTCCAGCAGACGCAGTGCACCGAGTGCATCTGAGTCCGCTGTATATTCAGGTTCTTCGAAAGAAACCGCTACGTGGCTCTGTGCGGCAAGGTTGTATATCTCGTCCGGCCGGGTTTGTTGAAAGACGTGAATAATACTTATGGCATCAGTCATATCCCCATGATGCAGGATAAACTTTCGCTCCGTTTCGTGGGGATCCTGATAGAGATGATCAATACGCGCGGTATTAAATAGAGAGGTACGCCGTTTGATTCCATGGACTTCGTAGCCTTTATCTAACAAAAATTCTGCAAGGTAGGCGCCATCTTGTCCTGTTATACCAGTAATGAGTGCTTTCTTTTTCATTTACTGATGATATTAAGGGTGCGGCGTGCTATCAGCGCTGACATGGCACGCTACCGCCATTTGGCTAATCTCCAGGGTCAGCCAATGCATGGTTGCGCGACTGTGTTGCATTCCCGCTCTATCCCGTACTGCTTTATTGATGGACATCATAAAGTATCAGAAATGATAATTAAACCAGGGAAAAGCGGATGAATGCATCCGGGATGGGTCAGAGGCCGACCCTTATTGCCGATTTGTTACTTCTACCGTATTGGGTTTTTTACAGGTACTCTCGTCAGCACCAGTCATTTCGGACCCCAGTGAAACAGTGCCTGCCAGAAGCGCCTTCGTAAATTGATCTTCAGGGGCCGGTCTGCCAAACAGATATCCCTGGAATTCGTCACAACCAAGCAGCCGCAAAGTCTGCGCGTGCGCTTCTGTTTCGACACCTTCTGCAACCGATTTGAGTCTCAGGCTCTGTGCAAGAAGAACTATCGCACGCACAACGGCATCGGCATCAGGGCTTGTTCCCATCTGCCTGACGAACGAAATATCAATTTTTATATTATCAAACGGTAAATTTATAAGATAACTCAACGCTGAATATCCGGTACCAAAATCATCCATCGCCAGTGTAATACCCTCATTATGCAATAGTTCAAGTATACATTTCGCACGATCCATATCCTCTATCAATGCACTTTCAGTTATTTCTATTTCAAGGAATTGCAGTGAAGAGGCATAGGTATGATCCGAGGCGATATTTCGTATCTGTGCAATCAAATCCCCCTTATTGAATTGCACCGGAGAGAGATTTGCCGAGACTTTCATGCCGGACAAACCCTGATCGTGCCATCTCTTAAGGGCTTTACATACTTCATAGATGACCCACTCGCCCACCGGTATGATTAAACCGGTCTCCTCCAGCAGGGGAATGAAATCTCCCGGCAGCACCAAACCACGGCCCGGATGCTACCACCGCAATAACGCTTCAGCACCGACAGTCTTTAATGTCCTACTGCATATTCGCGGCTGATAGTAGAGTATAAACTCTTCATTTTTGATTGCTTTATGCAATTCCGCTTCCAATGACAGGTGCTGTTTGGCGCGTAGATTAAACTCCTCTGTATAGTACTGATAGATGTTGCCACCTTTTTTCTTAGCATGATTCAAGGCAGACTCCGCATTCCTTAACAGAATTCCAGGTTCTACCCCGTCATTAGGGAAAAAGCTGATTCCGACGGAAGCGGTTAAATAGATTGCTTCTGTATCAATATAAACGGGCTTTGCCACTACCCGCAACAGCCTGTCCGCTATTTCCGAAGTATCTTTTGTTGAGCCTGATCCGTGGAAAACAATACAAAACATATCTCCACTGATTCGACAAAAAGCATCTGCCTGCCTGGTATATGCAGCTATCTTGCCTACCAGTATTTTCAGCAATCGATCGCCGGAACTATGACCCAGGCTTTCATTAATCTTTTTAAACCGGTCAATACCGAGAATTAATACACCTATAGTCTGCTTATTCCGTTCTACTTGTTTGATTACCTGGGCCAGCCACTCCATCAGAAAAGTCTTGTTAGGCAGATCAGTGATTTCATCGTAGAATGTCAAATTAGCGATCTGCTCCGCCTTTAATTCTATTCGATCCTCCAGGGATTTCTTGATATCACGCAACTTTTTATTGGCTTCCTGCAACTCTTTTGTCAGGCGACTATTTTCCCTGGTAAGCTGAACTACCTGAAAGGCCTCCCTCACCATCTGGATCAATTCAGTCCGATCCCACGATTTACGAATATATTTGAAGATAGCGCCCTTATTTACCGCTTCAATAACTAATTGCGCGTCTGTTTCCCCGGTAAGAAGCAGTCTGACTGTGTCGGGATATCTGTCCCGTATTTCACTTAATACACGCACCCCGTCCATTCCCGGCATATTGTAATCGCACAGGACAACACCGATATCGTGCGACTCAACTAATTTAAGGGCTTCCTCACTGCGTATGGCCGTTAGTACTTTGTAATTTTCCTCTCTAAACAGGCGTTGCAACACATCTAGGACTTCCTGATCATCGTCGACACATAACAGTGTATTCATGGGATGACTGGCCATAATATATCGGTGACGGCAGCTAAATTCAGGAAAAGCAGTATTTCGGATCAATGAGTTATCCCTGTTTATCGTCATGATACAGGCCGAACTTTAACGGGAAGGATCCGGGGAACGCTACGATAATTGACCGATCTTGTATTGTAACCAAATGATTTATATATTTTTTTGTTATCGATCCCGGATGCACAATGGACGAAACAACGATCCGCATTGATGGATCCGGGAGGAAAGCATATATTCCCAAATCGACGCGTCTCCGAAGGGAAGCGGTGGGAACTCTCTAATCACCCATACATATAAGGTCATGCAGATCCATTTAAAAACCCTTGGCTGCCGGCTTAATGAAGCTGAACTGGAAAACTGGGCATCCGCTTTTCTGGCCGATGGACACTCCCTCACCGAACACCCTGAACAGGCGGATTTAATCGTTATCAATACCTGCGCCGTGACCAGCGAAGCCGTAAAAAAATCCAGGCAACTGATCAGGCGTTCACACCGTCATAATCCGAAAGCAAAGCTGGTCGTCAGCGGTTGTTTTGCTACGCTTACCCCGGAGTTAAAAGATGAAATAGCGGTCATTGATATGCTGGTCCCTAACCGGGACAAGGAGAGGCTGGTGGATCGGGTCAAGCATGAACTTTCGCTCGAATCAATGCCCGCCGTAGCTACAGAAGCGGAGGCGGCTCCACTGTTCAAGCGGGGACGTAACCGGGCCTTTGTCAAGGTACAGGATGGCTGTCGCTATCGATGCACTTTTTGCATTGTAACCGTGGCGCGTGGTAGAGAGCATAGCCGGCCAATTAATCACATAGTCGATCAAATTAACCGGTTGCACGGACAGGGTGTAAAAGAAGCCGTGCTCACAGGCGTACATGTAGGTGGCTACGGCAGTGATATCGGCACGGAACTGTATACCCTGCTACAGGCTATTCTGTCAGACACGGATATACCTCGTCTCCGGTTGGCCTCGGTTGAACCTTGGGACCTGCCGGATAATTTCTTTGGGCTGTTTGATGACCCCAGGTTAATGCCGCATATGCATTTGCCACTGCAAAGCGGCTGCGATACAGTTCTGAGGCGTATGGCCAGACGCTGTCAGACCGCGGACTTTGAACGGTTGATTAATCATGCCCGTGCAAGGGTACCTGACTTCAATGTTACAACAGATATCATTGTTGGATTCCCCGGCGAGACAGAACGTGAATGGCTAACAAGCCTGGCTTTTATTGAAAAAATCGGATTCTCCCATATCCATATCTTTCCCTATTCGGTACGTCAAGGCACCAAGGCTGCATCGATGTCCGGACAGATTCCGCCGGCGCTCATAAAAATGCGCTGCCACCAGTTATATGCGCTCAGTGAGCGATTGCGGAGCAACTACTTGCGGAAGCATGTTGGCAGGGAATTTCCAGTACTCTTTGAAAAATCATATAAAGGGGGAAATGGCAACAGATTCAGTTATTCCGGCTATACAACGAATTATCTGCGTATTCAGTTAAATACTTCCCGTGCACTCTCCCTTGACAATGAGATTAGAGATGTGCGCATCCGGTCCCTGTCAGAAGATAGCCAATCATTGCTCGCGGACCTGGGGACAGACTTAAGTCTGTCCCCTCTCATCTGTCTTTCCGTGCCTGCGTGATCTGTTGCTCAATCCCGTCCAGCCTGCCATGGACTGTATCGAGCTGCCTGATTGCCTTATTGATGCCTTCCGTATCGCGAAACGCACCGAGCAGTGGCGGATTCTTTAACAATGCGTATGCTCGAGTGAGTTCTTTCGTGATGGCCGCAGCCTGTCCATCAGGCAGTTCCAGGTTCCAGCTGCGCGCCTTGATTTTCCCCAACTGTCTTCTAAGCCGTTTTCGCGAATCTTCAAGCGTCTGGTACGCCGTTTTCATCTTTTCCAGACGCAGAGCCTCCTCGTCAACAGGACTCTCCCTTTCCATGTTAACCTGCCTCTCTTCCACGGCACGTTTTGGTGGCGGAACAGACCCGGATTGGTGTCCCGCCGGTGAAGCCGTCTCGGATTGATCGGCAGTCTTCGTGGGAACAAGTATAAAATAGACGGCGACCAGGACAGCAATCACGATGAGTCCGATGGAAATCTTTTTCTTCATACCATGTTCTCCGCCAAAGTGCTCATTGACCTAACAGATCAGGCCGAACCATCGAGACCATTAACCAGTGGTTATTATCAGTCTGTTGCAGACAGACAATAGTGCCGGGCTGATAATCGACGACGGCTATATCCACATCCCCTGTCAAAAGATGGGAGGTGAGCCTTGCCATGAAAGGCAGATGACCCACGACCAGGGTATCGGTACGCCAACCGGCCATTACCGGAACAAATTCTGCTATGGAATCATTGGGACTTATTCCTGTTATCACCTCAACGTTTCCTTCTATTGATAGTGTTTTTGCGAAAATATCTGCTGTCTGTCCGGCCCGCAATTTGCCGCTATGCAGTATGCGCTGTATGCCCGGACTGGCATCAGCAAGAAAGTGTGCCATTCTGGTAACCTCTGCGCTTCCCGCATCAGTCAGCGGCCGTTCCGGATCGATATCCTTTGCTGCGGCTTGCCCATGTTGTACCAGATAAATTTTCATCGTCACACCTCATTAAACATCTCTGGGTCTTCAGCAGAATCTGTGGGTTGATATATAAACAGTAGCCCGTCATTCCC
>JBHHYN010000148.1:0-5961 GCA_046757565.1 Gammaproteobacteria bacterium | reverse complement strand
CAGATTCTGCTGAAGAGCCAAAAATACTTGACAAGTTCTTTTAACAGGCATTCCGGCCGCAGTGGATGAATCTTGTAAGCAGATGATTAGCAATGAAGCTTCCTTATGGCGCTGGACTGATCTATGGCGGTGAAGAGCGGCAGCAACGTCAGGATATTGTTGTGCGCCCGGCCCGTGAATTACATTTATTGCTGGCAGACAGGAAAGGGGATAGTTGTTAATAAACAGGGTCAAGTCCGGCGCCTGTTACCTTTGAGATGTGCTCATGTTGCGCGGCGCTGCCTACACAGGGATGGTTTTGAGAAGTTCGTAGGTGCGTTGTTGCTTGATATTAGGTGTGGTGGTGATCTCGGTGTCTCCCTCAGGAGTATACTATGTAAAATTAAAATATAAGTTGTATTTTGCATAATTAAAAGGTACGATGAGACCATGAAAATTCTTACCCGCACTATGGAATCTGTCCTGCTTGATCGTGCCCGGCAATACCCAATCGTAACAGTAACCGGGCCGAGGCAGAGCGGTAAGACCACGTTGTGTCGTAAGATGTTTACCAAAAAAAAATATATCAGCCTTGAGAATATGGATACAAGGCGCTTTGCCATGGAAGACCCGCGCGGTTTTCTGTCAGGGCTGCCCGATGGCGCCATCCTCGACGAGATCCAACAGGCGCCGGAACTTCCTTCTTATATCCAGCCCATGGTGGATGAAGACCAACGTAAGGGGCTCTTTATCCTCACCGGCAGCCAGCAGTTTGAAGTGGCCACTACGATCAATCAGTCGTTGGCCGGCCGTACCGCCTTACTTAAATTATTACCGTTTTCCCTGGAAGAACTCGGTTCTCATCAGAAGAAAGTCAGTTTGGATAGGTTGCTGCTTACCGGTTTTTATCCCCGTATCTGGCGTGAGGGATTATCACCGGCCCAAGCCCTGGCCGATTATATAGAAACCTATGTGGAGCGGGATATTCGTCAGTTGGTGGCAGTGAAGGATCTAAACCTCTTCCAGCGTTTTGTTATTTTATGCGCCGGCCGGGTGGGGCAGTTGCTCAACCTTAACAGTCTGGCTGCAGATTGCGGTATCTCTCACCAGACTGCACGTAACTGGTTAACCCTGCTGGAGGCGAGTTATATCGTTTTCCGGCTACCGCCTTATTTTTCTAATATTTCAAAAAGGCTGGTGAAATCACCCAAGCTTTACTTCTACGATGTGGGGCTTGCCGCCCATCTCCTCGGTCTGGAAAATGAGCTTCATGTCAGTCGTGATCCCTTACGCGGTCATCTCTTTGAGAATATGGTGGTGATGGAGGCGTTGAAATACCGGTTACACCGGGGCCGCCGCAGTAACCTTCACTTTTATCGCGACAGTAACGGTAATGAAGTGGATTTATTGCTTAACTATGGCACAGAACTTTTCCCTGTGGAGGTCAAGGCCGGTATGACAGTGAATAAAGATTATTTCAAGGGGATACACGCCTTTGCCAGGGTTTTTGATCTCCCCTTTGGGGCCGGACTGATCTATGGCGGCGAAGAACGGCAGCAACGTCAGGATATTGTTGTGCGCCCGGCCCGTGAATTACATTTAATGCTGGCGGACAGGGAAGGGGAGTCTTGTTAATAAACAGGATTAAGTCCGGCGCCTGTCACCTCTGGGATGTGCTCATGTTTCAGGCGTGGTATGCGCGCTGGATGACGTGATCGTTTTTCAAGGTAAAATTCCACACAAGACTGATCGTTGGTTGTGATGAGAAGAAAACTGCTGTTTGTGGTGACCGAGGACTGGTATTTCTGTTCGCATCGATTTGCGCTTGCCAGAGCAGCAATGGGGGAGGGCTATGACGTCACGGTGGTGACTAAGGTGTCCAGGCATGGAGAGGCCATCCGCAGTGCCGGTATTGATCTGGTGAACGTCGATTTTCAGCGTTCAGCAAGACATCCGTTAAAAGATCTGATTCTATGCGTTAACCTCATAAAGCTGTACAGGACCATAAAGCCTGATCTGGTTCATCATGTGTCGCTGAAACCGGTATTATCAGGATCGATTGCGGCAGCAATGACCAAAGTTCCCATCGTAATCAATGCATTAACGGGACTGGGCTATCTGTTTTCGTCCAATGAAAAAAAAGCAATAATCATTCGTTCTTTAATCAAGCCCTTTTTATCACTGTTCCTGAATCGCCGGAATAGCTGGACGATT
The DNA here is from genome assembly GCA_046757565.1 of Gammaproteobacteria bacterium. GTDB lineage: Bacteria > Pseudomonadota > Gammaproteobacteria > Eutrophobiales > Eutrophobiaceae > JBHHYN01. Next base: position 3,768 of record JBHHYN010000148.1, on the reverse strand, counting down.
TTTCAAAACAGCAATGATCAGGAATTACTCTCTTCGCAGGGTATTAAAACAGGACATGCTGTCTTGATACGGGGTTCCGGTGTGGATGTACGGCAGTTTACTCCCGCGGCAGAGCCGGAAGGCGATATTATGGTTATCCTTGCTGCACGCATGCTTAAAGATAAAGGTGTTTATGAATTTGTAAAAGCGGCACAGGTATGTCAGGGGCAGGGACTGAAAGCAACCTTTGTGCTGGTCGGCGATGTAGATAGGGAAAATCCCATGTCTGTCAGTCCTGCACAACTAAAGGAGTGGCAAACCGGTGGTGTCGTTGAGTGGTGGGGGCATCGAGAGGATATGGCTGATGTATTGCGTCAGGCGCATATTATTTGTCTTCCCTCATATAGAGAAGGATTGCCAAAAATATTACTGGAGGCGGCAGCGGCAGGCAGGCCCATTATTGCCGGCGATGTTCCCGGTTGCACGGAGATCGTAATCGATGGCGTGAATGGATTGTTAGTGCCTGTGCGAAACGCAGAAAAACTGGCAGCGGCGTTGAAAAGGCTGATTGAATCCAGGGAGTTGCGGGAAACGATGGGGAAGAGAGGAAGGGCATTGGTGGAAAAAGAGTTTTCTGTTGAAATGGTGAATGCCCGGATCCTGGCGCTTTACAGGGATGCGATACAGCATCACGGGAATAATGAGGTAGAATTCAACGCATGAGTCATCTCTGTCCGGTTATTCTTGCAGGCGGTGGCGGCACGCGCTTGTGGCCCCTCTCGAGAGAGCTTTATCCCAAGCAGTTCCTGTCATTCGATCAGGAAAATTCAATGTTGCAACTGACATTGAAGCGCCTGGACGGTTTGCAGGGACTGAAGAACGGGATAACAGTCGATATGCCGCTGGTGTTATGCAACGAAGAGCATCGCTTTCTGGTTGCGGAACATGCAGAGCTGGCGGGTAAACCCTTGGGGAGCATCATCCTGGAGCCGGAGGGGCGTAATACCGCCCCGGCCCTTACGGTGGCCGCCCTCTCAGCCGGTGAAGAGGACCCGGTGGTGTTGATGATGCCCGCTGATCATTTGATCACTAATGTCTCCGCCTTTCACCGCGCAGTCAGCCTGGGCTATGGGCTTGCCCTGCAAGGAATGTTGGTGACTTTTGGTATCCGCCCAACGCATCCTGAAACGGGCTATGGTTATATCAACTGTGGTGAATGCCTGATCCAGGAGGCGCCTTCTGCCTTCAGCATCCGGGAATTTGTCGAAAAACCGGATGAAGCAACGGCAAGGAACTATGTGGAATCGGGTGACTACTTCTGGAATAGCGGCGTCTTCATGATGAAGACCTCTGTCTGGCTTGCAGCCATCGAACGGTTTCAACCGGGAATCCTTTCTGCCTGTCAACGCGCCTGCAAAGGTGGCGCACGGGACGGTATCTTTTTCAGATTGGAGAAGGAGAGTTTTCTTTCCTGCCCAAGTGATTCTGTTGATTATGCGGTCATGGAAAAAATCGGCACGGACAATACCTTGAACGGGGCGCTGGTGGACCTGGATGCAGGCTGGTCGGATATCGGTTCCTGGACGGCGGTATGGGATGTCAGTGACAAGGATTCCAGGCAAAACGTGTTGCAAGGAGATGTGATTGCGAAAGATACGAACAGGACAATTGCGCTATCGAGTCAACGGCTGATCGCAACGATTGGTTGCGACAACATGCTTATCATTGAAACGCCCGACGCAGTCCTGGTGGGCGATCGCCGTCAATCACAGGATGTGAAGAAAATCGTTGCACAGCTCAAGGATGATAATCGTGTAGAAAGAGTGATGCATACACGGGTTTATCGTCCCTGGGGCAGCTATGAGACGCTGGATAACGGCGAGAAGTTTCAGGTAAAACGGCTGACGGTTAAACCGGGGAAGAAGTTATCACTGCAACTGCATCATCATCGTGCGGAACATTGGGTGGTGGTCACAGGGACCGCTACCGTAACGCGGGGGGATGAGACATTCAGATTAAATGAGAATGAATCCACCTACATTCCTTTGGGGATGAAACACCGGCTGGAAAACGCCGAAGAGATGCTGCTTGAGGTGATTGAAGTGCAATCAGGCGATTATCTGGGTGAGGATGATATCGTCCGTTTTGAGGATGATTTCGGCAGGCTTAAGAATGAATTATCGTAGGATTTCCTTTGTTATTTAGTCCACATTAAATTACACTATTTGTAACTTAATGTGGACTAAAGAGCAGTTATGCAGCCTATCAAGCAATTGGCGCAGGTGCTTGGACGCCTCGCGGATGATGAACATTACCTGTTTTCCCCGACTGATTTGCAGGCTGTCCTGCCAGACCAGGCCAAAGGCGCCTTCAGGGTATTGTTAAGCCGGGCAGAGAAGGGGGGTTTGCTCAAGCGCGTCTGCCGTGGATTGTATCTCTACCCGAAGGTAAACCACTCGAGCGGCTTGATTCTGTATCACGCCGCCGCCAGGTTACGCGCCGATGAGTTCAATTACATCAGTCTCGAGTCTGCATTAAGCGATGCCGGCGTGATATCTCAGATTCCCACGCACTGGATCACGCTGATGTCATCCGGCCGCAGTCATATTATTCAATGCGGTCATTTTGGCCGTGTTGAGTTTATTCATACCAAAAAGTGTCCGAATGATCTGATCAATCAGCTTACCTACGATGCGCGTTGTCACCTGTGGCGTGCCTCGGTAGCACTGGCAATCAAAGACATGAAAGCAGCCAGACGAAGTACGGATTTGATTGATTTGGAGATGGCCAATGAGCCTATTTGATCAGCTGGTTGCCCAGGCATTAAAAAACCAGACTGAGCTTGCGCCCCTGCGCGTAGTGGTCGAGAAAGAACTGCTGCATCATGACATTATCCGTGAAATGAGCAGTGCCGGCCTGCTCCGTGGTTTGACTTTTATGGGTGATTCATGTTTGCGTGCCTGTTATGGCGCCAATCGTTTGAGTGAAGATCTGGATTTTACCGGTGGGTCGCATTTCAAGCGCGAGGCGTTAAGTAACCTGGCTGATGTACTGATTGATAGACTGGAAAGAAAATATGGCCTGGAAGTAGATGTGGATGCTCCGGTCCGGGATACCGGCAATGTGGCTACCTGGAAGCTCAAGCTGACAACACGGCCGGAGCAAAAAGACCTGCCGGCCCAGAAGATCAGTATTGATATTTGTGCGCTACCCAGTTATGACAAACGGCCTGTGCTCATGCGTAATGATTACGGCGTCGATATGGGTACAGCCGGTCTGATTATTCAGGCACAAAGCCGTGAGGAAATTCTAGCCGATAAACTTGTTGCCCTTGCACTGAGACCAAACCGGATCAAATATCGGGATCTTTGGGATATTGTCTGGCTAAAACAACATAATATTGACTTGCCACTGGATTTCATTCCAGCAAAGATTTCGGATCACAAACATACAGCAGGGAAGTTTCTGGATTTGTTGAAGGAGCGCAAAAGGCAACTGCAACACCAAGCTGAGGTACGGTCGGATTTTATAAAGGAGATGCAGCGTTTCCTGCCTCCGAAAATTAAGGTAGAAACGATTGAGAACGAAGCGTTCTGGGATGTTTTGAAAGATATTGTCTCTACAGAGTGTCAGCGGGTGATTCAGTCGTTGGCTGGAACAAAATAGATATCCCTAATTACCGTAACTATTCATGAAATGCATAAGATCCCTCGCTTCGCTGTGTTCGCTTCGGGATGCCTGTTAAAAGAACTTGTCAAGTATTTTTGGCTCTTCAGCAGAATCTGTGGG
>JBHHYN010000147.1:0-5965 GCA_046757565.1 Gammaproteobacteria bacterium | reverse complement strand
GCCTATTGCCCGGCGACGGATTAAAGTTTTTTCTGTTTCTGCCGAAAACAGAAGCAGGTAAACTAAAACAGGTATTGAGGAAAGTTAAATGGTTAGTGAAATCAAAGGGTTAAACAACCTTCCCGTAAAGGGCCCTGGCGTAGGGAATAACCGGCAGACGGAGCAGTCAGGAAACCGGGCAATCACTGCGGAAACCAGATCGGAGCGCTCATCATCTCCTCGTGGGAATGAGGTAAGCCTGACGGACACCGGAATCAAACTGAGGGAGTTAGAGGCAAAAATTGCCAGCCAGCCCGTGGTCGATACGCAGAGGGTGGAAACCATTAAAAAAGCCATTTCGGACGGAACGTTTAGAGTAAATGTCAACCGCACTGCGGAAAAAATGGCCGAATTTGAAAATCTACTGGCCAGCAAGGCAGGGGATAAATGAGATCCGTAACACTCCAGGAAAGATTATTCGATCTGCTTCATCAATACGCCGATCAACTGGCAGGTATGATTTCTCTCTTAAACGAGGAATACGACTGTTTGTGCGCCAGGGATGTACCCGCACTGGAACGATGCACTGAAAAGAAAAACCGGTTATTGGCGCAATTGAGTTCGATTGAGCGCGACAGAAACGCAGTCAGCAGTCAGCTATCCTGCACCATCGCAGAAAAGGATAATAACGAAGCAACGACTTCCGGGGATTTCAAGGTGCTTAACGAAAAGATCAGGTCTCTGCTTGAAAATTGCCGTGATCTGAATGAGGTGAATGGCGCGATCATCGATATCAGTTGCCAGTTCAGCCAGCGCTTGCTGCATACGATTATCGGTGATTCCGCAGATAAAGCCACATACGATTCCAGCGGCAGGAATCCGGCACAACTTTTGCCTCAAACAGTAGCAAGGATATAAAGCTGCAATCCGGCTCTATTATTCTTTAACGACGGAATAATTCCAATGCGTATGAACAACGTTGTCACTGTTGAAGAAGAAATATCAATTAATGATAGCCCTGCCGGTTATATCAGTCATAACTTGTCATACCGGATTAAATCAAAAGATGAAATCCACGCTTTCCTGTCCAGGCTTTATAAAAATCACGCACTGCTGTCCATCTCGATTGGGAACTCGGATATCATCTTTGGCAGTGTAATTCTTGAAGTAAACAGGGAAAAAGAATATCTGGTACTGGATGAGCTTTATCCAAGAAATCAAATCAGGACTCCCCTGCTCCATCAGAAACTATCCATTGAGACACAACTGGAGGGGATACTTCTACAATTTTCCGGCACTGTTGATGCTGCATCGGAGCAGGACGGAGCCGAGTATTACAAAATCCGGATACCGAAATATGTTTATCACCACCAACGACGTGACAATTACCGGGTGCCAATAAGTATCAGCAAACCACTCCGGGCAGACCTGGCGACGGAAAATGAAGTATTGATCCATGCCGAACTCAGGGATTTATCGCTAAGCGGATTTTGTGCGAGATTGTCATTACCATCATCGGAAAAACTGGCCATAGGGGATGAGATCCCCACCTGCATCATCCAGATACCCGATGGAAAAAAGATCGTCGGTTCGCTTGAGATTATGCGTATTGAGGAAACCAGGCCGTTACGCAATACCCGAATTGGGGCCAGATTTTCCTCTCTGAACAATTCAGACCGCCAGGAACTGTCACGGGTCATAGCAAAGCTTGAAAGAGAAAATATTAAAACCCTGAAACGTCAAAGCGATCAATAACTGGCAACTGTGAAGAACAGGAAACAAGAGTTTGATATCTAAACAGATCTGCAGGGCAATCCAGGTCCCAGTGTTCTCTTAATTCACACCAGTTCATCCCCAGTGCCTGCATCCGTTGCCGTGTATCAGAAAGAACGGTTGCGCTCCCCCACTCTATTCCATTGAAAATCCCTTCATCTACAGATTTGGCCCCGATAAGATAGTAGCCACCGTCCTCGCAGGGGCCCAGGACAACATCATGCTCTCCCCGCAGCTTCCTGCATGCGGTATGGATATCACTCAAGGAGAGTTCAGGGCAATCGCACCCAATCACCAATGCATAGCCGGCATGCCCCAGGGCTTCTTTAATCGCATGGTACATCCGCTCACCAAGATTACTCCCCTGCTGACTATGCAATTCCACAGGGAAATCCTTACAGCACTTCAACACAAACGGGTGATCAAGGTTGTCATGACACCAGAGTTGAATGGAGCCCATATTTGAACTGCATGCCGTGCGTAACGTGCGTAATATAAGGGATTTATAGAGATCTGCCGCGGCCGCTTCCCCTATCGAAGGGATCAGCCGCGTTTTGACTTTCCCCGGTACAGGTGCTTTGGTAAATACCATTAAGGCACATTCTTCGTCAATCATAGTCTTTGGCAAGCAGGACCGGGTTGGCGCCGCAGAGATAGCGCAGCCGCAGTGACCACATTTTCCATACCGTCCTGATGATCCCACGCTGTTCCCAACGGCGGCTTGAGGTAATCACTCTGTCCGCAAGACACAAAGCAGGGCAATATCTCTTCAGTTTTTTTGATAACTCAATATCTTCCATCAGTTCGATATCGGGGAAACCACCAACCTTGCGAAATAGTACCCGGGTTACGAATATCGCCTGATCACCCGTTGCAATACCGGTCAACCGCGAACGCACATTCATGAAAAATTCGATAGTTCTTAAAAGTGGCTGCGTACCGGATAGGCGTACGTCAAACCTGCCCCAGGCACTATCACATTGCACCCTGTTCTCCAGGAGATCAGCAACAGCAAAAGGGATGATGGTATCGGCATGGAGAAACAGAAAGATGTCACCCACGGCGGCACCGGCACCGGCATTCATCTGCCGTGCCCTGCCTTTGTCACTCCGGATAATCCTGTCACATAACGGAGCGGCCAGCGTAACGGTGTCATCGCTACTGCCACCATCAACAATAATCAGCTCATGACCATGCCGCCGCAATATTTGCAGGGGATTAAGGCAATCGACAATTGTATCCGCTTCGTTGAGTGTTGGAATAATTACGGAGATAATCATGTTGAAAGGTTAAGGTTCAAGGTTTAAGGTTTAAGGTTTAAGGTAAAAGAGCTAAGGATCAGGTAACGTTGACATTGAACCTGGAACGTTGAACTATGTAGTTAATGCCCCACCGCAACTGCTCCCCTGCCCCGCCGTACAGCCATAGCAATGATCGCGTACCGTGATCGCCTGTCCCGTCAGCTCCTTTCCCAACAGATCGGAGAGATGCACGGAGTTGGACCCATTGACTTTCATGCCCAGATTCAGCATCTGGTTAAAATCGCAATCATAGATATATCCCTGCCAGTCAACACTAAGCAGGGTGCGGCACATGACCTGCCCCAGATTTTCTTCCCTGTGGGCGCCTTTCAACAACGCCAGATAGCGATCAAATTCACCCCTGCTGATGAGGGTACTGCCAAAGCGTTTGATGGGCATATTGCTCAAGGTAAATAATCGATTAAAGACAATTCCATAGCTATTGAAGAGAATCTCCTTATAGGTTTTTTCGAGTTCCTCCTGTGGCGGAGGTAACGTGGGTCCTAATGGATTATAGACAAGGTTGAGGGTGAGACCGCTTTCAGGCAGGCCATAACCTGCCTGGTTAAGTTTCTGCAGGGCCTGAATGCTGTTTTTGTACACACCCTTGCCACGCTGTTGATCGACATTTTCCTCCTGGTAGCATGGCAGAGACGCGATGATCTCGACACCGTTTTCGGCGAGGAATGTATGCAGATCTTCATAACCAGGCTCCTCCAGAATGGTTAAATTACACCGGTCAATGACATGTACATCTTGATGCCTGGCCTGGACAACAAGATCGCGAAACCCTGGATGCATCTCCGGCGCCCCACCGGTTATGTCCAGCGTCGGGATACCGTTAATGCGTAGAAATTCCAGGACCAGATCGATGGTGGCACTGTCCATCTTTTCCTTCCGGTAGGGATTAGAATTGACGTGACAGTGCAGACAGGCCAGATTACAACGCAAACCGATATTAATTTGCAGCACTTCCAGGGGTCTGCGCGTCAGAGACGGGAAACTGGAGGGCTGGAGTAAAGGCAGTGTCTCGTGCATTACTACATTATATATGGTATCCTCTAAGCTGGGACAGAAATTGATGATCAAGGTTCCCGGCCCGCCCGTAGCGGGGATACCCCCTGACACCCTTTCGGGTTGATCCTGACAATTCCCACAGCCGCTCTGATTGAATGCTTACTCTTTCAAAAGAATAGATAACCCAGTTGAATCAATAAACTAGATAAAGCAAATCTATGCTTTTCACTTTAAACGTGTCACTTTATACTTGGCAATGTGGGGCCGTAGCTCAGCCGGGAGAGCGTCGCGTTCGCAATGCGAAGGTCGGGAGTTCGATCCTCCTCGGCTCCACCAATTGAATCTGTTACAAGAAAAGGGGTCGGAGTGATTAAAATTAAATCACTCCGACCCCCTATAATAGGCGAAGTTGCATCAGGATCCGGTAACGGAACAGCGTTTACTCAACTAAGCTGGGCCAAGCAGCAATTCAAGACAAAACTGGGTATAGACCCCCACCCTGGAACATTGAATTTACTGTTACAGGATGAAACATCGCTTGAGAACTGGCGGGATCTGAGCAGAACAGAAGGCCATACTATCTACAGTCCTTCAGAAAAAAACTGTAACGCGCGCTGTTATCCTGTTTATATCGCCAACCGCTTCAGCGCCGCCATTATCTATCCGGAAGTCGATAACTACCCTGCCAGTCAAATAGAACTCATCTCCTCCATATCGCTTCGCCAACATCTCTCTTTGCATGACAAGGATCCGCTCCTGCTGGAAGTAATGCATCCACTTCAGACAAGCGCTGTCATATTCGATCTGGACGGGACACTGGTGGATTCTGTGGATGCCTTTTATATTCTTGCCCGACGCTCCGCAGCCGGACTGGGGCATGAGATCAGCCGCGCCCAGGTAACAGAATCACTGAATTACGGAAAGCATTTCTGGGAACCTTCACTGCCTGTTGATTTACCGAACCGCAGAGAAGTTATCGACAGGTTGAAGAATAACGCCAAGCGGCTCTGGCCGGAAATTGCCATGGAGAATGTCAGCGTTTTTCCTGACGTAGCCCAAACTTTAAGCAAACTGAAATCTGGTGGATTCCAGCTCGGTATTGTCACCGCTCTGGGTGGAGAATCGCTGGAGATACTGTATCGAACCGGTGTCCGGGAACTCTTCGACGCGGTGATCACCGGCTCGGATGTCAGTAAGCGAAAGCCTCATCCCGAGGGCCTGTTTAAATGCCTGGATAGTCTGGAAACAGTACCTGAAAATGCCGCCTATGTCGGCGATACGTCCATTGATATGCAGGCGGGTCTTGCCGCCGGGATGACTGTTATCGGGGTGCTCTCCGGCGCAGGGAACCCTGCTCAACTTTGCGCAGCAGGCGCCCATCGAATCTTCAACAGTCACGTGGAACTGCCGGACGTATTGCATCTACTTTCAAAAACATCTGCAACCGATTGATCCCAGCCAGCAAGGCGCAATAACCGGATGTGGAATGATTAAGCAGCAAGCCGGTACACAAACAGGAACGTTGAATTATTATTTCAAGTAGTCTGATTACTTGGATTTGATTTTATAAAACCCGGCCGGTCCATTCACGGCGGCCAGGACGGGCTTTGGGCATGCGTACCATCTTATGGAAAACCTGATGCCACCACATGGCCAGTTCACGGAAATGATCGCTGATCTTCGACAAACCTTCATCAAACTCCGGAATCTTCTTTAAATTGAATCCGGCGCAGAAAGCCCTGCCCTTACCGGTTATCAAGACGGCACCGACATCGTCCCTGGAATCAAGAGGAGAAAAGGGGTCGGAGTGATTAAAATTAAATCACTCCGACCCCCTATAACATAAATACCGTCATTCCCGTGAAAACGGGAATCCAGTAGATAAGGCTACTCAA
>JBHHYN010000146.1:0-6015 GCA_046757565.1 Gammaproteobacteria bacterium | reverse complement strand
CGGCAGCAGTGTGTCTCTGTGGTTAATTTTCTTATTCTGTGATCTCTGTGTCTCTGTGGTTAATTTTTATCTCTGCTATACATGATTAGGGATGATACGGATGGCCTGCGGGATCTGGATACACGATCGTTCACACAGGCCACAACCGACGCAGGCATCCTGGACATGGGGTTGTTCCATCCAGCCGACAGTAATGGCGACATCCTGCAACGGGCAGGCGCGGTAACAGACACCGCAGGATTTTCCCTGATAGGAGAGACACAGGCTCTCGTCTACTCGCGCCTTGCCCATCTTGACATTATCGAGGATCGCCCCGGCCTCATGCTCAATCTTCTGAATAGCGCCGGTGGGACAAATCTCGCCACATTTCATGCACAGGATGCAGGCCTGTTCCCGTGGGATCAGGTAAGGCGTATTGTAGGAGGAGATGCCGTTTTGCATACCGAAGAATTTAATACAGCGGTTGGGGCAGGCCTCCCCGCATTGGCCACAACGGATACAACGACCGACGAACTCATCTTCAGCCAGACCGCCGGGCGGGCGCAGATAGCGGATGCGGGATCGACCCTGACCCCTCCCGGCGGCACTGATGGGCGCCGCCGCCAGTGCAGCAGCAGCTGCAATCAATTCCTGTAAAAACGCCCTACGTTTCATCAGGGAAAAGCGTTAAGAAGCTCACAGAACAAAGATTGTGGCATAGCGTCTCCAATGATGTTTGCACATCTTTTCACTTTCCACTTTCAATCTTTACCTTCGTTTTATACTTTCTCAATGCGTGCCGCCGACTTTTTAAAGTCCACCTGCCCGGACACCGGGTCCCAGGAGCGGTTGGAGACGGCGTTGACCAGCCACTTGTTCTTCTTTGGATCCGCACTGTCCGCTACCGACAGGTTCCAGGGACTGAACAAGTAGCCACGAGGGACGCTGTTACGCGCCGGTTTCACCAGGCTGTTACTGCCTACCTGCGCCCGTGCCTCATAGGAACCGCGGCGGGTGATGAGCCGCACCTTATCGCCGTCCTTGATACCCAGTGTTTTGGCATCTTGCGGATGCATCTCTACATACTGTTCCGGCACCAGGCGCCGGGTAGTGGGACTGCGGTTGGACTTGGCCGTGTGGAAGTGCTCATAGACCACGCCCAGTCCCAGCCAATAGGGGTACTTGTCCTTGGGAATGGCCTGCCACTTTCTGTCCCGGTACTCCTCATCGGGCAGATCCGGGGTCAGGCCCTTGTCCCGCGCCTCGGTCAACAAGGGTATGTTATCGATGCTATACACACCCGGTTTGGCGCCGAACTCCATCAGTTTGGCGGTGAGCGCCTGACGATTACTGTAGTCCTGGCGGCATAACTTGAAGTGCACCTTGCCGTCCTTGGTGCGGAAATACCCGTAGGGACGGTTTTTCCAGGCGCCCTCCTGCAACATGTAGCGGCGCTTGGTGCCACCACTTTTGGCGATGGCATAGGTGGGCGCAGGCCACTGGATGCCCCGCAATTTTTTCAGTTGCTCGTAGGGGGTCACACCGTCTATTTTCTGGACCTCCAGTATCCCGGTCAGATCGGTGTCCGTGTCCTTTGAGCCGCGGATGATCTCGTCGAGGACCTGCCCCGCATCATAGAAGCCTTTCTTGTCCCGGGTATAGGGGAAGATACGGGCCACGTCCAGGCCCAACAGCGCCCCGATCTCCTTGCCTTTGTCGATGACCATGTCCATATCCGGCCGGCATCCCGGAGGCGGCTCGGCCGCCTTTTCGCAGATGTTGATGCGCCGCTCCGAGGAGATATAAACGCCCTGCACTTCCCCCCAGGTGGCGGCCGGGAAGATCACGTCCGCATACAGGTTATTGGGGGCATGACGATAGATCTCCTGCACCACGGTAAAGGTCCTGGCGAGCGCCGGGCGCACCAAATTATGGCTGTCCGGCAGGTCGATATGGGTAGCATAGACCATGAATATGGCCTTTACCTCTCCTTTCAGGGCGCGTTCCATCATACCGACCGCCATGCCCGGATTTTTCGAGTTCAGGGCGCGCACCAGATTGGGTTCCGGCACCCCCCAGAGATCGGCAATCCAGCGGCGGTGTTTGGCATTTTTCAGCGGTTCGTTGTAGGGCAGACGTCCGGTGAGGCCACCGGTGAAGCGCTCTCCCATGGCGTTGGGCTGGCCGGTCATGGAGAACGGGCCGCAGCCGGGCTTGGCCAGGTTTCCGGTCAGCGTCAGCAGATTGATAATAGAGATGACATTGTGCTGGCCGTGAATATGCTGATTATAACCGATGCCCCACATGATAATGACACCGCCATAGCCTGCACCGCCGGGTACACCCACCTTGTCACCTGCCTGGGTGTTTTTACTGCGCGCCAGGCGTTTGCGGGTGGCATCGGCAAACATGCCCGCAACGCGGCGGATCAGGGCAGGCGTGACCTCGGCAGAACCCATCCGGTCCTGTACCTGCTCCGGGCTGTAGTCCTTGAGCACAGCGTCCACATACTCCTTCCAGCCGACGGCATGGGCCTTCAAAAATTCCCAGTCGATAATGTCCTTATGTTCCTTGAGCAGCACATGGGCCAGGGAGTTGAGGAAACTGATATCACCATTCAGCAGCGGCACGTGCACGTGATTGTCAGCATTGATGTCGGCATAGCCCTTGCTGGTGCCGGTATAGCGCGGATCCACCACCACCGTGGGGATGTTATCTCTCTTTTTATGATCCGCGGCGCGCCAGAAGATGATCGGGTGGGATTCACGGGCGTTGTGACCGAAGTGCATGATCATGTCACACAGCTCAATGTCCTCGTAGGCCAGGGGTGGCGTATCGGAACCGAGGGTAGCGAAATAGCCGGTCACCGCCGAGGTCATACACATACGGGCATTGGCCTCGATGGTGTTGGAACCGAGCACACCCTTCATGAATTTGTTTTCCAGGAACTGGCCTTCCACTGTCAATTGACCGGAACCGTACAGACCGATGGAGTTGCCGCCATAGGTCTTCGCCAAATGCGCCACCTTGTGGGCCACCATCTCCGATGCCTGCTTGTAGGGCACCCGCACGAAATGCTCATCGTCAAATGACCCCTTGCTGTTGCTGACATATTCCAGATCACCGTGACCGGGCTTGTTCCATTCCGCCCACACATCCTTACGCACATAGGAGTCGCCCTGCAGACGGTCTACATACATCGGCTCGGCGGCGGTCAGGCCCTTGATGCATTGCAGGCCATTATTGGTGGGATGGTCCTTGTCCGGGCGCATGGCGACGATCTTGCCGTTCTCCACCTGGATAATCGTGCCGCAGCCCACGCCACAGTAGGGACACTGGGCCAGGGCGGTAGTACGAGTTGCCGATCCCGTGGCGGCCGGTGCTGCTTCCAGCTCCGGGTTGCCGGCGACGAAGAGACTGGCCCCGGCTGCGGAACCGGTTATGAAGGCGCTGCCTTTCAGGAAATTGCGCCGGTTTGTCTTAAAACGTTTCATGATAGTTCCTCACTGGCTCTTGTTCGGTAAAGTGCGCATATAGACGATAATGTCGTCGATCTCCTGATCGGAGAAATTGGCCAGGCCGTCCGGTCCCTGGAAGCCCCGCATACGGGTATTGGAGCGGCCCTCCTTGATGGTAGCACGGATAAAGCCGTCCGAGGCCTTGTCTAAAAACCCGGCCTTGCCAATGGCCGTCCCGGTGCCGCCGGCGATATAACCGTCCCCGTTTCTGCCGTGGCAGGCCGCGCAGATATGATCGAACCAGAGTTTCCCCAACCTCGGGTCGCCATGGGCATCGTGTTGGCCATCGACCTCTTTTGCCTTGTTCGCATCATGGGAGTGGGAGCGCAGGAACGCGCCTATCGCCCTGATACCGTCCCGTCCCAGATGGGCGAACGGAGGCATACCCGTTCCCGGCCGGCCGTCACGAATGGTGCTCAGCAGATATTTGTCCGAGGCGTTGGACAACAACTCTTTGTTGGTGAGGGACGGGGCCACGCCGGGTTTGCCGATGGCATCGGCCTGGTGGCAAAACACACAATTTTTGTTGAAAAGGTCCCTGCCGGTTTGTACAAGCCCGGCATCCTGCGCCCGGACGGGTGACCCAATCAATACTGCCAAGGCTATGGAAGCGGCGGACAGAGAGGCCAACTGTTTGAGAACTCGCATCAATCTTTCCTCATGTTTTGTCATGAACACTCATTAAATCAAAATTTGAATGATACCGAATATTATCCAGTCCAGATTGATCCAAATCAAAAACGGGCGAATTATGCACCTGCCTGGATGTCAATAACCTAATCCCAATCCCACTCTTCGTCTGTCGGGATCTGCGCCATTCTGATGTGGCACATGCGGCACTCCTGCCCCTGCCGTTTGAACCGTTCATGTTCGCTATCCATGAGTCCCTCGGGAAGTTCGTGGGCGATGCCCATATGGCAGTCAATGCAGGTCTTGCCGGTTTGCCTGGCCTCGAGGTGAATTTTAGCGGCCCCCGCTTCCTGTTTTCTAGTATCCATAAAGGTAAAATTGTGGCAATTCCGGCATTCCCTGGAATCTGACTGCCGCATCGTCTGCCATACAGCCTTGACAAGTTCAGGCCTTCTGGCCAGGAATTTCTTCCGCGTATCAATGGTTCCCCGGATTTTCTGGAACAGTTCATTAGTCGCGGTAATTTTACGCACCACCATGTGCATCCACTCCCTGGGCACATGACAATCGGGACAGGTGGCGCGCACGCCGGTCCTGTTCGAATAGTGAACCGTATGCCGGTACTCCCTGTAGACATTTTTTTCCATCTCATGGCATGAGATACAGAACGATTCACTGTTGGTCAGCTCGAGTGACCAGTTGAATCCGCCCCAGGCAATCACACCCAGCAAAAACACAAGTAACAGTGCCACCGCCGCCTTTCGGGGACTTGAGCACAACACCCTGTTCCAGGTCTTGACGAACAGGCCCTTGATTCCGCTGTCACGATGGGGCATCTCTTGAATAATTGAATGATAAACAAGTTATTATTTTAACGGCTTTTTTGCCGCATCCACCATGATCTGGATCAACCGCAGCAACTTTAGCCGATCTTCAGGGTAGCTGCAGTAGCACCAAGCATAGAGGAGGGGGGTATCCTTATACCAGCTTGTTAAATTCATCCACACTAAGATTGGACTCCCGGATTATTGCACGTAATGTTCCCCTGTCCAGTTCTTTATGATCGGGAACCACCAGTTGTGCAAAGGGATTATCACGACGCAGAATAACGTGACTGCCTTGTTGCCGTTTTTTATAAAAACCGATTTTACCTAATGCAGCAATACATTCTCGTCCCGAGATCCGTGGTAGCTTACTCACAAGGCAACTAGCATTGTATCGAAGTGCTCTTCCGGGATAGATAAATTATCTTCTTCCAGAGCTGCGATATAGCCCTGAATGGCTTCTTTTATATTTTCCAGGGCCTCTTCACGGGTTTGACCCTGGCTGATGCAACCCGGCAAACTGGGGCATTCAGCAACCCAATAATGATCTTCTCCTGGATGAACAACAACTTGTCGCATGGATAAATTCTCGTTGGGAACAGATATCAGTGACTTGGTATTATAGTAATACAATTTATGCAGATAAGGGGAATTAAATACTTCTGAGGTGCGGCTTTATGTCTCTCTGCGCAAACAGCATCCCTGTATCATTCCTTAATCACATAACACCATTGGGAAACAGCGGTATATCAGCGCAGGCATCTTTGAATTATGCGGGCGTTCCCGGGTATAATGAGGGAACAAAATCACTAATGCCATATACTAAGGTTACATGTGGTATGTTTATCTCTGCCCGGACATAACTGTCACAAGAGTCATAATCAATCACTAGAACCTATCTCAAAATTAGAAATTTTTCGTTCAGGCGAGGCACGAGTCTTTCGAAAAACGGAGTTTATATGGTAATAAATCAGCATCTGAGAAAGCCGACGACTGCATGGAGGCAGTCGGTAGAGCGACGCACGACTGCATGGATAATGGTATGGACCCACTCCACTTCCTAA